>NZ_JBVIHP010000002.1:184967-553523 GCF_055570235.1 Streptomyces sp. NPDC031274 | reverse complement strand
ACACCCCCCCCCCCCCCCCCCCCCCTCCCCCCCCCCCCCCCCCCCCCTCCCCCCCCCCCCCCCCCCCCACCCCCCCCCTCCCCCCCCCCCCCCCCGCCCCCCCCCTCCCCCCCCCCCCCCCCCCCCCCCCCCCCCCCCAGGGTCCCACAGTGGCGCTGCGGACCCCTGACACCTGGTCCCCTTGAGTGAGCGGGTGAACACGCCCCGCCACACCCCGCCCCACCCCCCGGATGAATGGAGACGAACTTCAGTGAGCAAGGTGCTGTTAGTGCATGCCAAGGGTGGTCCGCCGCTCGGCCACGTCCTGTCCCGGACGGCCGCGAAGGCGGAAGTGCACCTACTGGCGCTCAGCGCTCTTCCTCCTGCCGTGGAAGGCTCCGCCCGGAGGCTGTGCGCCTCGGTCGTGACTCCTTCCGACGCGCAACGCTCCGACCTGGTGTCCCTGATCGTCTCGGAGGCCAGGGCCGCGGGCGCGGACGCGGTGCTCACCTTCTCCGAGTACGCGGTCGTGGCCGTCGCCGAGGCGTGCGAGGCGCTCGGTCTCGCCGGGGCGGGCAGCGCCGCCGCGCTCGCCCGCGACAAGCGGCTGATGCGGCGCACCTGGCAGGAACACGGCCTGCCCCAGCCCGAGTTCCGTCCCGTCGCCACGGAGGCGGAACTGCACGCGGCGGCCCGATCGCTGCCCTGCCCACTGCTCCTCAAGGCGGCCTGGAGCGCGGGGTCCACGGCACACCAGATCATCCTCTCCCCGCAAGAGGCGTCCGTCGCCTGGAACCGGTCCCGTGAAGTGATGGCCGAGTCGGCACAGTTGGGGTACGCGGAGCTTCATGTGGCCGAGGCCGAAGCGGACTTCGTGGTCGAACAGATCGTGACCGGCACCGCGTCGGCCTGGTTCGACGAGCCCGGCTGGGGCGACTACGTCAGCGTCGAGGGCGTCGTGGTGGACGGCACCTTCCACCCGGTCTGCCTCAGCGGCCGGATGCCGACCATCGAGCCGTTCACCGAGCGCGCGGGCATCACCCCCGCCCTGCTCCCCCAGGACGCCCAGGACCGGATCGTGGATCTCGCGCGCCGTGCCGTCGACGCCCTCGGCCTGCGCGACTGCGGAACCCACACCGAGATCAAGCTCGGCGCGGACGGCAGCATGTGGCTGATCGAGACGGCCGCCCGGTTCGGCGGCGCGATGACCGTGCCCCAGATCGAGGAGGTCTTCGGACTCGACCTCGTCGGCATGCTCGTCGACCACCTCATCGGACGTCCGGTCCAGTGGCCCGGGCAGGCCCTGACCCCGGCCCAGGCGCGCGGCGCGGCAGGCTCCCTGGTCGTCCTGGCGGTCGACGGCCGGGGCGAGGCCTGGCAGGACCGCAAGGTCTGGGACTTCCCCGCGGTCTCGACGCGCGTGCCCCTCAGCCGGGGCAGTGAACTGTCGGTGGTCGAGGAGAGTTCGCTCGCAGACGGCAGCGTCGTGCCGGTCTACGACCCTGCCGCGGGCGCCAACACCATGGCGGCCCTGTGTCTGCTGTCCGCCGCCGACCCGCGGACGGTGCTCCGCGACTTCGAGACCCTGGTGGACGCCCTGCCCCGGGTACTGCCCGCCGCACGACCCGAGAAGGTCTCCGCATGAGCGCCCAACTACTGTCCGGAGCCGCCGAATCGGCCACCGACCGCACGGTCGTCGGCGAGAACCTCTCCCTGCCGCTCTTCCGTACGCTCTCCGGAGTCCTGGCGGGGCACCCCTACCTCAAGGTCGTCGTCGACCGCGCCGAGAACACCTGGCACCTGCTCGACACCGCCGCGCACCCCTTCCACGTCAACTACATCGCCACCCGCGTCCTCGGCATGGAACTCGCCGCCCTCGACGCGGAACTGGACGCGTTCAACTCCTCCGTCTACATGGACCCCGGGCGCCGCTTCCTGCTCGGCGTCCTGTCCCTGCACACGGAGCAGGAAGCGGCGGGCCGCGAACGTACGTTCCTCGTCCTGGAGACGACCGAGGCCGACACGATGCACGGCGAACTCCTCGACTTCTTCTACGAGTTCGTACGCACACGAGTCGACGGCCGACTGCCGCTGCTGCTCAAGCCCGCCAACCACGGGCAGGAGGAGGCGCTCGCCGCCATCAGCGAACTGCGCGTACCGCGCATCCTGAGCCACGAACTCTTCGGCTCGAGGACCCGGACGCCGCTGAACCCCGGCGAGGCCACCGGGCGGCTGCGGTTCTTCCCGACACACGAGGAGTACGCGGCGGCCGAGGCCGGGCTCGGCTGGGCCGACATCGTGGCCATGCCGTGCCTGCCGGACGACGTGCCCCGGGTGGCCGGATTCCTCAACACCGCGCCGATCACCCCGCTTTCGCACACCAACGTCCTCGCCTCCGGCTGGGGCATACCCAACGCGATCGTGCGCGACCTGGAACAGCTCGTCGAGAAGGACGGACTGGACGGCGCGTGGGTGCGCTACCGGGTGCGCGAGGACGAGATATCCCTGGAACGCCTGGACCACGAACCGACTCTGCACGCTCCGGCCTGGCACCAGCAGCGCATCCGCCTCGAACCGCCCCTGCTCCAGGACGCTCCCGTACTCTCCCTGCACCGGCTGCGCAGCACCGACCGCGACCGGTACGGCACCAAGGCGGCCAATCTCGGCGAGCTGCACCACGTGCTCGACAGCCGCACGGCCGACCTGACCGCCTTCTACGGGCGGCCACGGCCGCCGCGCGACGACCTCTTCGGGCACCTCGCGGCCCGCCTGGGCCTGAGTGCGCCCTCCGCCGGTGAACTCCGCGCCAGAGCAGCCGAATTCGTTGCCGGAGCGGTCGGCGCCCCGGAGGGAGTCGCCCTCCCCTTCGCGCTCCAGCAGCGCTTCCTCGCCTCA
The DNA here is from genome assembly GCF_055570235.1 of Streptomyces sp. NPDC031274. Taxonomy (NCBI): domain Bacteria; kingdom Bacillati; phylum Actinomycetota; class Actinomycetes; order Kitasatosporales; family Streptomycetaceae; genus Streptomyces; species Streptomyces sp. NPDC031274. The sequence continues at coordinate 550,649 of NZ_JBVIHP010000002.1, read as the reverse complement.
TCGCCCGCACTCCAGCAAGGCATCGGCAAGCTCAAGATGGCACTCGAACTCGACGCCACCGATGTACTTGACGCGCTCTGCCTGCAACTCCAGCACCTGATCCGGAGCACGCCCGTCCCCGAGTCGGTCACCCGGCAGATCAGCCAGGCCTTTCCCGCCGCCGCGGACTCGCGCGGGCGCCTGGTGGTGCGCTCCTCGTCCAACGCCGAGGACCTTCCAGGATTCTCCGCGGCCGGTGTCTACGACTCCGTCACCACCGTCCACGGCACCGGCGAACTCCTGGACGCCGTACGCCAGGTGTGGGCGTCCTTGGTCTCGCCCCGCAGCGTGCGCCTTCGCCACCAGGTCGGCATCTCCCTGGACGACACCTACATGGGCGTGATCATCCAGGAGTACGTGCCCGCCTCCCTCGGCGGCGTCCTGGTGACCTGCAACCCGACCCGCCGCGAGGACTTCCGCAACGTCTACCTCAACTGCTCCCCCGGCTCCCCGGAGCAGGTGGTCGACGGTTCGGTCCTGCCGCAGCAGTACCTGTACAACACCGTCGAGGGCGGCGGCCGCACCGTCGCCCTGGGCTCCTGGAGCGACGGGCTTCCCGCCGCCACCCGCGCCCGCCTCGCCGATCTGTCCCTGACCGGGCGACTTCTGCAATCCCACTTCAGCGGGGCCGACGTCAGTGGATCCGACGTGGACAGGCCGCTGGACATCGAGTGGCTGATGACCGAGCGGGGCGACTTCCGCCTGGTCCAGATCCGCCCGTACGCGCTGTGAGGCCGCGCTCGAGCCGACCGGCGACGGACACCGGCCTGACAGCCACCGCCCGCCGCGTCATCCACCTCAACTACGGCTTCCAGCTGCTGTTCAACCTGCTGTGGTGGATGCCGGTGTTCTACGCCTACCAGAAGGCGGCCGGTCTCTCGGACGGGCAGATCTTCGGCATCCAGAGCATCTACTACGTGGCCTTCTGCCTGTTCGAGATCCCGACCGGTCTCATCGCCGACCGGATCGGCACCCGCAACTGCCTGCGGGCCGGAGCGGTGGTCATGACGGCGGCGAACCTGGCTCCGGTGGTCAGCGCCTCCTACACCGGCTTCCTCATCCACTTCCTCGCCATCGCCGCCGGCCGTTCCCTCACGTCGGGAGCGGCGAGCGCCTATCTGTACGACGGTCTGCGGGCGGAGAAGTGCGACGAGCACTACCTGAAGGCGGAGGGCACCGCACGGGCCCTGGGCCTCGCGGCGAAGGTCGTGTGCTGGCCACTGGTCGGGCCTCTGATGGCCGTCGCCCACTCGGCTCCGTACGTGCTCAGTGCCGCGAGCGCGGCGGGCTCGCTCGCCTGCGCCGTCGCGCTGCCCCGGCTCGCGGGGCCGGGTGGCAGTAAGGCGCAGGCGGCCGACCGGGAGGGCGGAGGGCGCAGAAGCGGCGCGTTCCTGCGGGACGCGGGCTCCGCACTGCGCCTTGTCGCCTCCTCGCGGTGGCTGGCCCTGGTGATGGTGCAGGGCGTGGCGCTCTTCACGCTGTCCAGGATCTGCCAGGTCAACCTCTTCCAGCCGATCCTCATCGACCACGGCATCGCGGAGGCCTCGCACGGCGGGGTCCTTGCCGCGATGACGGTGGCGGAGGCGGTGGCATCGGCCCGACCCCAGTGGCTGAGCCGTCGGCTGTCACCGGTCGCCTGGGTCTCGATTCTCAGCCTGGCGCTCGCGGGCACCCTGGCGGCCATGGCGCTCGGCGGGCCGTGGGTCGTCGTCGTGCTGCTCTGCCTGTTCGCCGCCGCGACCGGCTTCGCCTACCCCGTCCAGCGCAAGCTGGTGAACGACGCGGTGCCCGCCGACGCCCCGCGCGCCACGCTCCTCTCGATCGAGAGCATCGTGGATCGCGGGGTGTGCGCACTGGCCGCGGTCGCCGCGGGCGCGTACCTCTCCACCGGGCACCTGGACACCCTGCTGTGGCACAGCGCGCTCGCGACGGCCGTGCTGCTCGGGGCCTTCCAACTGCTCGTACGACAGCGGGCCCGGCGCGCGCGGACTTCGGTCAGCCGGACCGATGGCCGAGAAGTTCGACCAACCGGACCGGAAGGAACGCGGGCCGGTGGACCCGGCCGACCTGGTACGACACGAAGCCCAGTGAGGAGGCCACGGTGATCTCCTCGGCCGTCTCCGCCTGGTAGACGACCCGGCAGCGGCCCGATTCACCCTTCGCCCGCTGCCAGAGGGTGGGAGCCGGCTTACGTTCGGCCTCGGTCCGCGGAGTGCGGATCCGGTCGCCGAAGTCCTTCCAGGCGAAGGGCACGGCACCCTGCCACGTGGCGTCGACCTCCTTCTTCAGCCTGGCGGCACGCTCGGCGTCGGTCGCGCCCCAGGAGGCCGGAACATTGGTGATCAGGCCGACCCTGATGTGACGTTCGCGCAGGGCCCGCAGGTAGGAGGCCGCGCCGGGCTGATAGGAGGTGTTGCCCTCCTCATCGGTGTGTACGAGGGTCTCGCCCAGGTCGAAGTACACGATGGGGCAGGCGCGTTCGGTACCCGCGCGCACGAGGGTGGCCGTTCCCGTGGCGCCGCTCGCGCTCGCGGGCACAGCCGCACTCGCCGCGGCGCAGAGCACGGTCGACACCAGGGCTGCGCCCAGTGCGAGGCCCACACGGGCCGAGCCCTTCGAGACGGTTCTGTTCATGGCGTCGTCGCCCTTCTCCTTGCGCACCACGAGCGTGCGCGAATGTCCCGCGGCTCTTTCTCCGGCCGGTTCGCTGGTCTACCCCGCTCTACCCCTGAACACCGCGCGGCACTCGGGCCCCATGGTGCCGTGCCCGCTCTCGGAGCGGGCACGGCAGCCACGCGGTCAGTGTCCGGGGACGACTCCTGACAGCTCGTTGGTGCTCTCCGGCAGGGTGACGGAGGTGACCTTCTTGCCGGTCGTCAGGTCGATGGCGTGCAGAGCCTTCTTGCTGGGGTCGGAGACGTAGGCGGTGTTGTCACGGACGAACAGGGTGGGCCGGGCCTGCTGCCAGTCCAGCGGTTCCTGCCACTTGCCCACCGCGGGAATCCTCTTCTCGATCTTGCCGCTCGCCGGGTCGATCACGTGGATCGCGCCGTCGGTGCCGAGGACGAGTGCCTCACCCTCCGGGCCACGGGCCAGCGAGCGGAAGGAGTAGCTGGTGCCCAGGTCGACCAGGCTGATCTTCTTCTTCTCGGTGTCGATGAGGGAGACGCGGGTGGGCCGCTCCAGCTCTGCCTCCGGGTCGGTCTTGTAGTCGCCCAGAAGGATCGGGGAGGCGTCGCTGCCGGCCTGGTTGCCGATGCGGCCGTAGGCGTCGGGTGCGTCGGCCTTGGTGAACTCGCCGTCCTGGTAGATCAGTACGCCGTCCTCGCAGCCGACGGCGATGGCCTCGTTCTGGGCAGCCGCCTCACCGTGGACGCCGGGGCACTTCTCGTTGCGCGTGATTTCCTTGTTCTTCTCGTCGAGGACCAGCGCGCCGGTCCGCTTCTCCTCGGTGCCGAGGGTGCTGAGGAGTTCACCGTCGGCCAGTTCGATGGCGACGCCGTGATGTGCCTCGGCGGAGGCGTAGGTGCGGCCTTCCGGCTTCTCGCCACTGCTCAGGTCGGCGGGGTCGAAGACGTTGACCTCTCCGGTGCCGTCGGTGAAGAGCACCGTCTTGCCCGCATGACGCACGACGTGGCCCGGCTTGGAACCCTTGTACTCGATGTCGGTGAGTGCCTGGCCGGTGGCGTCGAGCACGCGGAAGCCGGTGTCGGTGGAGACGACGACGTGGTCCTTGTCGCCGGCCGGGTTGACCCGGTTGAAGCCGGAGAGCTTGATGGTCCTGGCCACCTGGAGACTCTTGCCGTCCAGGATGTACAGGCCGCCGTCGAAGCTGGCGACCAGCGGGTCCTTGACCGCGGCGGGCGTCTCGGTCGCCTTGCTCGCCGCCTTGGTGCCAGAGGAGGAGTTCTCCCCTCCGCAGGCGGTCAGCACCGTGGCCACCGCCAGGGTGAGTGCCGTCCCGGTGAGGGCTCTGCCGCGTATGGACTTGTTCATCGGTGTTCCTTTCCTCGCCGCGCGGTGGCGGCAGTGGTGTGCGACGTTCTCGGCCCGATCGGGCGGTGTGTGTTGCCGTTCGGAGTTCAGTCGCCGGTGGCGGCGGTCAGACCGTCGGTCATGGCGGTGGTGTTGGCGCGCATCATCCGCAGGTAGGTGTCGGCGCCCTCGCCCCTCGCGGTCAGCGACTCGGAGTACAGCTCGACGACCTGGACCTGGCCGCCCAGTTCCGTGCGCAGGACCTCGGCGAGCCGTGTGGGCTGGGACGAGTCGGCGAACACGGTGCGTACGCCGGCCACGGTGAGCGAGCGCAGGTCGGATGAGCTGGGTGAGGCCAGTGTGGTGCCGCTGGGGACGACCGCGCCGATCACGCGGAAGCCGAAGCGATCGGCGAGGTAGCCGAAGACGTGGTGGTTGGTCACCAGGGCGCGCTTGTCCTTAGGGACCCGGTCGAAAGACTTCTCCATCCATGTGGTCAGGTCCGTGAGTTGTTCGCCGTAGCGGTCCGCGTTGGCGCGTATCGCGCTGCCGTCCAAACCGTTCACGTGCTCGATCACCTGGTTGGCTATCAGGCCGGTGGCCTTACGCACCCTGTCCGGGTCGGTCCAGAAGTGCGGGTCGGGCCGCCCTTCCTCGTCCGCGGGGCCGCCGTCGTCGGCCGCGTGGAAGGTGAGCGGGTCGGTCGCTTCCCCTGCCGCGAAGGTGGCGACCCCGGACTCGCGGGCGGCGTCCACGTGCCGCAGGACGTTCTCCTCGAGTCCCAGACCGTTGTAGACGACCAGGTCGGCCCGTTCCAGCTCGGCGGCCTGCACGGCCGACAGGCCGAAGGAGTGCGGGTCGGCGTCGGGCTTCATCAGGACGGTGACGTCGGCTTCGTCGCCGACGATCTCCCGGGTGATGTCACCGAGGATGTTGGTCGTGACGACGATCCTCGGCTGATCCTCACCGGTGGTGCAGGCGGAGGCGGTGACGGCCGTCATGAGGGCGAGCAGGCCCACGATCAGACTGCGCAGCCGTGCGGCACTCACCCGTACGCGTTGCTTCGCCGCGGTCCGGCTCATCGGCCGGTCTCCGCCATGAGGATCGGCTCGATGTCCAGATCGAAGGAGCGTGCCACGCGCAGGTCGTCGTTGTAGTCGATCTCGACGACCTTCTTGCCCTTGGGATCGTTGACGTAGGCGCGGCTGCGGTCGACCTCGATCACGGGGGCGCTGCCGTCGGTGTCGGCCCGCCCTCCTCCGGTCAGGAGCGACTTGGTCCGCGCGATCTGCTTGCCGGTGGCGATGTCATAGCCGTGCAGCAAGCCGTCGGTCTCCAGGACGAGCAGCGGGGACCCCTCCCCCGCGGTGTTGGCGGCGACGACGGGCCCGGTGTCCACCCGGGTCCAGGTCCGTTCGGCGACGTCCAGGACCCATACGGCGTCCTTCCCGGCCGGTGCGGTGAGGGTGTCGCTGCCGGGTCGCTGGCGGAAGGCGGTGGCCCGTTCCTTCGCCGGTACGTCCTAGCCGTAGGGAATCTTCTCGGCGGTGAAGGCGCCTTCCTCCTCACGGACGAGCAGCGCGCCGTCGGCACAGCCCAGGATCACGCCGCGTCGGGTGACGGCGTCGCCCCGGGGCTCCTCGCACTCCGCGTCCGGGGAGTCGACGCGCTTGCCCTTGCGGTCGAGTACGTCGAGCTTCGTCGTACCGCCTTCGTCGGCGAAGGCCAGGAGATGCTCCTCGTACGGCACGACGGCGCTGGTGTAGGTGCCGTCCAGCGTCCGGAGCGTCCGGGAAGAAGCGATCTCGCCCTTCTCCACCTCGCTCCGGTCGTACAGGACGGTCTTCCCGCCCTGGTCGGTCACCGCGGTCACGACGACGTCGCTGCGCACCTGCGCCCGACGGCCCACGGGGAGCTCGCCGACGTCACGTATCGCCGCGCTGTAGTAGTGGACGTGGTCCCCGTGGTCCACCATCCACGCGCCGCTGTCGAGCACGTGGGTGCCGCCGGAGGCGTGGAGGTAGCCGAACCTTCCGTCCGTGCCGAGGCGGACGGCGCCTTCCACCCGGGCCGTCTTATGCATCTTGCCGGTGACGAGGTCGAGAACCCGGCTGCTTCCGCTGCCGGGGTCGTTGAGGAGCAGGCGGGACTGCTGCTCGGCGGCCTCCTTCGCTCCCTCGACGTACCCGTGCGGAGTGGCGGACGAGGAACGCGCCGCGGATCGTGAGTCGTCGTCCTTCTTCCCAGAGCAGCTCGTGGCGAGCAACGCGGTGAGTACCAGTGCGGCCGAAGCCCACGGAGTGACGTTTCTGCGGACGGTCATGACGTTCGCCTCAAGCTTCTTTCAGTTGACTTCGAGTGCGGGAACAGGCGCGAGGCGCGTACGGCGGTGACGTAGGCCGGACACCACGTGGGAGAGGAAGAACAGGCTCACCGCGAGGGCCGAGACGGTCGCGCCGGCGGCGGTGCCCAGGTGCCAGGACAGCAGCAGGCCGCCGAACGTGGCGGCGACGCCGAGGAGTGCGGCGAGCGCCATGACCCCGTGCACGCTGCGCGCCCATGGCAGGGCCGCCGCGGGCGGAGCGATGAGCAGGCCGAGGACGAGCAGGGTTCCCACTATGTGGAACGAGGCGACGATCGCCAGGCCCAGCAGGCCGAGCAGCACGGCGTGGGCGAGGCGCGGACGCAGCCCCAGGGTCTGAGCCTTGCGCGAGTCGAACGCCAGGGCCAGGAAGGCGCGGTGACCGAGGACCGACACCACAAGCGCCGCGCACACCGCCGCCGAGAGCAGGAAGAGGTCCTGCTCCCGGACGGCGAGTACGTCACCGAACAGGAAGCCGGTCAGATCCACCGCGAAGGACTGCGAGCGCGAGACGATGATCACGCCGAGCGAGAGCATGCCGACGAAGAGCAGCCCGATGCCGGTGTCCTGGGACAGCCTCGGCGTACGTCCGAGTACGGTGACGCCCGCCGTCATGACGGCGGCGCTGGCCACCGCGCCCACCAGCAGGTTCCCGCCGAACAGCGCGGCGAGCGCGACCCCTGGCAGCAGGCCGTGGGACATGGCGTCACCGAGGAAGGCCATCCCCCTGAGCACCACCCAGGTACCGGCCAGCGCGCAGATCGCGGACACCAGGATTCCGCCCCACAGGGCTCGCTGCACGAAGGTCGCCTCGAACGGGGCCGTCAACCATTCCATGGCGAGGACACTACAATGAAAATCATGTTCAACAAACCAGACCCCTCGCCCGCCCCACCCCGGAAGCACACCACTCACCTCCACTTCACCGACTTGTGCGCCGGCTACCCGGGGCGGCCGGTCCTCCGGCAACTCACCGCCGAAATACCGAGATTGACCACGACAGCGCTCGTCGGACCGAACGGCAGCGGCAAGTCGACCCTGCTCGGCGTGCTCGCCGGTGTAATCCGTCCGACATCCGGCAAACTCCACCGGGACGGACCGCTGCCGCCCGCGTTCGTACCGCAGCGCGGAGCCGTCGGCGACAGCCTGCCGCTCACCGTCCGGCAGACCGTGGAGATGGGGCGCTGGAGTGAGCGCGGACCGTGGCGTCGGCTGACCCGCCGGGACCGCGAGACCGTCGACGCCGCGCTCGACCGGCTCGGCATCGGCGATCTCGCCTCACGCCAGCTGGGAGAACTGTCGGGCGGACAGCGTCAACGCACCCTCATCGCACAAGGGTTGGCACAAGAGTCGGACCTGCTGCTCCTCGACGAGCCGACCACGGGTCTGGATCCGGAGGCGAGGGAGCGCATCGGAGCCCTGCTGACGGCGCTCGTCACCGACGGGGTGACCGTCGTCCAGGCCACGCACGACCTGGAGGTCGCACGTACGGCGGACGGCTGCCTCCTGCTCCAGGACGGCCGCCTGGCCGGACATGGGCACCCCGACCAGGTTCTCACCACGTCGGCACTGGCCCGGATCTGGCAACCACTCTGAATCACCGCGCCGGACCGCGCGGAACCCGTACAACGCGTCCCTCAGCTTCACCAGGTACATCAACAACGCCTATTGTCATCCGAGTTACGCCGTTGACCAGGTGAGAAGAGCCAGGAGCCAGAGCATCATGAGCGGTACGAACGGGGACGGGAACGATGAGCGGGACGACAGGGTTGACGGGGGTATCAAACCGCTCGCGGTGAGCGATCCCGCGCGCATCGGGCCGTATCTGCTGCTCGGGCGGCTTGGCGCCGGTGGCATGGGGCGGGTGTTCCTCGCGCGGGCGGACAGCGGGCGAACCGTGGCCGTGAAGGTCGTGCACGAGGAGCACGTGTCCGACGAGCACTTCAGGGAGCGTTTCCGGCGGGAGATCGAGGCGGCGCGGAAGGTCGGGGAGCAGTACACGGCGCCGGTGCTCGACGCGGGGCCGGGCGACGAACCGCCGTGGGTCGCCACGGGGTACGTCCCCGGGCTCTCCCTGGAACAAGTCGTGCGACTGCACGGCCCGTTGCCCACCGCGTCCCTGCACGCACTCGCGGACGGGCTGCTGAAGGCGCTCAAGGACATTCACGGCGCCGGAATCGTGCACCGCGACCTGAAGCCGTCCAACGTGATGCTCACCGTGGACGGCACGAAGGTCATCGACTTCGGGATCGCTCGGGCGCTCGAGACGTCCGTCGAGTCCTTGTTGACCAGTACGGGTATGGCCATCGGCTCTCCCGGCTTCATGTCGCCGGAGCAGGTGCGCGGGCAGCGGGCCGGGGTCAAGAGTGACGTGTTCACCCTCGGCTGCGTACTGACGTATGCGGCGACCGGGCAGCTGCCGTTCGGGCAGGGGGCGAGCAATCAGCACGCGGTGATGTTCCAGATCGTGGAGAGCGAGCCCGATCTGACGCGCGTCGAGGACGCCTCGCTGCGGGCCCTCATCGCCCGATGCCTGACGAAGGAAATCAACCAACGGCCTGACGTAGAGGAGCTGTTGGAGGACCCGGAGCGGACTCTCCCCCGCGCCGCGTCCGGCGCCTGGCTGCCTGCCGGAGTCGTCGCGCACCTCGCGCAGCAGTCCGCACGACTGCTCGACGCCGAGGCGGAACCGCTGCGGGAGGAGCCCGTGGACCTGGCCACCATCGGCCTACGACCGAAGGACGGGCCTCCCGGAGACACCCCTGCCGGCAACGGCTCCACGCTGCGGACACGGGAGCATGAGCAGCGGCCCAACCGACGCCGCAAGCTCATCGTGCTGCCCATCGTCGCCGTCATCACCGTCGGCGGCGGCACGGTCGCCCTGATCCAGCCTTTCGGAGGTGGCGACGGGGACGGGACACACGCCCAGCCGCCGGGCAGCAGCGCGAGCGCCACTCCTGGTGGCAGCACATCGCCCAGCCCGCCCAGCAGTTCGCCTTCCAAGGGAGGCAAGGAGAAGGACGCGAACGACGGCAAGGGCAAGGACGACAAGAAGGGGCAGAGGGACAAGGACGGGCGCGACAACCAGCCCAACACGGTTGAAGACAGCGAAAGTTCACCCGAAGGCGACAGCGGATCCGACAGCGACGGCACCGACACCAGTGACGGATCCGGCCCTGAGGGGGCATCTGGCTCCTCGGGCTCGAACGGCGGAGGTTCGTCCGGCTCCGGCGGCTCGTCCACCGGCTCACGGCCGCCCGCCATGAAGAGCTACAAGGCCGTGTACACCAACTCCTGCGTCGGCGCGTGCGACATGCCGATCAAGATGAGCTGGCCGGCGGTCTCCCGGGCTACCAAGTACGACGTCCACTACACCAACAAGGGCAGCAACTTCACCAAGAAGAACGTCGACACCGTCTACTCCACGGGCAGCACCAGCTACACGATCAAGGGACCGTACTCCGGTGACGAGATCTGTGTCACGGTACGCGCGGCCAACAAGTACGGCGCCTCCGCCTGGGCGGAGACCTACTGCGACACGGTGCCCTACTGACCGGGGCGGCATGACGGCGTAGGCACACCGCTTGGGTATCGGGCTTGACGGCTATGCGAGGCCGCCGTTGCTCATCAGCAGCTGACCGTTGATCCACTCACCTTCCCTGGAGCACAGGAAGTCCACGAGGTGCGCGGTGTCCTGCGGCGTGCCGAGCCGGCCGAGCGGGGAGCTGCGGACGCAGTGCTCCCGGACCTCATCGGGCATCCAACCGGTGTCGACCGGACCGGGATTGATCGCGTTGGCTGTCACGCCCAGGTGAGCGAGTTCGTGGGCGGCGGCCAGGGTGATGCGGTCCAGGGCTCCCTTGCTCGCCCCGTAGGGCAGGTTGCCGACGGTGTGATCACTGGTGAGGCTGATGATCCGGCCGGTTCCCCGCTCTGCGGCGAACCGGCGTCCGAACTCGCGGATGAGCAGCCAGGTGGCGCGCGCGTTGACGGCGAAGTGCCGGTCGAAGCTCTCGACGGTGGTGTCCAGCAGCCCGGAGTCGACAGACTCGCAGTGGCACATCACCAGGCCGGTGACACCGCCCATCCGTTGTTCGACCTCGTCGAAGACGCGTGCCGGGCTGTCCGGGTCGGCGAGATCCGCCTCGATCGCGGTGGCGGACGCACCCTGTTCGGCCAGGGCTTGGCTGATCGCTTCACTCGCGCCGGGCTCGCGTCCCCAGCTCATACGGTCGTCGTAGGGGGTCCAGTAGGTGAAGGCGATGTCCCAGCCCGATGCGGCCAGCCGACGGGCGATGCCCGCGCCGATCCCAACTGTGCGGCCCACACCGGTAATGAGGGCGAGTGGGCGGCGGTCGGCCGCAGGGCCCTGTCCGTGGGCGGGCTGGTCATGGTCGGAGTTCGTCGTCACGGTCGGGAATGGTTCACGAACGGCATCGCGGCGTCAATCGCTTTCCTACGCGACATCGCGATGGACGACAGGGGCGGCACACACGCCTCGCCCCAAGGAACCGATGCCTGCCCGCTCGCGCCGCTGCCTACCGGCGACGCGATCCTGCTGCGCCCGAGCGACGCCGATCAGATCATGGTGGGCCGCCGCGAGTTCCGTAGGCGTGTAGCTGTGTAAGTGCGAGCCCGTAAGTGTCACCTGCGGGATAGGTGACTTACACGACGAGAAGAAGTAAGGTCTGCGAATCTACTTCAGCCATTACATGGCGACGTATGCGGCACTGCTTCGGGAGGGCGCGATGCTTGCGAACACAGTCAGGACGTGGGTGATGGGCTGGGCGGTTTCCCGGCACACGCCTCCGCCGGTCGAGCACCCCTGGGGGCTGTACGTCGAGGTGGCCGGCAATCCACTCGAAGTCGGGCGTCATGTCCTGCCCGAGACCGATGAGTTGTCGGTCCGGAGCGCAGCCGCATCGGTGACGGCACCTCGGACCTGGATGAAGATGCCCGCCGAGCCCGAGGAAGTCGAGCCATGGCTTCCGCAGGGGTGGGTGGTGGCCTGGGAAGAGACCGGTCACCTGATGGGAACCGACCTGACGGTCACCCACCCGGTCGCACCCGAGGGGTACACCGCCACGTTCGAGGCAGTCGGCGACGTCGTGCACGTCCGCGTCCTTGACGCGGCGGACGAACCCGCGGCCAAGGGGCAGATGGCGGTACTCGGGGAGGAGGTGGTCGTGGACCAGGTGGTCACCGAGGAGGCCCATCGGCGGCGCGGCCTGGGCGACTTCGTGATGCGTACACTCGCCGACCGGGCAGTCGACCTCGGTGCGGCCGTAGGCGTTCTCGGCGCCACCGATGCCGGACGCGCGCTGTACGAGACGCTGGGCTGGAAGAAGCATTCAACGCTGGCGGAGTGCATCTACCGGCCTTGACACCAAGAACGTGGGCCGCACGGTGTGCGGGTGACGCGGGTGACGCGGGTGACGCGGGTGACGCGGGTGACGCGGGTGACGCGGGTGACGCGGGTGCATGAACCGGTACTTGCAGTCCAGACCCCGCGCAGCACCCCCGTACGGACCGGGGTACTGCGCGGGGTCTGGGCTGTGCGTCGCTGGGGTCAGCGGGCGCGGGTCGCCTGTGCGGCGAGGAGGTGTGAGTCGAGGAGCGTGATGTCGGCGGTGCGGTCGGCCCGGGAGTAACCGGCCAGCATGCGTTTGGTCGTGATCAGGGCTTCGGGTGAGCGCCTCGCGAGCGGTCTGGTCCACGCGGTGACGGCCTGCTCCAGTGCGTCGGGCGGGGTCACCTTGTGCAGGAGCGAGATGCGGTGCGCGGTGGCGGCGTCGAACGTGTCGCAAGTGAGCATGAGTTCACGGATCCTGGCGGCTCCGGCTTCGGAGATCAGACGGCCCATGGCGCCGCCCCAGGCCGGGGGCAGGCCGACGCCGACCTCCGGCATGCGGAACCGGCAAGTGTCCGCGCCCGCGCGCAGGTCGCAGTACGAGGCCAGTGCGAGGCCCGCTCCGATGATCCTGCCGTGGAGCTGGGCGATGGTGATCGCATGGGTGTTCTCGAACGCCTGGCACAGACGGTGGGCCTTGTCCACGGTACGGCGCAGGGCGGCGCCGGTCGGGTCCGCCTCCATGGCCGCCTGGAACTCGGTGCGGTCGGCCCCCAGGCTGAAGTCCTCGCCCATCGAGGACAGCACCAGAATGCGGATGTCGGGCCGTTCATGGAGATCGTCAAGTACCGCGATGAGGTCGTCGAGCACGGCGACGCTCAACATGTCGTCCTGGCCTGCGGGGTTGAGGCGGACATGGAGCACCGGGCCGTCCTGCTCGACGCGTATCGCCTTGCGGGACGGCACGGAGAAGAAACGATTCTGTTCTGTCATGCGAGCGTAACGTCCAAGTTCAGCGGGCGCCGGAACGCCACTCGGGGCGCCCACGCCGGGGGGCGGACCAGAGTGAGACGGGGAAGGCGCTGTGTCAGATGGCGGAGAAGGGTCTGGGCCTCGAGCCGGGCCAGCGGGGCGCCGAGGCAGTAGTGGATGCCTCCGCTGAAGGCCAGGTGGGCGGGTTTGCGCTGCGGGTCGAAGCGGTCGGGGTCGCTGTGCTTGGTCGGATCACGGTGCGCCGCCGCCACCATGAGGTGAACCATCTCGTCCCGGCGGATCTCGTACCCTTCCAAGATCGTGTCCTGGGCGCTCACCCGGCTGATCACATGGGTGGGCGGGTCGAAGCGGAGTGTCTCCTCGACGAATGCGGGTACGAGATCGGGGCAGGAGGCAATCAGTTTCCACCGATCCGGGTGTTCGACGAGCCGCAGCGCCATCGTCGACAGCAGGGTCGAGGTGGTCTCAAGGGCCGCCAATATGACGAACAGAGTGAGCAGGTACACCTGCTCGTCGGCCTCGGCGCGGTCCGGCTCGATGGCGTCCCACGCCTGTATCCACCGGGACACGGGATCGTCCCCGGGGCGGGAGCGCCGGCTGCGGACCAGGTCGACCAAGTAGGCGCGCAGTTCGGCGGTGGCCGCGTCCGACCTGGCCAGCTGCGTGGCGGAGGGCAGTAATTCCTGGGTGAAGACCTGCTCGTGGGTCAGTGTGCGCAGGCGTGGCCAGTCCGCGGCCGGCAGACCGAGCCAGTGGCCGATGGCCGCGATGGGCAGTTCTTCGCTGACCAGGGCAGCGAAATCAGCCTCGCCGTACCGCAGCTGCTCGGCCAGTGAGTCCAGCAGTTGCTCGACCACTTGTTCGAGTGTTCGGCCGATGTCCTGTATGGTGGTGCGGTCGAAGCCGCCGGCGGCCCGGCGGACCCGCGTGTGGTCCGGGGAGTTGAGCCCCGGCAGGGTGTTGCTCATCTCCCGCGAGGAGGGAGCGTTCCAACGCGTGCCGGGCCCCTGCCGTTCTCGCCAGCGCGCATCGGGTTCGAGCCAGTCGCGGCTCCGCAGTATCTGGTCGCAGACGTCGAAGCCGGTGGCGAGGAAGCCACCCCAAGGGGCGGGACTGATCCCGCCCCTTGCTGCGAGTTCGGCGTAGATGGGAAAGGGGTCGGCCTGGCCCTTTGCGGTTCGCAGTCGAGAGAACTGGGACACTGCGGCCCGGCGGTCGTAAAGCCGGGAAGAGACGATCCCCATGGCGACAGCTCCTTTCTGAGCATCAGCCGCCATGGATACCCACAAGATCGTTCAAGCATCCAATAACCCACTGTCCTCAAGAAGTTACTTAGATCACTCGCCTCTCGTCCATGCCACGAATCGGCTGAACAGGCCCCCTTTGCGCTGCCTCGGAGCGGCGGAAGCGGAATCTGCTTGGCCGCCCCGCGCGAGCAGCGCGTCCGCGGGAGCGACCGGCGGCTGGGCGCCGGGCGCCGTCTGCTGCTGGCTGAAGTCGCCCGCGGCAAAGGGAATCCTTCGCGAAGTGAAACGGACGGGAAGCGTCACCAGTGAGCGACTCCACGGCGACGGCACCCAGGCGAGCGCCGCGAACGGCCGGCTCAGCTCGACATCCGGCAGCCGCTTGAGCAACGACTCGACGGCGGTGACCGCGATCATGAACGCCGGATCCTTGGCGGGACAGCCGTGCGGCCCTGCGCCGAAGCCCAGGTGCGCCTTCGCGCTGAGCTGTTCACGGTGGACGCTCAGCTTGGGGTCGGTGTTGGCCGCGGCGAAGGAGATCAGCACCGGGTCGTTGGCCCGGATCGTCCTGCCGCCCAGTTCGACGTCGTGGGTCGGGTAGTGGGCCGCGTAGTTGGCGATCGGGGCGTAGTTCCACAGCGTCTGGGAGACGGCGCCCTCGACCGGCAGGCCGGTCTGCCACTGCTCGTCCAGGTACAGCGCGCTGCTGGTGCCGATGGTGGCCGCCAGGGGTGCCGTTCCGCCGGACAGCAGCGTCACGAGCTGGTGCAGCACCTCCTCGTCGCTCAGCCCGGCCGGGTGCTGCATCAGGCGAGTCGTCAGATCCGCGCCCGGATGGCGGTGCTTGAGTGCGATCAGCTCGGCGAGCGCTCCGCCCAGTATCTCGTCGGCACCGGGTGTGCCCTCGAAGATGCCGCTGATCCCGGCGATCACTCGGTCACCGAGTTCGGGCGGGCAGCCGAACAGGTGGCTGAAGATGAGCAGCGGCAGCGGCTGGGCGTAGGCCGACATCAGATCCGTCTGACCGCCGGGGTCGGTGCTGAACTGGCTGATCAGGTAGTCGGCGGACTGCTGCGTGAGGCGGATGAGCTGGCGTTCGTCGACCGTGGCGAGGCTGTCGGTCACGACCTGACGCAGCCTGGCGTGGGACGCGCCGTCGCTGAAGAGGGCGTTCGGGCGGTAGCCCATCATCGGCAGGGCCGGGCTGTCGGCCGGGACGCGACCCTCGTTCAGCGCGTTCCAGCGCCGGGAGTCGCGCAGGAAGGACGCGGGGTTGTGCAGGATGTGCAGGGCCGCGTCGTAGCTGGTGACCAGCTCGACCTGGACGTCAGGGGCGATGTCCACGGGGGCACTGGGACCGGCCGCGCGCAGGTGCGCGTAGTGACCGTCGGGGTCGGCTCCGAACGAGGGACCGTAAAGGTGAAGGTTCTCGTGCGCGGGGCAGCCCGGCGGTATGTACGAGGTCTCTGAGGGCTGTTGCATTCCGGGGCTCCTAGGGCCTGTCCGGCGGATCAGGCCGCGTGTGGGTGACGGTCACTTGTCGGTGCTGGCAGCGGGGTCTGGTGCGTGCGGCTGCGAGGCGGACGACTGAGGCATCGCGAAGCGATGGTGAGGGAGGACAACGCCGCAGATGTGCGCACCAGACCCCGCGCCCGCGGCATGGTCCGCCGGACAGGCCCTAGGCGAGCAGGGACATGAGGTGCTGGACAAGGGTGATGAGTGCCTGCGCCGCGGACTGATCGTCGCGTACGTCGCATCTGATGACCGGGGTCTCCGGCGAGAGGTTCAGCGCCTCGTGCACTTCGTCGAGCGGGTAGTCGACGGTGCCGTCGAAGTGGTTGACGCCGATCGCGTACGTGAGGCCGAACCGTTCCACGAGGTCAAGGACGGGGAACGACTCGTCCAGGCGCTCGGGATCGACGAGAACCAGCGCGCCCAGGGCGCCGCGCGACAGTTCTTCCCACATCTCCTTGAAGCGCTCCTGCCCGGGTGTGCCGAACAGGTAGAGGACGAGGGTGTCACTGAGGCTGAGGCGGCCGAAGTCCATGGCCACGGTCGTGGTCGTCTTGTTCGGCGTGCCGGAAAGGTCGTCGAAGCCGACGCTGGCCTCGGTGATCTCCTCCTCGGTCCGCAGCGGTTCGATCTCGGAGAGGGCGCCGATGCAGGTGGTCTTCCCGACCCCGAAGTGCCCCACAATGAGGATCTTCACCGCATGGGAGACATCTGGATCCAGGTACAAGAGTCACGCTCCGAATCGGTTCTTCAGGCCATTGAGGACGGCGCTGACCAGTTCTCTGTCGACCCGTTCGGCGCGCGGTATGGGTTTTCTGACGAGGATCAGGCCGCCCTCCTCCAACTGCGCGAGGAGGATGCGCACGATGCCCAGCGGCAGGTGGGTGTACCCGGCCACTTCGGCAACGGACAGGAATCCGTTGGCCACCAGGTCGATGACCGTGCGCGCTTCCGGGGACAGCGCGCGCACGGCTGTCTCGGCGTCGCGGACGGCCGTCACCAGGGCGGTGTGTTCGTACTGGTGGTCCGGGGGCAGGGCTCGCCCGTTCGTGATCACGAAGAGTGGCACTAACGGGGAGGTCAGTTCCAGTCCCTCGTCCGGGTCCTCAGACATCGCCGGCTCCCCCTCCGCGCGCGGACTGCGCGGTCAGTTCGGGCACCACTTCGTGGAGCCGGGTGGTGAACTCCTCGATGTCGCAGTCGTGTTCGGCGGCCGCGGCGAGGAAGGCACCTCCGCCGGCGGCGATCAGGAAGATCCAGCCGTGCGAGAACTCGATGACCGTCTGCTGCCACGCGACGTCCTCGACGGCACCCGCGAACTGTGCCGTCACCCTGCTGTAAGCGTGGATGCCGGTCATGGCGGCGGAGATGGTGTCCGCCAGGTCCCGGGTCATCCCCGCGGTCGCCCCGCGCGGCAGTCCGTCGCCGCCCAGGAGCACGGCATGCCGGGCGCCTCGTACGTCTGCGACCGCCCGGTCCAGGGCGGGCAGCACGAAACCCGATCCACCGGTGGCCTCGTGCCGGGCCGCATCGGCGGACTCTCCCGCCGGAGCCTCGTCCGCCTGGATTCTGGGCGCCGAGGTGAGGTTGTTGCCCAGCCTGGCCACCAGCCGGTGCATGCGGAAGGAGATCTGCTGCATGTCCACGTCGGGCTCGGCGGCCGCAGCGAGGTAGGCGCCCTGGCCGGCCCCGATCAGGAAGATCCAGCCGTGCGAGAACTCGATGACCGTCTGACTCCACTGCCCGTCCTTCGCCGTACCGGCGAAGTGGGCGGTGGCCCGGCTGAGGGACTGCATACCGGCCATGGCCGCGGAGATGGTTCCCACGTCCTTGGGGCCGAGACCCTCCGTGGAGCCGCGGGGAAGGCCGTCGGCGGACAGCAGGACTGCGTGCCGCGCCCGGGGCACGTTCTGCACAATGTCCTGGAGCATCCAGGACAGGTCTGCGGTCATTCGTCTTCAGACCCTTCGGCCGGCTCTGTGTCGAGGTTGCGGCCCGACATCGTTCCCTTCTGGAAGGCGCCCAGGCCGCGGCCCGCGGTACGCGGCACTCCCCCGGCGGCCGGGAACGCGGGCCGGGGGGCAGCGGCGTCGGGCACGCTCGCGACCGGCGACTGGCGCGCTCCTCGCTTCGGCAGACCGTGCACCGTGCGCCTGGGGGGCGCGGCAGGCGTCTCATCCTGCTCGACCTGCTGGGCCTGCTGGGCCTGCTGGGCCTGCTGGGCCTGCTGAGCCTGCTGAGCCTGCTGAGCCTGCTGAGCCTGGTCGATCTGCTCGGGCGGCTCGGTCCTGCGGATGGGGCTGACAGGCGCCTCCGCGGCCTGCGGCTGCTGCGTATCCTCCATGGTCCACAGCTCCTCGGGCAGCAGGACGACGGCGCGGACACCGCCGTACCGCGAGACTCCGGTGACATCCACCTTGAAGCCGTACTGACGGGCAATCAGGCCGATGACGGGGAAACCGAACTTGGGCTGGTTGCCGAGCTGCGACAAGCGGGGGACGTCGGTGCCGGACAGCAGCGCGGTCGCCCGCTGCCGGTCCTCGTCGCCCATGCTGACACCGGCGTCGTCGATGACGATGCACAGGTTGTTCTGGATGCGCTGGAAGGTCACCTCGATCGGCGCGTCCTGCTGGGAGAAGCTGGCAGCGTTGTCAAGGAGTTCGGCCACGGCGAGTGCGACGGGCGCGACCGCGGACGCCTTCAGCGCGAGACCGGTCTGCTGCATGATGGCGACCCGGTTGAAGTTCCGGATCTGGCCCTGGGCGCTGCGCACCACGTCGTAGACACTGGCCGCCCTGTTGCGCCGGCCGAGGGGCGCGCCGCACATCACGGCGATGCCCTGGGCCTTGCGCGCCATCTGGGCGTTGGCGTGGTTCACGTCCAGGAGGTCGCTGAGGACGGCGTGGCCTCCGTAGCGCCGCTGAACACCGTCAAGCAGCGTGGTCTGCTCGGCCGCGAGGCTCTGCAGGAAACTGGCGGCGCCCTTGAGGACCGCCTTGGTGTTCTCCTCTGCTGCTTCCTTCGCCTCCAGGATGGCGCCGTCGCGCTCGTCCCAGATCCTCTGCAACTCGACGCGGGAGACGTGAAGCTGGCCGTTCAGAGTGCTCAACTGCTGGCGCAGTTCAGCTTCTGTCTGCTGCTTCTTCGCCGCGAGGGCTCTACTGCGGGCGGTGAGGGCCACGACGGCGGCGACGGATATCGCCGCAATCACAACCAGGCACCACACCAGTGCGTCTTGTGTCATGGAAACCTTTCTCGGCGCATGGCCGGCAGTGAGCGACAGATGCACTTCGTCAGGGCCGGCCACACGGCCCAGAGCATCGCCCGACAGGCGATGCACACACAGGGGGCGCATCGCAAAGAGGCGCGCGGGACGAGTGGATCAAGATCACGAATGCGGGGATGCTATCACCGTGATCACCCCCCAGATCCCGCGCGGATACGCCCTCCACACGGCCGGGAATCCGGGGATTTTTTCACGGGTGAGCGCCCGCGCGCGACAGCGACAACCATCCGATATGCCCCCGCCACCAGGCTCGATGTCCGGACTTCGACAGCGCGCCGACAGACGTCGGCGCCGTCCGGCCGACAGTTGAAAACCCGACTTATCCCCAGAGGTAACGAGGTGTCAACAGCCCTGAGCGCCGCTCCCGAGCGACTATTTCCGGCCGGTGGGGCATCGGAAGTTGGCTTGAATCTACAGTCATGTAGATGAACAATGTGGTGTTCCGGAAGCCAGGAATCCGCCGCTCGCAGCGAAGCCGTCGCTCGCAGCGTCTTTCCAGCCTGGCGAGGTGCACTCCGACGCACACGCGCTCTCCCCGCCCGAAGGCGAGGTGGTCCGAAGGGCGGCGGGTGATGTCGAAGCGCGTCGGGTTCGCGTAATGGCGCTCGTCACGGTTGGCGGAGGCGCAGAGCAGCGCGCCCCGTGAGCCGGCGGCCAGCGGAGCTCCGCCGATCTCATGGTCTTCGGTGAGCACCCGACTGAACTGGGCACCGGAGTCTCCAGGCGAACTGCGCGCCACGGGACAGACCGCGCGCAGCCGCACCGATCACGCTCGCGACCAGCTCACCATGCAGGACCTGCACATCGCGCGGCTGGTCGCCACGGACGCGACATCGAAAGAGGTGCCTTCCCGGCTGTTCATCAGCCCACGCACCGTGGACGCTCACCTGCGCAGTATCTACCGCAAGCTGGGCATCAACTCCCGTCGGCAGCTCAGGGACCGGCCCGACCTGCGGCTTGTCGGCTGAACTCGATGTTTGTCCAGTCATGTACGCAGTCATGTACGCATACGCAGTCATGTATCCAGTCGTGCTGGTTACGAGGGCACCTGGCCGTTAGGGGCGGCATCGACGAAATGCTCGAACAGCTCAACCTCACAGACGGCGAGCGAGAAACCGTTGAGGACGACCGCGAGGCGGTCATCGGCGGCCCGCCCCCGCTGCACGACTCGCGGACAACACCAGCGCCGACCGGTCCCCTACCCCACGAGAACTCGGAACAACCGACACCGCAGCCCTCTGACCCAGCTCAAGAACACAGTCACTGCGCAGGCGTCCTATCAGCACGACGAGCGAAATACCGATCCAGAAGCTCTGGACTATCGGGGGTGAAAGTCCATTCCTGAAGGATCCGCGGCAGGTCAGACTCACTCAGCCAGCCGTGCCAGGCGACCTCATTGGAGTTCGGTATGACAGCCTGCGAAACGACGGCATCGCACACTCCGAGCCAGTGAGGGCTCAGCCCGCTTCGGCTAAGGAACTTGAACCGAAAGCGCACCGCCGCCGACACTCCCAGCTCCTCGCCCAGCTCACGGGTAGCTGCCTGCTCGTAGGACTCCCCGACTCCGACGGCTCCACCGGCTCCGACCTCGTAATACCCCGGGAATCGGGGCACCTGCTCAGCCCGCCGATGGACAGAGATCCGACCCTGCCGGTCATGACACACGACCACGGCAACCCGGTGCAGCCAGCCCTCCCGGACGGCGTCTCTCCGACTCACTGGCCCCAGCACACGGTCCCGTGCATCAACACGTTCCACGACTTCATCCATGACGCACACCATCGCAGAGCCCACTGACAGCACCCCTCGATGCCGGACTGCCAAGTCTCCTGCTCCAAGCACCAGTTACCCGGCGAGAGATGATGCCCCTGCCTCGACTCTCAATAACTTGCCACTCGCAACGCGTACAACTGCGGCGGCCGGGCCTCCCGTTCGACGAACACCCCTCAGCACAACAATTTCTTCCACGTCTGCCGTCAAAACAGCGATGAGTTTCGCCGTGACGTCCCGTCTAAATCCACGTACCCGCTCAACCACAGCAGCCGAGGAGAGCGTCATGACCGCCACCTATACCTTTGACGTCTTTTCCACTCTCGACGGCTACGGCCGCCCCAGCATCCCCGACTGGGGCGGCTACTGGGGCAAGCAAGGCCCCGAACTGCTCGACCACCGCCTCTCCCTGTACGAGGCCGAGCAGAGGATGATCTTCGGGGCCAACACCTTTCGGGCGTTCGCGCAGGTACTGACCCCGGCCTTCGAGGAGTCAGGGCGTGACCCCTGGGTCACGCGGATGATGCACCTGCCTGCGACGGTGGTGTCGTCCACCCTGGACGGGCCTCTCGACTGGCCGGACGCGACCGTCGCGAGCGGTGACGCCGCCGACGTGGTCGCCCGGCTCAAGAAGGAGTCCGAGGTGCCGTTGCGCTCGCACGGCAGCCTGTCGCTGAACCGGGCGCTGATGGCCGCGGGCCTGGTCGACCGCGTCCAGGTGACACTCTTCCCTGTGATCACCGGTCAGACCGGCGATCACCCGGTCTTCCAGGGCGCGGCCGACTTCGACCTCGAACTGCTCGACAGCCGGACACTCGACGGCAACATCCAAGAACTCATCTACCGGCCCACCTTGCATGCCTGAAGCCATCCACGCACCCCACCCGGCCAGGGCGGGCATTCGACTCCCACCCGCCAAGAGCGGTAGCCGCCGGAAGCCCTGTGGGAGTTGTTCGAGCGGGTGGCCCCGCCGGCCGGCCGGGACGCGCAGGCTTGCCCACTCGGCCGCCTCCATTGCGTTGCCTCCGCCGCGATGGGCAACTGGATCTGTTTCCCGCCATCCACGGCTCCGCATCGCTACCGTGCCGGGCAAGCGAGGCGCTGAAACCTCGGACGGGGCGGTCACGCTACGGCGGCAGGGAGCCTGGGTGAGACAGCGCATCAGCAGGACATGGTGGATCGAACTTGCCGTGTACCTGGTCCGGTCCAAAGGACCACACAGACTCGGTCGGCATTGGAGGGCGCAGAGCCGCCCTCCCTCAGAAGATGCAGGGCCCTCGTCGGCCGAAGCCCGCACCGACCGCGACCGTCCCGTGACAGCGTCCGGCCGGCGAGGGTGGCGCAGACGGCAGCCCGGACCGGCGTTCCCGGGCTTGTCAGCTGAAGGTGCCTGGGTTGGGTGCCCGTCAGGGCGCCCGGCCCAGAGGAGAACGGCCGACCAAGTCCCCGCGCTCCGGAGTGTGTTAGACAGGTAATAATCAAAGGGGTATTTTGCAGCAGCTCAAGCTCGGAATCATGTCGCAGACCCGCAAAGAGAACGAGCATCGTCTGCCGATCCACCCAGCGCACTTCGAACGCATCGACGTCGACCTTCAGCCCAGCATCTATCTGCAGACCGGTTACGGAGAGCACTTCGGTGTTCCGGACCGTCAGCTCGCACCGTGGGTAGCCGGTTTCCGCTCACGCGAGGAGCTGATCGCGGAGTGTGACGTCATCCTGCTGGCCAAACCGTTGCACGAGGATCTGGCGGAGCTGCGGGACGGGCAGGTGCTGTGGGGATGGCCGCACTGCGTGCAGGACGAGAAGGTCACGCAGGCCGCCATCGACCGCAGGCTCACGGTGATCGCCTTCGAGGCGATGAACCACTGGACCCGGGAGGGTGGGTTCAGCCTGCACGTTTTTCACAAGAACAACGAGTTGGCCGGCTACTCATCGGTGCTGCATGCCATGCAGCTGACCGGGGCGACCGGTGACTACGGGCGTCGGCGGCGTGCGGTGGTGATCGGCTTCGGCGCCACTGCCCGCGGCGCGGTGACCGCGCTCAGCGCGCTGGGGGTTCACAACGTGGACGTGCTGACTGCCCGCGGCACCGCAGCCGTCGGCTCACCGATCCACTCGGCACGGATCGTGCGCTTCGACCACGACGCGGCCGACGACACCCTCGACCCGCGGCGCAGTATCGCGCTCACTGCGGACGGCCCGGAACCGCTGTCCGAGTTCCTCGCCGCGCACGACATCATCGTCAACTGCGTGCTTCAGGACACCGCGGCGCCGCTGATGTTCCTGATAGAGGAGGACCTGCCGAAGCTCGAGCCCGGCACCCTCGTCGTCGACGTCTCCTGCGACGAGGGCATGGGCTTCGCCTGGGCTCGGCCCACCACCTTCAACGAGCCGATGTTCACCGTCGGCGACCGCGTCCACTACTACGCCGTGGACCACAGCCCCTCCTACCTGTGGGATGCGGCCACCTGGGAGAACAGCGAGGCGCTGATCCCGTTCCTGCGGCCGGTCCTCGAAGGGCCAGACGGCTGGGACGGTGACAGCACGATTCGCCGGGCGATCGAGATCCGCGGCGGCACCGTCCAGAACCCCGCGGTCCTGGCCTTCCAGCACCGCGCCGAACAGTACCCGCACGCACTGCTCTGAACCGACGCCAGCTGGTCTACGGCATACCCCACCGGGTACGCCGTAGACCAGACGCCCCGGCCTTCCGTCAGCCTGGCTCGTACGCTTCGAGGCGTTGCGCAGCTTCTGATATCCGTCCCTACCGATAGCAGCAGAACGGCCCGCGTCGATCAAAGATCGTCTCCGGGACGGAAGTTGAAGACACATGCAAAGCCGCGCCTGCACCTCACTGATCACGCAGCTTCTCGGCGGCTTCCTGATACGCCTCGGCGGCACGGGCGAAGTAATCGAAGAGGACGTCGAGTTGCTCCGGCTCGTACCCGCCGAGGATCTGGCCGATCTTCTGGCGCGCGGAGGCCATGACGCGGTCGAGGTCCGCTGGTTCGCCGACCGGCTCGACGGTCACCTTGCGCCGGTCGACGGGATCGGGAACGCGGCGCACATAGCCCGCCTGCTCCAGGCGGTCGATCAGTCGAGTGGTCGGCCCGGTCGTCAGACCGGTGCGCGCGGCCAGTTCACCCGGGGTCATCGCACCCGTCAGCCGCAGGATGTTCAGCGCGTACAGATCGGTTGCGCCGAGCCCGCAGGCACGGGCGCTCGCATGGCTGTGGAGCAGCACCGCACTGAGGTACTTGCGGGCCACCGCCACCCCGGCCGGCACCGCGACCGCCGACGACCAGCGGGCCGTCTGCCACACCCTGCGCTCGATGAAGGATGCGTGGGCCCGGCACGACGCCACCGCGTACGGCGATCATTTCGCCAAGGACGCCACCTACACACTGGTCCGCCAGGCCGACGGCACATGGCGCATCGCCGCCTTCCAGAACACCAAGCGCCAGCGCGTCATGGAACGCATCTCATTCCTGTTCTCCCCCGACACCAGGCCCGCGGCCGAGAAGTGAGCCCGCACGGCAGCAGGGACGGCGGCATGCCGACGGCACCTGGAGCGTCTTCATCGGGCAGCTCTACATCCGGGCGCTGGAAATCCTGCAGACCCTGCACGACGCTGCCTCCAGGTTCAGAACCGATGTCCGGGTCGAGCCCGTTGCCGCTCCGTCAACGCGGACGGGGCCCGCATTCGCCGACGGCGGCGCCCTGGCGGCGCTGGTTGCGGCGCGGGCCGAAGCGGGGCGTGTACTTGGACAGCTGCACATCGGGTGACCGACTGCTGAACGCCGCCGGGCGCATCCCCCGCGGCAGGCATGCCCGGGGCCGAGGTCGGTCAGCGGCGGTCGGCGCCGAAGGTGTCGCTCTCGCGCAGCACCACCAGCGCGAAGGCGAGGCGCTTGTCCAGCCAGCCACCCTGCTTGACGAAGTACCAGCGCGTGCTCTCGGTGCTGCGCGGGAAGACCAACACCTCTTCCCCGTACTCCCTGTCCACCCCTTCCTCCCCGGCATCCTCTGCGCCCACCACCCAGACCACCGGCTTGACGCCTGACCTGGTGTCCGACCCCTCGTCGGCCCCGAAGGACAGCACAGTGTCAACGACGCCGTCGACGACGTGGCCCACCCCGCGCCCGAGGGACGCCCGCGGGCCGCCCCTCGCCCAGTCGCGCGGGGCCACGATGGCTGGATGCCCAGGTTGTTCCATCCACAGGCCCTGCTGGGTGAGCCGCTTGCTGACCGGAGTGCGGCGGACCGAGCCGATTTCCTGTCCGGTGGCGTCCGCCACCCGGTAGCGGTCGGAGCCGTCCGGGAGCACCGTACACAGCAGTTGGCGACTGTCCTCGTCCTCAAAGAGCCGGAAACCACCCTTCGAGAGCGTTCGGGACGGCTCCTCGGGAACGATGTAGACGCCGGGGACCATGTACTCATCACCCCCGCGTGCCCTCATGAACCGGACCGCGTGCGCGCCCTCGCTCCGCTTCGACTTACGGAACGTGTGCCGCATCATCCTGCCCACCGTGAACTGGGTGATCTCGTCCCAGTGCACCGCCTCAAAAGGCTCGTCCCGCCTGCTACGCCCGAATGCCATCAGCTTCCGCTCCCCGTCCCCGGATTCCGCTCCAGCCGCACAGAATACGAAACGGACGGCCCTGCGTTACTGCGGGGAGCAGCGCTTGGCGACCTCCGGGCGCAGTCCCAGCGGTGAGCGCATGGCTTGGGCGCTCACCGCCCTCACTCGGCCTTCCTGAACAGCTCCGACATCCGGTCCCCCGCCTCATGCCCGAGCAGCCCCGCCGAGTCCGCCCCCATCAGACCGACTCGCCCGGCCAGTTCTCTGCCGTGGACGTCGACGGCGGCCTCGATGAGCCCGGCGAGCGCGTCCAGGGCGCCGCGGGCGCGGGAGCGGGCGACCGCTGCGCAGCCGACAGCCATCAGCGCGGCCGGCCACCACCAGCAGGCGAGCAAGGCGTAGCCCACGGCCCAGGCGGCGAGGCGGGCGGCGGCGCTGAAGGAGTCGTGCGCCGACTGGATGTGGCGTACGGCCGGTTCGGGGAGGATCAGCCACAGGCGGGGCCAGAGAGCGGCGAGGTCCACGCCGTAGGCGGCCTCTACGCGGTCTGCCGTCGCCTGCATGCGGTCGCCGTACCAGGTGGGGCGGGTGGGTCTGCGCAGCGCTACGCGGTTGCGGGCGTCGGTGAGGGCCTGGATCTGTGCAAAGGTCGCGGCCGGGGTCGGCACCCCGTCGCCGTCTTCTGTATCGGTGCGAGTGACGGGGTAGGCCGCGTCGAGCTCCTGCTCCCGGCGCCCCCACTTCCGCCTGCGCCGGTCGACGAGAGCGTGCGACAGCGGATCGCGGGCGAAGCGCAGCCAGTACTGCTCGATCACGCCGCCGAGGAACTGCGCGGCGAGTGAGGCCGCCGTCGCGGTGAGCAGGACGAGGGCGACCAGGAGTGCGGCGGTCCCGGTGCGGTCGAGGGCGGGGCGGGCGGCGAGGTCGTCCAGGGTGGTGCGCAGCCGGTCGATGTCGTTCCAGTGACGGTGTCCCAGGGTGGTGCCGACGGCCGTAGCGGCGAGGAAGAGGGCGCCGGGGAGGACCAGCAGGTTCAGCCAGCGTTCGGTGAGTTTGCCGCCCAGAGTGGCGAGGAGAGGATTCATGCGGGCGGGGTCACTGTGCGGGGCCCAGTCGGCCCTTGCGCATGCGGGTGTCGTTGACGGCGCAGTGCGGGGCAGGGAGCAGGTCGCGGGCCCGTGCGACGCGGGTGCACTGGGCCGGTCCCGGGCATACGGCCACCTTGATGTGGGG
This sequence comes from Streptomyces sp. NPDC031274, assembly GCF_055570235.1. Lineage (NCBI taxonomy): Bacteria > Bacillati > Actinomycetota > Actinomycetes > Kitasatosporales > Streptomycetaceae > Streptomyces > Streptomyces sp. NPDC031274. The sequence continues at coordinate 524,303 of NZ_JBVIHP010000002.1, read as the reverse complement.
CGTGATGCCGGGGGCTTCCCCGCCCCGGGCATCGTTGACAAGGCCGCGTGCGTCCCCGGTCTGGCGCAGCAGCACGTCCAGGGCACGGAAGCAGGCGTCGAGTTCGTCGGAGCCCGCGCCTGACCGCAGCAAGTCCCGTGCCCGCTCGGCCGTCTCCCGGACCCCGGGCTGCCGCAGGCCCTCCGGCGAGCCGAGCAGCGCGCACAGCGCCGCTGCCGCCCTGCGGTCGGGTGGGGGGAGGTCGGGAGATGCAGTCATGGTCCAAGTGTGCCGTAAATCAGGCAGAGTTAAGGATGAGTTGACGCGCCGTCGGAGGCGACGGCTGGGGGGAGCGCAGGCGTGAGGTACGACCGGGAGTGGTTCCTCCAGGCGGTTCGTGTGCGCCTCGACCGGGCCGAGACGGCGGACGGCAGCGTGGACGCGGACGTGGTGTTCGGTCCAGTCGCGGACGCCGAACTGCGGGGACTGCTACGGACCTGCGACACGAGGACGGACATGGAGGCCCGGCACGCCGCCGGATGGCTCTGCGCCGCCCGTGCGATGGCCGACCCGGGGGATGACCGCGCCGTCCACGGGTGCATGTCCGGGACGCTGCTCTACCCGGTGTGGGTCGCCGACCCGGGTCTGGTACCTCCGGAGTTGGCGGCGAGCTACGCGTCCAACGATCCCGCCGTGCACCCCGACCCGGCGGACGCGGACGGCCCCCACGAGTGGGCGGCCCAGGTCGCCGCGTTCGAGATCGTGGCCGAGGGGCGGCAGCACAACCCTCCGCCGGACGCCTCCGAGGCCGTACGCCGACTCCACGAGCTGGCCGTGGTGCTGGCCGCCATGCCGCTCTCGCACGAGGCCCGGCTCGCCACCGTGATCGGGCTCGGCAGCCTCGCCGTCCTCGCGACACCGGAGTACGACCCCTGGTTCCCGGGCCGGCTCAGAGGCGTGGCGGCCATCGTGACCCTCGCGGGGGCGACCTGGCCGTTCGGCGATCTGGCGGACGCTGATCCGGTCCGGTTCGTCCACGGTGCCCTCAAGCGGATCCCGGCCGACTCCCCCGAACGGCCCCTCGTTCTCGCCGGTCTGGGCCGTCGGCTCCTGGACCGCTACCTGGACTCGCACGATGCCGAGGACCTGCACGAGGCCGTGGGCATCGCGCGGGACGTACGGGCCCAACTGCCGCCCGGCGACCCCCATCTGCCCCACTGCCTCAGCGTCCTGGGGGCAGCGCTCGTCCTGTTGCGGCAGGTGGAGGGGGCGACGCCAGAGGAGTGCGACGAGGCGGTGGACGTGTGCCGCCGTGCTGTCGCGGGCCACCCGAAGGAGCCCGCGGTGACGGGCCACGACCTGGGGATGGCGCTCGTTCTCAGGGCGCACCACACCGGCCGCGTGGCGGATCTGGACGAGGCGATCGCCGTGTTCACCGAGGCCCTGCGGGCGCCAAGGAATCCAGGAGAGACCGGAGCCCTGCGCAACGCACTGGGCAACGCTCTGCGCGCCCGTTCCGTCGCGACCGGCTCCCAGGCCGATCTGGACGGGGCGCTCGACCTCCATGACCGTTCCCTGGCCTCCGAGGAGGCGGCGGACGGCCCGCAACTGCCGCTCATCGCCCCCGCGATGACCCTGTACAACCGCTACCTGCTCGACCCGAAGGCCAACGGGGCGGATCTGGACGAGGCCCTGCGCCAACTGCGGCACGCCGAGTCGCTCATGCCGCCGGGCCACCCGGATCGTCCCGCAGCGCTGGACGACATGGGCCTGGTCCTTGTCGCCTGCTATCAACGCTCGGGAAAGCCTGAGGAGTTGAACGAGGCCGTGCTGGCTCATCGCGAGTCGGCGACACTCACCCGGGAGGGGCACGGGTCGCTCGGACTGCGGCTGCTCAACCTCGGCGCCGCGTTGAGTCTGCGGCACCTGCTGACTGAGGACGGCGACGACCTGCGGGAGTCCCAGGAGTGCCGACGACGGGTGTTCGAACTGCCCGGCATGGGCTCGGCGCACCGGGCGGCGCTGCTGAGCTCGACCGGGCTCAGCCTCATCGCGGGCTTCGAGCGTGTCCCCGACCCCGTGGCCCGGCTCGACGAAGCGGTACGGCTCCTGAGGGAGGCGCTCGCCCTCACCCCGGAGGAGGACCCGGCGCTGCCCCGGCGCCGCCACAACCTCGCCGCCGCCCTGATGATCCGCGTCTCGAAGACGATGCGGATCGACGAGGCCCGCGAGGCCCGCGAGCTGACCGACGCGGTGATCTCGGCGCTGCCCCCGAACTCCCCCTACCTGCCCGGTGCCCTCACGGTGGCAGCGGGCGCCCGGCTCCTGAGCCCCCGCACCCTGCTCTCGTCGGCCGCCCGGGACGAGGTGGTCGCACTGTACCGCCGGGCGGTCGAGGCCACCCCTCCCGGACACCCCACACGCACGCAGCGCCTGTCGAACCTCGGCGGCGTCCTGCGCGACCTGGGACCCCGCCGCCGTCGCCGCCAAGCCGCCCTGGTCGAAGCGGCCGAGCGGTTCAAGGAAGCGGCCCTGGAGGAGCAGTGCGCGCCGGTCCTGCGCCTGGACGCGGCCCGGTCCTGGGGCGAGGTCCGAGCGGAGCTGGGTGACTGGGGCGGCGCCTTGGACGGCTATGTCGTGGCGGTCGATCTGCTGCGCTCGGTCGCGCCCCGCCATCTCGTCCGCGACGACCAAGAGTTCCTGCTGAGCCGTACCGTCGGGCTCGGCGCCGCCGCCGCTGCCTGCGCGGTGCGCTGCGGCCGGCCCGGGCTCGCGGTCGGACTGCTCGAACAGGCGAGGGGCGTGATCCTCTCTCACGCCTTCGACGCCGACAGCGATCTGACGCGGCTCCGGGAGAGCGCCCCCGGTCTCGCCGACCGCTTCGAGGAGCTTCGGGAGGCCCTCGACACGGCGACCGGCAGCCAGGGGTTCTGGGCGGAGGAACCGTCGGGCCCCGCCGACGCCCGCGCCGATGTACGGCAGCGGCTGGCCGCCGAGTGGCGGGACCTCACCGCCCGGATCCGCGCCGAGCACCCCGAACTCGGCCTGCTGCGTCCGGTGCGGGACTGGGACGAGGACGAACTGCGCGCCACGGCCGCGGCGGGCCCGGTGGTCCTGGTCAACGTCTCCCCGTACGGCAGCGACGCCCTGGTCGTCGCCGAACACTCCATCGACGCCGTTCCGCTCCCGGGTCTCGATCCACGGACGACGGCGACACGTCGGCAGACCTTCCAGGACGCGCTGACCCGCATCGAGGCACCCGGGATCTCCCGCAAACAGTCGCAGCGCGCGCAGCAGGACGTACGGGAAACCCTCGCCTGGCTGTGGCAGGCGGTCACCGGCCCGGTCCTCGACCGCCTCCCCGCGGCAACCCGCGTGTGGTGGTCGCCCGGCGGCCTCCTTGGCACGCTGCCGCTGCACGCGGCGGCGCCCGCGGGCACCGCTCCGGGCGCCCTGGACCGGGTGGTCTCCTCGTACACGCCCACCCTGCGCGCCCTGCACCACGCCCGCCGACGCGCCGCCCGCCCGACGGGCACCGGAACCCTCGTCGTCAGCGTCGCGCAGGCCACCGGACAGGCGCCGCTCCCCGGCGCACGCCGCGAGGCCGACCACCTGGCCCGACTGCTCCCCCGAGCCACGCTGCTCGCGGATGCCTCCGCCACACACTCCGCGGTCGTCTCTGCCCTGCCCCGCCACGCCTACGCCCACTTCGCCTGCCACGCCCTGGGCGACCTGGAACGCGCCTCCGGCAGCCGGCTCGTCCTGCACGACCACAGCGAACGCCCGCTGACCGTCCGCGACCTGGCCCGACTGCGGCTGCCGTCGGTCCGGCTCGCCTACCTGTCCGCCTGCGACACCCTGCGCACCAGCCCCGAACTCGCCGACGAGGCCGTCCACATCGTCAGCGCCTTCCAGATGGCCGGCTTCCCCCATGTCGTCGGCTCCCTGTGGCACGTCGACGACGTGATCGGGGCGGAAGTCGCGCTCAGCGTGTACGACACCCTCAACAGGGGCGACGGCACACTGGACGTCGCCCGCACGGCCGAAGCCCTGCACCGCGCCGTACGCACCCTGCGCGACACCTATCCCCGGACGCCCAGCCTGTGGGCGTGCCAGGTACACGCGGGGCCCTGATGACTCGCCCGTCCCCGACAAGGCGACCGGGAAGGAGGACCAGGCCCCCGAGGATCAGCCCCCCCTGAACTCCCGTACAAGTGCAGGCCCGGTGGGCACCCCACGGCCACTGCTACGCGGCTCGGGGCTAGCTGCCCCGGGACAACGAGCATGTGCCTACGAACCTTGGTCCTTGCTGGGGTCGTTCGGGAAGGATGCCTCGTCGCGGTCCGTGCCGTCGGAGATCCACCACCTGTCCCCGCCGAAAAGGGTCAGTTCTACGCGGCCGTCGCCGTCCCAGTCCTGGACGTCGAAGAGCGAGCCGTTGCCGTCGTCGCCCGGCAAGGGGCGCTTGGTGGCGCGCCAGGGCTTCGACCCGAGCCCGTGCTCGGAGCCGCCCCGCAGCACCTCGATCCGCGCGTCCCCCGTCTCCTTCTTCTTGGTGAGCTGTACGGCCAGGTCGTCGCAGCCATCGCCGTTGAAGTCCCCGGCGGCGAGCGCGGTGCCGAAGCCCTCCTTGAAGTCGCCGCCCTCCACGGTGACCCACTTCCCCGGCTCCTTCCCGTAGCGGACTCTGACCTGGCCGCGACGGTGGGGTGTGTCGACATCGTCGTAACTGTCGACGAAGCTCCGGCCGACGGCGACGTCCTGCCGCCCATCGCCGTCGAAGTCGCCGAAGACGACGTTCTCGCCCTCCGGCAGTCGCTCGGGTTCCTTGCTCAGGCCGCTTGAGGTACGGGCGCCGCCGGTGAAGAGCAGGGGCGGATCGTAAGGGGAGTCGTAGAGCGCGAGATCGGTGGCACGGTCGTCGTTCGCGTCCCCCGAGACCAGCACGGGGGACGCGTTCTCTTTGATCGGGCTGGGGATCTCCACGGTTCGGGCGGGCGAGCCGGAGCGCTTGAACGGTCCCTTGAGGACGACCAGTTCCTCACCGTTGACCGAGGACCTGAAGACCGCGAGGTCGGTGTGGCCGTCCCCGTCGAAGTCTCCTGCGATCGGCGCGGTGCTGTATCCGCTGCCCGGCAGTGGGACGCGCCCGTGCGGTCCGCCGGCCTGCGGACCCTTGGGGCCTCCCCACAGCACCTGGGCGGCGCCGCTGACGATGAGGTCGGCATGGCCGTCCTCGTCCAGGTCGGCGACCGTGGGCCGCCACTGGTCGTCGATCGTCTGGATGTCGTCGGGCACACCGAGGTCGTCGCGGCTGAGGACGGTCGTGCGGCCGTGGTCCGGCCCCTGCTCGGAGCCGGGCACGACGATCACGTCGAAGTCAGGCACCGTGTCGGAGCTCTCGTACACCAGCTCGGCGGAGCCGTCCCCGTCGAGGTCGGGGGTCGCGGGCCTGTCCTCGCGCGCCGAATCGACCGGTCGGCAGGGGCTGTTGGGCACCGAGCGCACACCGTCGGACGGGCGAAGGACGAGGAACGCCGCCACCACCGCCACCACTACGAGGGAGGCCAGCACGGCGTGCCATATGCGCAGGTGACGGAAGAACGGACCGCCTGCTGTCGGAAGGTGCATCAGCCCACTTCACGGGCATGGACGCGGCCCGCACAAGGAAGCTGATCATTCTGTTACGGGGGTGATGCACGACGGTCCCGCGACGGCCCCGACCCCGTTCCGGCCCACGGGTCTACAAGTCAGCGCCGCACCGACTCCTGAGCGCAGCCGTACGATTACCCAACGTCACACCATAGGGGTATTGACGGCATCCTTGTCACTCACCGTGGGCATGTTCGCCTCGCATATTCGTAGGTGACAGCGAGGAGCCATGGTGTCCCCCAGCGGACCGCCCCTGACCGGGCTCACACTGGATGTTCTGCCCCTCGGGCCGCGCAGCGAAAGTATTCTCCGGCGCGGGGACCACGCGTTGTTCGGGGTGAGCACGGGAAACAGCTACTTCAACCGTCAGCGTCTGGCCAGGGCGCTGGCATGGGCGGCGGACCGGTTCACCGTCGTGGATGTGGTGCACGCCGACGTCGCCCTGGAGGCGGCACTGGAGGCTTTCGGGTACGAGCGCTCGGCCGCACGCCGGAGTGCCGCCAAGCAGCTCCGCGGGGTCCGCCGCCGCATCGAGGGCGCCCTGGAGGACATCGGTCCGGCCGCTGTGCGGGTGCGGGTGCGGCCGCTGTCCTCTTTTCTGGAGCAGCCCGGATACCAGCAGGTGCGGGCACGGGCCGGGTCCGCGCTGCGGACCGACATGGAGCTGCGGTCCGTCCGGGACGGCATGGCCCACCAGTTCCTCGTCCAACGGCTGGAGGCCGGCGCGCTGCCTTCTCCCGCGCAGGTCCAGGCGGCACTGGAGTACATCGACGCCGAGTTGCCGTTCTTCCTCGACACTCCCCGCATCCTGGGCGTCGCCTCGTCCGTCCACTGCTACCACACCGTTCTGGCACTGGGCCGACTGCTGTTCTCCGATCGCCCCACAGGGCTGCTGCGCCCGGCCGACGAACAGGGCTACTCCATCGTCGTCTGCCGCGACTGATCCCCCTCCCCCCCCACTGGGCCGAAAAGCCCTGGAAGAAAGCAGACTGCCGTGACATCCACCCCGTCCACGACATCCGCCGCCGAAGCCAGCGAAGTCCCCTCCGCGGAAGTCCCCTACGCACCGGTGCAGTGGCCGCTGTCCCGGCGAGGTGACACCGTGCCCGCCGAGTGCGCGCAACTGCGCCAGGACAGCCCCGTCGCCCGAATCCAGACCCTCACCGGCGACGACGCCTGGCTGGTCACCAGCTACGCGTTGGCCCGACAGGTCCTGGAAGACGAACGCTTCAGCCTGCGCGACACCGCGTCCCCCGGCGTGCCGCGCCAGTACGCCCTGACGATCCCCGCCGAGGTCGTCAACACCATGGGAAACGTCAACAGCGCCGGGCTCCACCAAGAGGTACTGCGTGCCTTCGGGCCCCGGACCGGACCCGCATCCGCCCAGTGGATGGCCCAGCGTGCGAACGAACTGGTCGATGCCATGGTCGAGGAGGGGCCGCCGGCGGATCTGCGCGAGCGATTCGCCGAGCCGTACTCCGCCGCCCTGGTCTGCGAGGTTCTCGGCCTGCCCTACCAGGACGGGCTGCGCCTGATGTCGGGCCTCGACCTCGGCTTCGTCACCAGCCCCGTTGTTTTCGAGGGCTGCACCGCCAACTGGGACAAGGACTACGCCTTCGTCCTGCGACACGTACGCGCCGACCGGGTAGCCCAACGCGGCCTCATCAAGCGGCTGTGCGAGCTGCGGGACGATCCCGGGCGCGACGGCGGCGACCTCACCGACGAGATGCTGGCTGCCACGGTCACCTCTCTGTTCGGAGCCGGCGCCATGAGCACCTACGTGTTCCTGCTGCACGCCGTACTCACCCTGGTCCGGCACCCGGAGGCGATGGATTACCTGCGAGAACACCCGCAGGCGATGCCGCGGGCAGTGGAGGAGCTGATGCGCTTCACCCTGTCCATCGGCGACGGACTGCCCCGGATCGCCCAGAGCGACGTCCAGGTCGGTGACGTGCTGGTACGGGCCGGAGAGCTGGTCCTGGTCTGTGTGGAGGGCGCGAACTTCGACCCGCGGCAGTTCACCGACCCCGAGCGGTTCGACCCCGACCGCACCCCCAACGCCCACCTGTCGTTCGGAGCCGGTCGCCACTTCTGCCCCGCCTCCGCGATCTCCCGCGTACACGCCGCCGAAGCCCTCACCGTCCTCCTGCAGCGCCTGCCACAGCTACGGCTCGCGCTGCCGGTCGACCAACTGTCCTGGCGCACAGGCAACATCAAGCGGGTTCCCGAACGGCTCCCGGTCCTGTGGTGATCTCACCGACTGGGGCGCGCTCGCGGCCGCCGTGTGCCGCTGAGCTCAGCGTCCGGAACCAGGGCGGCGGCGTCCACGGACACGAACGCTGACGTCACAGCTTCTCCCGACCGGCGGCGGGCCGCCTCCTTGGCCACCGCGGGCCCACCCGCCCGCTGGGTGTCCGGCTCTCGGAGGTGGACACCGGAGGTGCTCCCCCGCTGACTGCGGCAGTCCCGGTCGGGGCGATGCGGCGCAGCAGGAAGCCGGCGGTCAGGGCCATGACGAACATGACCACCGCGTACACCGCCGAGGGGATGGCCATCCGGGTGCTGTCAAGGAGCGAGGGGCTGAGGGCGATCGCCATCGACAGCGTGGTGTTGTGCATGCCGATCTCGAAGCAGGTGGCGACGGACTGCCGGTGGTCGCCGCGGGCCAGCCGGGTCGCGCCGTAGCCGATGGTGAGGGAGACCGCGCCGAAGAGGAAGACCACGAGGCCGACGTCGGCGAGATAGCCGAGCACGTTCTCCCGCTCGGCCACGAGCGCGGCGATGATGACGCCGACGAGCGCGGCAACCGCCGTCACCTTGACCACCCGCGTGGAGCGCTCCGCGAAGTCCGGACGGCGGTGTCGGACCAGCATCCCCGACGCGACCGGCACCAGCACGACGAGGAAGACCTGCAGTGTCTTGTCGAAGCGCAGTCCCAGCGCCTCGTCCGTGCCGGTCATGAAGTGGTCGAGGGAGAGATTCACGATGATCGGCAGCGTGACGACGGCGATGACCGAATTGATGGCGGTCAGCGTGACGTTGAGGGCGACGTCGCCGCCGAAGAGATGACTGAAGACATTGGCCATCGTGCCCCCGGGAGAGGCCGCGAGCAGCATCATCCCGACAGCCAGCGCGGGCGCCAGGTCGAAGGCCAGCACCAGGCCCAGACAGGCGGCGGGCAGCAGCACCAGCTGACAGACAAGCGCGACGGCCACAGGACGCGGATACGCCGCGATCCTGCGGAAGTCGGCCACGGACAGGCCGAGTCCGAGACCGAACATGATCACGGCGAGGACGGCAGGCAGCAGATAGGTGGTCAGCGGCGAGTCCACGCGAACAGACTCCGGGAGACCGCTCGAAAAGTCCACGACCATACGGAACAGCCGTCGACGAGGACCGCGACGGAATGCCGCCGACGTTTGGTCGAACGATGTCGTACACGGCCAATCGCGCACGTCGCCGAAGAGATGGGAATCTCCCGGGCACGCGCATCAAAGCGGGTCGGCAAAGGTGCGGATGACTGAGATCAGGTCGTGCTCTGTGGATCAGGTTTCATCCAGCGCTCCTACTTGTTCCCGGAGAGCCTGAATCAATGTCGTGACTTGGGGATGGTTGCGGCGGAGGATTGTGGCGGCGCCGATGTGTCGGGTCGGTGTCGGCGGTGCGATCGGGATGGTGCGTACTCCTACTATCCGCGGGGTTTGCGCGATGGAGGGGATCAGCGAGACTCCCATGCGCGCGGCGACGAGCGAGCGGGCGAAGAAGTAGTCGGTCGTCGTGCAGCGCACCTTCAGGTCGAAGCCCGCACGATCCGCGTAGCGGCGCAGGTACGCCTCGGTCTTGAGGCAGCCGAGGACCCAGGGCTCTGCTGCCAGTTCAGCGATCTCCAGCGACTCGCGGTCGGCCAGACGGTGGGCGTCGGGCAGGACGACATGCAGAGGGTCTTCCATGAGTGCCGTCCACGCAGGGCGGGAGCCCGCTCCGGGCTGACCGGGCAGTGGGCCGTCGAAGTGGTAGGCGAGTGCGGCGTCCACGCTCCCCTGCCGGACCAGCGGCAGGCTGTCCTCGGGTTCGGCTTCCCTGATGTGTACCGCGGTGTCCGGGTGGGCGGTGGTGAGGCGGGCCAGTGCGCCGGGCAGCAGGAGCCTGCCTCCGCTGGTGAAGGTGGCGATGGTGATCTGGGTGCGACCGCTGCCGAGTTGCTCGACCTGCTGCCTGGCATGTACGAGCTCAGCGGCGACCGACTCGGCAGCGCCGACCATGATCCGGCCGGCCGGGGTGAGGGTGGCTCCGCGGCTGCTGCGCGCGACGACCTGAGCGCCGAGGCTGCGCTCAAGGGCAGCCACGTGCTGGGAGACGGCCGAGGGAGTGAGGTGGAGGGCCGCCGCCGCCTGGTTGAAGCTGCCGTGTTCGGCCACAGCCCGCAGGACCCGCAGGCGCTGCACGTCGATCAACAGTTTTCCTTCATACGTAGCCAGTAAGTAGGCACTTCTGCTGATGACTCTAGGTGGTCAGGATGAAGGCATGAAGAAGATCTGCGTTATCGGCGGAAGCCGCTACTTCGGCAAGCTCCTGGTGCAGCGCCTGCAGGCGGAAGGCCACCGGGTCACTGTTGTCAACCGCGGCTCCAACCCGCCGCCGGCAGGGGTCGAGCACCTCGTCGCCAACCGGGACGACGAGGCCGCACTGATCGCCGCCCTGGGCTCCCGCACCTTCGACGCGGTCGTGGATCAGGTCTGCTACACCCCGCTGCAGGCCGCCATCGCAGCCCGCGTCTTCAGCGGCCGTACCCAGCGCTACATCATGACCTCCACGATCGAGGTCTACGACCCCGCAACGGCCGCACTGACTGTCGTCCCACCCGGGACACCGGTGCCCGAGCAGACAGTGGATCCCTCCACGTGGCTGGTGCGAAAGGACCTGCCCTGGCACGACAAGGTCTACCTGGAGACGCATTACGCCGAGGGCAAGCGCCAGGCAGAGGCCGTCCTCACGCAGCACCACGCATTCGATTTCGCCGCTGTGCGCAGCGCCCACGTTCTCGGCGGCGGTGCCCGGGAGTTCACCGGCCGTCTGCAGCACTACATCGAGCGCATCAGCCAGGGCACGCCGATCACTGTGCACGCAGAGGCGCTGCCCACGGTCTTCATCCACTACAAGGAGCTGGCGGAGCTTCTGCTGTGGGCGGCCACCGCCACCGACTTCACCGGCCCGCTCAACGCCTGCTCCGACGGTCCGCTCGATGCCCGGGGCCTGAGCGCAGTGATCGCCGCACAGACCGGCGGCAGGGCCGTCTACCGCAGCGTCGACGCGGGCCAGCCGGCCTCGCCCTTCTCCTTCGACCGCCATTACGCCATGAGCAACGCCCGCGCGAAAGAGCTGGCCTTCTCCTTTTCCCACACCACCGACTGGCTTCCCGGCGCCATCGCCGAAGCCCTCGACGCCCCGAGCGCCCTCACCGCCTGAGACGGAGACACCATGCGCTTCCGCACCATCGCAGACACCTCCGTCAGCGCCATCGGCCTGGGCGCCATGCCGCTGTCCATCGAACACCGCCCGGACGAACAGCAGGCGATCGCCACCATCCACGCGGCCCTGGACGCCGGGGTCACGCTCATCGACACGGCCGACAGCTACTACTGGCACGCCGGCGAAGCAGGCCACAACGAAAGACTCATCGCCCGCGCCCTGACACGCTACGGGCGCGACACTTCCCACCTGCTCATCGCCACCAAGGGCGGCCGGGGCCGCCCCGGCGACGGCAGCTGGACCGTCACCGCCACCCCCTCCCACCTCAAGCACGCCGCGGAAGCTTCCCTCAAGCGCCTGGGCGTTGAGGCAATCGGCCTCTACCAGCTGCACAAGCCGGACCCCGCCGTGCCCTGGGCAGATTCCGTGGGCGCGCTGCGCGAGCTGCTCGACGCCGGCACCATACGATCCGCCGGGATCTCCAACGTCACCACGCGCCAGATCCACGAGGCCCACACCATCCTCGGAGACGGCCTGGTCTCCGTACAGAACCAGTACTCGCCCGCGGTCCGCGACAGCGAGCCCCAGCTGCGGCTGAGCACCGAACTGGGCCTGGCCTTCCTGCCCTGGAGCCCCCTGGGCGGCATCTCCCCAAGCTCCCTCGATGCCCCCTCTGAACCGACCCCAGCAAGCGCTAAACCGACCCCTGCAAGGACCGCCTTCCACCACATCGCGGCCGAGCACGGTGTCAGCCCGCAACAGGTCGCCCTGGCCTGGCTCCTGACGCGTTCCCCGGCGATGATCCCAGTGCCGGGCGCCAGCCGTCCGGCATCGATCCACGACTCGGCCAAAGCAGCAGAGCTCGAACTGAGCAAAGCAGAACAGATCCAGCTGAACGACACCCTGTGCAGGTGAACCGGCACCACGGGCCGACCGGTGGCGCAAGAACGCAACGCTCCACCGCCAAAGCCGCCAGAGCCGCCAGAGCCGCCAGAGCGAGCAAGTCGGCGACAGGCGTTGATCCAGTACATCGCAGGTCAGCGCCGTCAGACGGGGGCGGCTGCGGCGCCACGAGGCAAGTCACAGCGGGCGTTGTGGGAAATCACGGACCACCGGGGCGGGGGCGTACGGGAATCGGATGCCCCCGAGGTGATGTCGGGTGGCGCCGGGATCGATCGCGAGCTCGACATGTCGTTCACCATTCCGGTGGAGCCGAACTATGTGTTCCCCGAGGAACCCCTGGCGTCGACTACCCGTCCGACTACCCGTCCGACCAGCGCCCGGGGCCCACTGATGGCCGAGGCCCTGGGATGCGCCACTGCCCAGTGCGACGACGAGGCCGCGAACTCCCAGGCTCACAGCCCCCCCTCCCCCGGACCAGCGACATATTCACCGGGGCAGGGGCGTTGATGTAGCACCCTGTGCAAGTCTGTCCGGCAATGCCAATGTTGCGCCCGGGCGCACGCGGTGACAGCTGCCTCGGAAGACTGGACCGTATCGCTGTCCCTGTCCCCACCCTGGCCAATGGAGACCTGACCAAGAGAGAGGCACTCCAATGAGCAGTGAGCCGGCAGACATCCCTCACATAGACACCTTCCTTCCGCACAGCGCGCGCGTATGGAACTACTGGCTGGGCGGCAAGGACCACTACGAATCTGACCAACGGGCCGGTGACGCCTACAAGGAGAAGTTCCCCCTGATCGTCCCGATGGCCCGGGAGTCACGCGATGTACTGCGTCGCTCGGTGAGCTGGATGGCGCGGGCAGGTATCAAACAGTTCCTCGACGTGGGTGCCGGGCTGCCCACGGCCAACAACACCCACGAGATCGCCCAGCGCATAGCGCGGGACAGCCGGGTGGTCTACATAGACCACGACCCGATCGTCCTGATGCATGTCGACACGCTTCTGCGAAGCACGCCCGAAGGCGCCACCGATTACGTGCTGGCGGACATGCGCGACACCGACGAAATTCTTCAAAGCGCTGCGAAAACGCTCGACATGTCTCAGCCCATCGGTCTTGTGATCAATGATGTGCTGGGTCACATAGACCCCTGGGAAGACGTACTGGCGTTGGTGCGCGGCCTGGTGGCGGGCCTTCCTTCCGGCAGCTACGCCTCGCTGAGTCATTCCGATGCCGACGATGAACTGCACCGCAGCGTGCAGGAGGAGTACAACAACTCCGGCGCGATCCCCTACATTCTGCGCAGCCCCGAGCAGACGGTCTCACTCTTTGACGGTCTTGAACTGGTCGACCCCGGCTTCGTTCCCTGGCCGGAGTGGAAGCCGGACGCGGCCATGCCCGGCACGTTGACCATCCGGGCCGGATGGGTCGGCGTGGCACGGGTGCCATAGCGCCCCTCGCCGCCAGCCCGCAACCAACTGCCACCCGGCCCCCGTGAACATCCCGCCGCCGCGCAGGGCCCTGACAGCCGCAGAGTACTGCGCAACCGAACCCTCGGCGGCCTGATCAACGAGTATCGCTATGTCGCTTGACCAGCGCCGATGACTTTTAGAGCGACATGGGATACCGCAGCCGGAGAATGACAATTTTGCATGCTCTGCATCTTTGCGTAGTCTGCAAGATGTGACGAGCAAAGACGCTGTGCCCGGACTCCGCGAGCGCAAGAAGCGGGCCACCCGGGCGGCTTTGTCCGACGCCGCGGTGCGGCTGGCCGCCGAGCACGGGGCGGAGAACGTGACCGTCGAGGCGATCAGCAGCGCGGCGGGAGTCTCACCGCGCACCTTCTTCAACTACTTCGACAGCCACGACGACGCCTTCCTCATGATCGACGAGGAGGTCGGCGAACGGATCCGGCGTACCGTGCGCCAGGCGCCCGCCGACCTGCCCGTCCTCGACGTGCTGCGGGAGGCGTTCGCCGCGGAGTTGGTGGACATCGAGGAGCGCCACGAGATCTGGAGCCTGCGGGCCAAGGTCTTCCAGCGCTCGCCGCACCTCCTCGTCCGCGGCCTGGGCGCCCACATGGCCGAGGAGTCGGAGCTTGCGCAGGCCGTCGCCGAACGGCTGGGAGCCGTGCCGGGCCAGACGGTCGGGCTCTACCCCAAACTGGTCGCCGCCGCCTCCACGACCGCGGTCCGGGTCGCCATCGAGGACTGGTGCGGGCGGGCGGCGGACGCCGCCTTCGTCGACGTCTTCCGCCTCACGTTCGCCCACCTGGCCATGGGCCTGACCGCCCCCGCGGCGGACTCCTGAGCCCGCGTCACTCCTGAACCGCGTCACTCCTGAGTTTTGTTTCTGCCCGATCCGCGGATCGACTTGTAAGAGGGAAATCTTGAGCACAGCAGAGGCGCCCGAACAGGCGTCCACTTCCATGAGCAACAAGCAGATACTCCAGGCCATGTCCGGGCTGATGGCCGGCATGTTCGTGGCCATCCTCGCCGGCACGGTCGTGGCCAACGCACTCCCGCGCATCATCGCCGACCTCGGCGCCAGCCAGTCCTCCTACACCTGGGTCGTCACCTCCGAGCTGCTCGCCATGACGGCGACCGTCCCCCTGTGGGGCAAGCTCTCCGACCTCTACAACAAGAAGCTTCTCCTGCAGCTGTCCCTGGCCATGTTCATCGTCGGCTCCCTGCTCGCCGGGTTCTCGCAGGGCGTGGGGCTGCTCATCTTCAGCCGCGTCGTGCAGGGCATCGGCGCCGGCGGCCTGACCGCACTGGCGCAGGTCGTCATGGCGGCCGTCATCCCGCCGCGTAGGCTCGGCAAGTACGCGGGAATCTTCGGCGCCGTGTTCGCCGTGGGTACGGTGGCAGGACCGCTGGTCGGAGGCATCCTGGTGGACACCTCCTGGCTGGGCTGGCGCTGGTGCTTCTTCATCGGCGTGCCGTTCGCGCTGCTGGCCATCCTGATCCTGCAGCGCACGCTCCAACTCCCGACCGTACGCCGCGAAGTGAAGATCGACTTCCTGGGTGCCTTCCTGATCGTCGCCGGCGTCTGCGCGCTGCTGATCTGGACCTCGCTGGCGGGCCAGCAGTTCGACTGGGCGTCCTGGCAGACCGCGGCGCTCACCGGAACGGGTGTACTCCTGCTGGTGGCAGCGGTGTTCGTGGAGTCACGGGTGCCGGAGCCGATCATTCCGCTCGCTATCTTCCGCAACAGGACCGTCACGCTGACGACCGTCGCGAGCCTGCTGGTGGGCGTGGCCATGTTCGGCGGCACCGTCTTCCTCTCGCAGTACTTCCAGATCGCGCTTGGCAAGTCCCCCACGGCGGCAGGCCTGATGAGCCTGCCGATGATCCTGGGTCTGCTGGTGTCCTCCACCGTCGCCGGCCAGATCATCAGCAAGACCGGCAAGTGGAAGGCCTACCTAGTCTCGGGCGCCATCATCATGACCGCAGGACTGGGGCTGCTGGCCACCATTGACGCCGACACCGGCTTCGGAATTCTCAGCCTCTACATGGCCGTGCTCGGCGTCGGCGTCGGCATGCTGATGCAGAACCTGGTCCTGGCCGCGCAGAATGACGTACCGGCCTCCGAGCTGGGCGCGGCAACCTCCGTCCTCTCGTTCTTCCGCAGCATGGGCGGCACGATCGGCACCAGCGTCCTGGGCGCCGTCCTCGCCAACCGTGTGGCTACGGAGATCTCCAAGAGCGTGGGCGCGGCGGGCGGTGCTGCCGCCGACAGCTCCGGCGGCGAGGGCGCCGTCCCCGACATGACGAAACTGCCCGCACCGATGCGGGAGATCGTGGAGAACGCCTACGGTCTGGCAACCGCCGACCTCTTCCTGCTTGCGGCTCCGTTCGCGGCGCTCGCATTCGTCGCGGTGCTCTTCATCAAGGAGAAGCCGCTGAAGACGACGAGCGGCATGGAACGACTCGCCCAGGAGAGCGGCCCGCAGTCGGACGACGACAGCAAGAACACCGCCTCGGCGCCGGTCGCCTAGTCGATCGACCGTGTTGGCCATTTCGGGGCTGGCTTCGCCCCCGTCGATCGCTGGATCGACGGGGGCGAAGTACTGCGAAGTGGCTCGCCCGCATGCGGGCTACGGGTGAACGGGGTGCCGGTGAGGTGGGCATCAATGCGGGCGAGGTGGGCTGGAATGCCGCGCTGGTGATCGCCTCGATGCTGTACCGGGCCACCCAGGCGATGCGGTTGAGCCGGGCCACCCAGGCGATGCGGTTGAGCCGGGAGCCGATGGTCGGGGTGTAGGCGATCTCGACATTGTTCGCGGCCGCCACGTGCCGACCCGTCGGCATTCCTTCTTGCTCAGGTGCGGGGGGGAAGTTGTCACGGACGATCACGAAGCGGGTCTCGGGCGGGTAGAGGCTGCGCGGGTGGCGACAGAACTCCAGGAGCAGTGTCCGCCTCTTGACCGGCTTGATGTGGCCGTAGAGCTTGCCCTTGGCCAGACCCCGGGGGGGGCGGCGAACAGATGCCGCACCCCGCCCCGTAGCGATTGCAGGTCACCCGCCGCCCTGCGGCAGGGTTCACGCGCGGGGTCTCTGCGCCTGCCACCGCGCCGGTTGGGGTCCGGGTGCCGACCTTCACCCAACGGCACTTCCGCCTGACGCTCCGTCACCACCGCTCCTGTAAGCGTTCTCGCGGCTCCTCCCCTCTTATTGATAGCCGGGGCGTTCCTGGCATCCGACGGAGGAGGGCGAGCAGACGGTGCACACTGTGTGGGCCTGGACTTCTGCAGTGGTCTGCTTCAGTGCAGCAGCTGTGGTGCGGGCGTATGCCTACCGGATCCGGGAGCAGGGCAGACGCAAGACCATCACCGCCGTACTCCAACACCTCGACCAGCAGGGGGGATTCGCCCACTCCGTCGACCAGGACGGCCTGTCGTGGACCATTCAGGTGTCCGGAGCGCAGCGGACTGGAAGCCCTGCAGACAGCCAAGTACAGAGGGTGAGAAGCGCTGGGCATGTCGAGTGAAAACATCGGGCCCGCCTTCGACCAGCTGTACCGGGCGTCGTACCGCAGGATGCTCGCAAAGGGCATTGTCGTGTGCGGTGGAAACTCCGCGGTGGCTCAGGACGCGGTACAGGAAGCCTTCATCCGGTGCTGGCGCCGGATGAAGGACGTCCACGCCCCACCGGTGGACAACTGGCATGCGTGGCTGTCCACGGTCGTCGTACGTGAATGCCTTGCAGCCCTGCGTCACCTGCCGAGCACCCTCCCCCTGGAAGGCCGCGACTTCTCCTCCACCACACCGGAGTTGGCAGCACACCTGGATCTCAAGGACGCGTATCGTCGAGTATGCGGGGCGATCGCTCACTTAAGTGAGCAACAACGTGCAGCTGTCGCGCTGTGCTGCATGGCGGATCTCGATGCCAAGCGGGCGGGGGCAGTGATGGGCGTCGAGGCGCCAACTGTACGCGTTCACCTGAGCAGAGCCCGCAAGACGCTGGGGCCCATGTGGGCGGAGTTCAATTCCTTGGGGATCTTTGACGACCAGTGGGAAGGCGGGGCGCGATGAATGACAGCTCGGACCACACCACGATCCGGCACCGCCTGACCGGTCCATTTCGGCGCGGGCGCAGGGACGATCGTGTGGGCACGGACGACGCCGCCGATGCGCGCCTGCGCGACACGGTCCGCAGCACCGAGGACGCCATCCATCACGCACTCGGACCGGTCGTGGATGTCGAGCAGTCCCTGGCAAGCCTCAAGCAACGCCTGGAGTACGGCCCTCCCCCGGCAGATGCCTCAGTCCTCGACCGTGTGCCGGCTCTCGTCGCCCTCGTCCACGGCCCGGAGCACCGTCTCGCATACGTCAACGACGCCTACGTGAGGGCCTTCGGCCAACGGCCTCTGGGCGAACCGGCCCGTGAGGCGCTCCCTGAGCTGGACGAACTAAGCCTGCTGCCGCTCCTGGACCAGGTCCTGCACAGCGGCCAGCCGCGCACGGTCAAGTCCCGCGAGGCGCCGAGCGGCCGGTCGTACGCCGTCACCTGCACCCCGGTGGCCGAAGGCGGCGACGGAGTGATGGTTTTCGCGACCGACGTCACCGACCACGCCGAAGCTGCCGAACGCCTTCGCGCCGGCGAACGCCGCCAGCGTGAGACGGCCATCACCCTGCAGCGGTCCCTGCTCCCCCAGGAGTTGATGCAGCCGGACGGCCTGCGCATCGCCGCCACGTACCAACCGGGCGGCACGGAAGCCGCGGTCGGCGGAGACTGGTACGACGTGGTCTCCCTCGGCAACGGCCGCACGGGTGTGGTCATCGGCGACGTCATGGGCCACGGCGTACGGGCGGCAGCGGTCATGGGCCAGCTCCGTACGGCGGTCAGGGCCTACGCCCGCCTGGACCTGCGCCCGCACGAGGTCCTGCAACTCCTGGACGCTCTGGTCACGGAGATCGACGCCAACCAGATCGCGACTTGCGTGTACGCCGTCCACGACCCCCACGAGGACCGCCTGGTGTACGCCTCGGCCGACCACCTGCCCATCCTGGTCCTTGACCAGAGCGGTTCGGTCCTGCGCGCCGATGAACCCACGGGACCGCCCTTGGGCACGGGCGGCTGGATGCACGCGTCCGGCTCGATCGCCTTCGCCCCGGGCTCCACGGCGGTCCTCTACACCGACGGCCTGGTCGAACACTGCGACGAGGAACTGGACGACAGAATCGCATCCCTGGTACGGACGCTGAAAGGCAGCGCGACAGGCACCCCCGAGGTGATCTGCGACCGGCTGCTCCGCTCGGCAGGCGCCACGGCGGCCAACGACGATGATGTGGCCATCCTCGTACTCCAGCACACCGGCACGGCCAGCCAGCTGTCAGACCCACCTCATTAAGAGGTCCTTCTCTCCTGTTGTTTCATTCCTGGACGCGGCTTTGATGTGCTGGTGATGGCCTTCTTCCCCGTGGACACCGTGCCGCTGCGGCGCCTACGGGGTGGTGTTACTTCTCCGGGTGGCCGAGCCAGCGGATCGCCGCCTGCCGGAACGCCTCGGGGTCGGCCTGGCTGTCTGCCCATGCCACGATGCCGTCCGGACGGATGAACAGGGCGGTGAATCCGAGGTCGTTGCACGCCGGGCCGGCCGCGTACCGGACCCGGCCCTCCCAGCCCTTGGCCACGTTCTGCAGCACGCGGTCGGCGCTGAAGTCCAGCACCACGCCCTGGCCCTGGTGCAGCAGGTCGCCGAGGCGGGGGCCGTCGGTGAAGCGGAAGTCCGGGGCGGTGCGGCCGACGAGCGGCTGCTCGCTGCCCAGGTCGTAGCGGGTGAACAGTCCCGATGTCTTTCGATAGGCCTGGGTCACCCCGTCGGGGGTGCTCATCAGGTCGAGGACCAGTTGGCGCAGGGCGGGGGCGTTGGGGCCCGGCTTCATGGTCGCCACCTGGGCGCGCGACCAGTCGAGCACCGAGGCGCCGACGGGGTGGCGCTCGTCGGTGTAGGTGTCGAGGAGGCCGTCCGGAGCGGTGCCGTGCACGGTCGCGGCGAGCTTCCAGCCGAGGTTCACGGCGTCGCCGATGCCGAGGTTGAGGCCCTGGCCGCCGAGCGGTGAGTGGATGTGCGCGGCGTCGCCGGCCAGCAGGACGCGGCCCTTGCGGTAGCTGGTCACCTGCATCGCACGATCGGTGAAGCTGGCGGCGAGCTGGACACCGGTCAGCGTCACGTCAGTGCCGGATATGCGGCGCAGGACCGCCTGGAGGTGCTCGCGGTTCAGCGGCTGAGAGCGGTCGAACGTACCGCCGTCGAAGTCCATCATGCCCAGGTGCCCCTCGAAGGGCGTGCGCAGGTACATGCCGGTCGGTGTCAGGTTGAAGCCCATGGACAGCTGCTCGGGGTCGGCGAAGGCGACCTCGGCGACGTAGCCGGTGAACAGCGGGTCGGTGCCGACGAAGTCAAATCCCATGAGCCCGCGTACTGTACTGCGCCCGCCGTCGCAGCCCACCAGCCAGCGCCCCCGGTACTCATGACCGCCCGCCGTGGCGGTGACGCCCTCGTCGTCCTGCGCCACAGCGGTGACGGCAACATCCCGGATGATCTCGACGCCGAGGGAGGCGGCCCGTTGGGCCAGCACCGTCGTGACCGCTTCCAGGCTCGTCATGAAGCCTTCCATCGCCGGGCTGGGCAGCCGGAACGGGAGAGCGGATGCGTCGATGCCGGCCGCGTCCAGGCCCATGCCCGCGAAATGGGACACATCGCGGGGAGCGGGTGCCTCGTTCGCGTCAGGGTCGGCGCCGACCTCCTTCTCGTCCGCGCCCGAGGCATCGATCATCGCTTCGAGCAGTCCGCGGCGGTAGAACGTTTCGGCCGATCCGGCGGTCAGGCCCCGCATCCCGAGCGGGAGTGCCTTCAGTGGCGAGGTGAGTTCCTGATCCCGCTCAAGGACCAGGACCGAGCAGCCGGACAGGGCCAGTTCGCCGGCGAGGAACAGGCCGACCGGGCCGCCGCCCGCGATTACTACGTCATGCATGAGAGTTTCCCTTCCGAAACGCATGAGCGGGGTTGCCCCGGCCGGATGCGGCGAGTCAGCGCAGGTGAGTGAGGCCGTTGAGGACGACAGCGATGCCGGTGAGGAACTGCTCGCGGTCGTCGTGCTCTCTCATCTGGCCGGCGATGGCGTGCATGAACGGGTAGTCGTCGGGGTTGAGTTCCTGCCACGCGGCCGAGGCCGCGCCGAAGAATTCCTCGCGATCCGCGTCCGGGTCGCCCCCTGAGGTGTCCCCCTCGATGCGGGCGTTCTGGCTGACGGCCCCGAGGATGTAGTGCACGAGCGTCGAGGCCGCGTCGAACCATCGAGCTTGAGGTACGCCCAGGGCGCCCACCTGCCGACCGAGCTTTTCGAAGATCCCCACCGTCACCGGGCCGACGGGGTTGCGGATGATCTGGAGGGTCAGCCGTGTGGCGAGCCACTGGTGTTCGGCGATCGCGTCGAACAAAGCCAGTGCGACGACGCGGACCTCGTCCTCGGGCGGGGCCGCGGCCCTGGTGGGCTTGGTGGGTTTGGTGTCCAGAGCGGCGGTGATGACGGTTTCCGTCGCCGTGTCCAGCAGCTCATCCCGGTTGCCTACGTGGTAGTAGATCGCCCCCGATCCGGTGGCCAGGCGATCAGTCATCGCCCGGACGGTCAGCGCGCTCTCGCCACCTGTATCGAGCAGGTCGATCGCGGTGTCGATGATCTGCTCCCGAGAGAGCACCTGGTTACGCCGCTGACTCCGGCGTGCGCGTGTTGGCATGCCCCAAGTGTGACGCATTTGGAGCACTGCGCCAACTTGGAGCAGTGCACCAATCAGGTCATGGATCGACCACACTGGACCTCAACCCGCACGGAACCCCTCATCCACACGGTCGCGAGACGCAACCTGCCGCGACGTCCGTCATCTCGGAATCGCCCCGAAGGGGTGCGGTGATGTCACAGCGGGCGGCGAAGGTTCCGGCCTGCCGGGGAAGACTGCTCCGCCGTCTTGCGCCTGCCGTAAATGACGTCCATGCAGCTCAGGAGCGTCCAGGCAGCACCCCTGCACGCCGCCCCCGAATCGCTCCCCCACGCACAGATCACCAGGCTGAAGGTACGCCGGAGAGACCACCTCGGCGGAGTCCTCCTCGAATACCAACATGCCGCATGAAGTGCACAGATGGACTTTCGGCAGGAGCAGTCCCGCGGCCCTTCTCGGCACGCTGGGCCGCCTCCAGCGCCGCCGCACGGGTTGCCGCGTGGTAAATCTCCGCCCGTCCCCCATAGGCCGAGCTTCCAGCGATCACGCCGGTACGGCAACACAGGTACGGAAACTGGAATGCATGGGACCGACGAAAACAGCCTTCAAGTAATGGCACCCATTTTCGACACAATAGCCCCTCGATACATTGCACATGACTTCACTCTCCACCTGTCACTATCTGCCCAATTGCAAGGCAATTCACACACCTTACTTCCCTTGACCCGAAGACAAGTCCGCAGTATTTTCATCGCGCCACATCGAATCTTCCGCTTCAGTCCTGCCAAGTCAAAAGAGGCTGTTCGTGCTCCGGAACCTAGCAACCCTCCGAAATTTGCTCCTCATCCTCTCGCTGGTCGCCTCCCTGGGGGCTGTACTCGTCGTGATGAGTGCGCAAGACGCCGACGCGAAGCGCCGTAAGTCCCATAAGAATAATTCGTTCGCGGAATTTGCGGATAACTACCGCCCACCGAACGCTCTAAAGTGCCTGTACATTGACAAAGACGAGACGACCAATAAGCCAGTCGACGACTACAAGTGCACGGGTGCCAACGTCGCCCCAACTCTGTTGCACGACATGCTGGCCGCCGCCAATGACGACCCCAGGTCCCTTCCCCCGAACGAGCAAGGATGGAAGTACCTGGTGGCTCCCGATCGCTTCGAATGTACCTGGAATGGCTTAGGAGACGGGGAGAAGAAGCTCGCGAAGACGTACAACTGTAGCTACACACACCGACATGACGAACACAGTGGCAAGCACACCCACACGTTCTCGCTGGACCAGATGATTCTCGCCGAACCGACGGAACCTAGCAGCGGCTCCATCTGGTATCTGCCACATAATCTGCCCAACAACTCGTGCGACTAAATTCGATCCTCCTTGGGAGGGCTGAGGGATGGCCTCGCTGTTCATCAGCCACAGCAGCCAGGACCGTGCAGTGGCAGAGCGGATCGCCGGTCGGCTCAGAGCCGAGGGTTTCGCCAGTCTGTTCCTCGATTTCGACCCTGATCAGGGTATTCCGGCCGGCCGCTCTTGGGAACGTGAGCTGTACGTCCAGCTCCGGAAGACGGACGGGGTGGTCTACCTGGCGAGCGCGGCCTCGATCGCGTCGCGTTGGTGCTTCGCTGAGCTGAGTCTGGCCCGCTCATTGGGCAGACCTGTCTTTCCGATCCGCATCGATGACACCGCGCGACTGGGACTTCTCGACGATGTGCAGTGGCTGGACCTCGCTGAGGGGCCGCCCGCCCTCGATCGGCTCCTGGCCGGCTTGCGCCTCGCCGGGCTCGAGTCGTCCAGCTCCTTCACGTGGGATCCCGCACGCTCCCCGTATCCGGGATTGGAACCTTTCACGCCCGAGGACGCCGCCGTGTTCTTTGGCCGCGATCAGGAGATCGATCGGCTTCTGGAGCTCGTGCAGCCCACCTTGCAACACGGCGGCGGACGATTCGTGGCGATCGTCGGCCCTTCTGGCAGCGGTAAGTCCTCCCTACTGCACGCAGGTCTGCTGCCCCGCCTTCGCCACCAGACCCGCCGGTGGGAGGTGTTGCCTTCGATCCTGCCTGGTAGGCGCCCCACTCGAAATCTCGCACGCAGTCTTGTGCAGGCGCTCGTCGACCACGGCATCCCACGCCCCCTCGCCGATGTGGAGGGGATGTTGCTCCAAGGTTCTGCGGCACTCGTGGAGCTGGCAACCGAACTCAGTCAGGTCGACGGTGAGCGGCGTGATGTGATGGTGGTTGCCGACCAGGCCGAAGAGCTGCTGACCCGCAGCGGCATCGAGGAACAGCACTCCTTCCTCCGTCTCTTGTCCGGTGCCTTGGGTGATGAGAGTCCCCTATGGGTCGTGGCAACCGTGCGCTCCGAGTTCTTGACTACGGACCCCGACCGGACAGGGTTGTCCGAAGCGGTCGATGACCCCCTCGTCGTCGAGCCGCTCAGCCGGGCTCGACTTCCCGAAGTCATCGCCCGTCCTGCGCGGCGGGCCGGAGTGGAATTCGCGCCGGGCCTTGTCGAGCGCATCGCGGAAGAGACTACCGGCGGGGACGCCCTGTCGTTGCTCGCTTACACCTTGCGTGAGCTCTACGTTCGGGCCGGCCCTGAAGGGCTGATCACCAGAGCCGACTACGACGCGGTCGGCGGGGTGGTGGGCGCGCTGCGCCGCCGAGCCGACTCGCTGCTCGACGAGCTGACCCGGCGCGGCCAAGGGGATGCCGCCCTACCGATGCTGCTGAAACTGGCAGCGGTCGAAGGGGAGCAGGAGCCGACTCGCAGGCGAGTGCCGCTCAGCCTACTCACTGGTGATGAACGGGCCGTTGTGGATGTCTTCGTCAATGCTCGTCTGCTCACCAGTGGCAGGCGCGACGGCGAGGAAAGCGCCGTCGAGGTGGCCCACGAGGCGCTGCTGCGCCAGTGGCCGCCCCTATACGAGGCCATCGAGGCTTCCCGCCACTCACTGCGGCTGCGCTCCGAACTTGAGCGGCTGGCAGCCGACTGGGACCGCGGCAGTCAGGACGACTCGTACCTGCTGCGCGGGATGCGGCTAGGCACCTTCGGGGCCTGGGCTGCCGATCACGCAAGTGAACTCGGCTCGACTGAAACCCAGTTCATCGGGCACAGCCAGGCCCTGGCCTCACGCGAGCTCGATGCGGCTCGGCGCTCGAATCGCCGCTTGCGAAGCCTGGCGGGCGGACTGGCCGTCCTGCTGGTTCTCACCCTCCTGGCCACCGTCCTGGCCTACGTGAGCAATCAGCGCGCCCAGTCCCGAGCTCGTCTCGCCCTGTCCGGCAAGCTGAGTGTCCAGTCGGCCAGCCTCGTCGACAGCCGGCCCGATGTCGCGATCCTGGTGGGCCTGGAGAGTCTGAGCGTGGCTCACGAAGACCGGCCCGAACCGGAGCCTTCCGCAGGACTCATCTCGGGCTTGGCGCGGGTCAATCACGCATCAAGGCTGCTCGCCCATCCCGACCAGGTGCAGGGAGCTGCCGTCAGCAGGAACGGCAGAATGCTCGCCACATCCGGCTGGGACGGGATCGTACGGCTGTGGAATCTCCCGTCAGGCACACGAAGCGGGGCGCCACTGACCGGCCATACAGGGGCGGTCATGGATGTGGCGTTCAACCCGCGCGGCACGTTGCTGGCTTCGGTGAGCCTGGACGGTACGGCGCGCCTGTGGGACATGGCGACGAGAAGACCGCGTGGCAAGCCGCTGCGCGGTCACAAAGGCGGGGTGCAGGATGTGGCCTTCTCGCCGAACGGTCGCCTGCTCGCAACGGCCGGGAAAGATGGCACGGTGCGGCTGTGGGATGTGGCGTCGGGAAAGAAGCACGGTGCCGCGATCACCGGACATGAGGACGAGGTGACCGGGGTGGTGTTCAGCCCCGATGGGAGGTTCCTCGCAACCTCCAGCAAGGACGAGAGCGCGCGCCTGTGGAAGCTCAGCTCACAGCACCCGAAGCAGGTTCGGAAGTTCGTCGGCCACCATGAGTGGCTGCGGGGAGTCGCTTTCAGCCCCAACGGCAAGCTGATCGCCACCGGCGGTGACGACGGAAACGCACGGCTGTGGGACGTGGCCACAGGTAAAGAAGCGCGAGGCTCGCCCCTCAGGGGCCGCAGAGGCACCGTATGGGCTGTGACGTTCAGCCCTCACGGCGATCTGCTGGCTACCGCAGGTGACGACGGGGCCGCGCGGATGTGGGAGGTGAAGACCGGCGAGCCACACGGTCAACCCTTCATCGGTCACAGCAATTTGGCGAACCAGGTGGTGTTCACCCCTGACGGCAGGAAGCTCATCACCACCAGCTGGGACAAGTCCGCGCGGCTGTGGGACACAGCGGCGCGCTATTCGATCAGTCAGCCGCTCACCGGCCATCAGGATGAGGTGAATGGCGTCGCGTTCAGCCCCGACGGCAAGCTGATCGCCACAGCCGGCGAAGACGAAATGATGCGCTTGTGGCACGCGGACAACGGCAAGCAGGTCGACCAACCGATCCACACAGGCTATGTGAACAGGGTGGCGTTCAGCCCCGGCGGAGAATTCATCGCCACTGCCGGCCCCGACAACGCGGCGCGTCTGTGGACCGTGGCCTCTGGGAAACCGTACGGCCGTCCTCTGGTCGGGCACCGAGGCTGGCTGATGGATGTGGCATTCAGCCCGAACGGACAGCTGCTGGCCACCGCTGGTGGGGACAGCGAGGCGCGGTTGTGGTCGGTCCGCGACGCTCGGCAGGTCGGCGGCCCGCTCACCGGGCACACCGAGTCGGTGAACGGCGTCGCGTTCAGCCCCGACGGCAAGCTGATTGCCACTGCGAGCACCGACCAGACCGTACGACTCTGGGACGTGGCATCGCGAAAGCAATTGGGGGAGCCACTGCGGGGGCACACCAACGAGATCGGCGATGTGGCATTCAGCCCGGACGGCAAGCTGATCGCCACTGCGAGCACCGACCAGACCGTACGACTCTGGGACGTGGCATCGCGAAAGCAGCGGGGCAAACCACTCACTGGCAATACCGGCATGGTGGAGGACGTGGCCTTCAGTCCGAACGGCGAGCTACTCGCCACAGCCGGCAGCGATGGCACCGTCCGAACATGGGACGTGCGGGCAGGTCAGCCTGCGGGCCCC
Organism: Streptomyces sp. NPDC031274; assembly: GCF_055570235.1. Classification (NCBI taxonomy): domain Bacteria; kingdom Bacillati; phylum Actinomycetota; class Actinomycetes; order Kitasatosporales; family Streptomycetaceae; genus Streptomyces; species Streptomyces sp. NPDC031274. The sequence goes on along the minus strand of NZ_JBVIHP010000002.1, from coordinate 497,957 downwards.
GCGCTGACGGGACACAAGGGACGGGTCTACTCGGTCGCGTTCAGCCCTGATGGCACCCTGATCGCCTCCGCTGGAGCGGACGGCGCCGCACGTATCTGGAAACGGAACTTCACGGCTTGGGCTGAAGAGGGCTGCAGGATGGTCAACCGGAATCTCACGGCGGCCGAGTGGGAGCAGTTCGTCCCGGGCGCAGACTATGAGCGCACATGCCCGAGTTTGCCGTCCGGGCAGGGAGCTCCCCAAGACGCGAAGGGCGCCCGGTACTGACACATGTCGTAGGGGAGCCTGCGATGAAACACGGTCGGAGTGAGGTGCCCACCATCACCACAGGGCAGCTGCCTTCACCCACGCGACCTTCTGGCCCATTCCAGTCTCCGCCACACTCATGCTGGGGGCACGTCAGCAGAAGCACTGCCACAGCGCGTATTGGGCGGCCGGCCTGGCCGGGGCTCGTCGACCAGACCCTCCAGCCGCTACGCGAGAAACCGTCGACGCCATTTGCGGACCGTGCCCGGTAAGGCCAGGGCCTGGGCCGAGGACGCCCGACGAGCCTACCGCTCCAACTCCGCCTATTCCTGAGCGGGTAGCAGCTGCGGTTTCAGCTTGGACCCCGACGAGGAACTGACGCACCAGCAGCAGAAGTCACCTACCAACTAACCACCAACTACTGACGCAGGGCACTAGGCAACGGTCCACTTGACCATCCAGGCATCGTTCTGCACCGAGATGACCTGCTCGCAGGCCCGGACGAACTCGCCTCTCGCTTCCTCCCCTTGGGGTGCCGTCTGCCCCACCACTTCCCTGTGGAGCAGCAGCGCCTCCAATTCGCTCGCGGTGCGGAAGTACTCCAACTCCTGGTACGCGTACCGGGCCGCCGCCGCATGCGCCGTGACCGAAGTCGCTACCAGCGTCACGACCGCGATCCATACTCCCGCCTGTTCGACCCCGAAGGCCCCGGCCGCGCCGCCGAGCGCGGCGCCGAGCAGAGCGAGCGCCGTCTCGGTCCTGCGGATGCGACGCACCCGGGCACGCATGAGCAGAGCCTGCGGGCGGTAGTACGCGTCTATCTGCTGACGCAGGCGGTGGCTGACGTAGCTTTCGATGTCCGAAACGGGTGGCAGTGGGCGGTCGGTGGGTCTGAGCCCTTCGACGTAGTGAGCCAAGTCTGAGGATTCCGACTCCAGTTGGGCCAGCCGTGCGAGGGTTTCGGTCTGCACTCCTGCCCCCGCTGCCGCCCCCGCTCGTGCGAGATGGGCGTAGGCCTCGGACTTGAGCGCCTCGGCCACGGAACGCAACCGGGTCCAATCCTGGGCCTGTTGGGGCGACGCGTACCGGGCGGCAAGCGGCACGGCACCACCCGCGAGGGCGGCCGCAAAGGCGGCGGCCCTCCCCGCCACGCCGGACACCTCCATCAACTGGGCGGCCAGCGTGCCGAATACGGCCGCACCGATCCCCAGGAGCAGGGCGAGCAGCCGCGCCCTGCCGATGGACCTCTTCTGGGTACGCGCCGCCTGCGACCAGACGCTCTGCCGATCCCACACCGCGCGTATCGCGGTATCGCCCCCGAGTGCTTCCACGGCATGATTCTGTCTGACGGGCGAGACCTCGGGCAAAGACTTGGGGAATCCGAATCCCAACAGCAGTCCAGGGGGTGCCCCTATGGCTTTGGTCAAGGAGCGAGCGGGGGCCGAGGGACGCTTACAGGGAGGCGAAGGCCCACGCGTAGCCGACGGCGGCCAGGCGCTGATTCTCGGCTCTGCGGCTGGTCACGACGTGACTCTTGCCGCTGGCCCTGTGGCGACGGGTGCGTTTGAGTAGGGCGCGCGGCTGGCGGCGGGTGAGCTGGGCGGCTGCGGTCGGTGTCGGTTCAAAACCCAAGCCATACACCGGCGATGCCCAGTTCACAGCCTTGCGCAACACCCTTTGGTACCGCAGGGGTGGCGACTACGTGTTCCTCGACGAGTAGGCGACCAGGATACCGAGGGTGATCATCAGTTGGTTCATCGTGAGCAGCCGCCCGCGGATCTTCGTCGGGGAGATCTCGGGCAGGTACACCGGCACTGTTGCCGACGCCGCTCCGACCGCGAGGCCGAGGATCACACGGCCCGCCATGAGCACCGGGTATCCGTTCACCGCGATCGCCATCGCCATCGCCGTGCCGATGGTGAAGACCACGCCGACCGCGCCCAGACCATTGCGTCGGCCGACCGTGCGCCGCCCATCCGTCACCTTCCAAGCTCCGCCTGAGAGTGTCTCCGGTGCGGAAGTCGTCAGGCGTGACGTAGATCGAGTAGTACATGGTGCTGCCGTTCTTCGGCACTGTGATGCCTAATGCAGGGCAGTCTCAAGCAACTGGACGCGGGGCTGGACGCGTTGCTCGAGTCGTGACACGGCGTACGCCTCGGCGGTGACGTCTGGAGGATCACATCGGAGCATGTGCTCCGGACGTGCCCGACTCGGTCAACATCGCCACCACTCTCGCCGACCCCAGGAACGCCGTCGCCGCTACCGCTGGTAGACGGGCGACCTGCAGATCAGGCCGACCGGGATTCCAACGTGTCACAGCAGCGTCACTTCACCTTCACGATCTCCCCACATGCCGCATGATGCTCCCTCAGCACACGCACATCCCAGGGGGGATCATGCACGCCCGCACCGCCATCACCGCCCTCGCCGCAGCCGTACTCCTCACGCTCACCGCCTGCTCGGCCGAAGACACGACCACCGACACACCCGAGCAAGTCTCCAGCCAGGACAAGCCCGACAAGGAGAACGACAGCACCAAGGCAGAGACCACGGCCCTGCCCGACATGGCAGGCAAGGGCCTCCAGTCCGCACAGGACCAAGCACAGAAGGCCGGGTTCTACGGACTCACCTCACACGACGCGCTCGGCCGGGACCGCATGCAGGCCTTCGACCGGAACTGGAAGGTCTGCTCACAGACCCCGGAGGCCGGCGACCACCCGATCGACACGAAGGTCGACTTTGCCACGGTCAAGCTCGACGAGACCTGCCCGTCCAAGGACGCAGGCGCGGCAGAGCCCTCAGAGGCCGGGGCGCAGATGCCGGACTTCAAGGGCAAGGCCGTCAAGGTCGCACGCGGCGCGCTCGACTCCGGGACCAGCATCACCGTCAATGACGCGTCCGGGCAGGACCGCATCGTGTTCATGGAGTCGAACTGGCAGGTGTGCTCCCAGGAGCCCGCCGCAGGCGCCAGGCTCGACGGACAGCCGGTGACGCTCGACGCGGTGAAGTTCGAAGAGTCCTGCTGATCTACCCGTTGACCGGCCCGGCCCCTCCCTGGAGAGGCCGGGCCTTCGCACGCCCACAGGAGGTTTCCCCCTGGCTGTCATCCTCAAGGACGTGCACAGGAAGTGACCGCGATCTGCTCGCGGCGGGTGTCGGTGTGAGTGTGGGTGTGGGTGACCTCAATCGTCATCGTTGGGGGCTCCAGTGGGGGTGGCTGCCGTGCATGGCCGGGTAGCAGGGGTCACCGGCGGCGATCTCGCCCGCGAGCACCGGCTGTCCGGTGAACGCCGACTTGTAGAGCGCGGCGGCGAATTCGAGGGTGCGGCAGGGCCTCGGCACCGCTGCCCGGCGGCCGTACGCCCTGCTCGTAGGCGTCCAGGAGGGCACCGAGCTGGGTGGCGTGCGCTCCCTCTTCGCCCTCGGCCACGAACTCCCCGGGTCGCGCCATGGTGGATGTCTCCTCGACTGTGGTTTCAACATCGCTGTCAGGCCTGCCGGACGGCTCGCACCAGCTCCCGCCCGGGTCGGGTGTCTCGGCGTGTGCGGCTCGACGCAACGCAGGCGCGAGGCGCGCCCGTCGGCCGTCACCCGTCAGCCGTCAGCCGTCAGCCGTCAGCCGTCAGCCGTCAGCCGTCAGCCGTCAGCGGTCAGCGGTCAACGGTCAACGGTGCGACAGGCTATAGCAAGCGCTTTCTGACTGCGAAACCTAAGCCTTGTTCGACGGGTCGGCCAACAAGTCGGCACGGCCCAATTCGCGGCACCTCACCGCGAGACGCAATCCGTCGCATAACCCTTGACGTGCCCACGGTGTACCCACAGAATGACCGCTCTCTGACAACGTTGTCTACGGGAAGGTCGCACCGCGATGCCGCAGCAAGCCTGGAATCTCACACGTCGTCGAGCCCTGCAGATGCTCGGCGCTTCCGGTGCCGTGGCGGCCTTCCCGCTCTCCCTCGGTTCCGGGCAGGCCGCAGCCTCAGCGGGCCCGGAACCGGACGCGCCGGAACCGGACGCGATCGCGAAGACGTACTACCGTGTCCTGCTGGCTCACACCCGCTGGTCCGAGACCCAATGGGACGCAGTCCAAGGCCACTACACCAACAAGGACTTCGGCTTCGCGGTCGTGCTCGGCAACGCCGTGCTACTGACCCGCGGCCCGTACGATGCCGAGCGCGCCGGAGTCGACAGGGGCACCCTGCGCACCCGTACGCTCGCCACCCTGAAGCACTTCGCGGCCTCCAACCGGCTGACGGGCGGCACCCAGTGGGGCCGCAAGCTGTTCTTCGACACCACCTTCCAGTCGTACTTCATCCTGGCGGCACATCTGCTCTGGGACGATCTCGACGATGCGACGCGACGTGACATCGATGCCATCGTCCGCGAACAGGCGCATTACACAGCGGAGTTGGGGACGAAAGACGATCCCGACTCCGGCGGCTGGACTCCGCACGGGCTCACCGGCGGTTTCAAGGGCGACACCAAACTGGAAGAGATGGGCATCTACGCCCAGGCGCTCGCGCCCGCACTGGCCTGGGCGAGCGACGATCAGCGGTACGAGACGTGGCGCACCGCCTTCGGCCGGTGGAGCCGCAACGAAGCGGGGCTACCTGCCGCCGATCTCGCCAACCCGGCCCGGGTGGACGGGGTTTCCGTCAGCGCGAACACCGCGCAGAACCTGTACGACACCTTCATCGTCGAGAACCACGGATCGTTCGGCCCGCACTACCAGGAGGAACTCTGGCGCACCTCCGGACGCAATGCCGCCCACTTCCTCGCCTCGGGCAAGGCCCTGCCCGAGGTGCTCACCGCCCAGCCCAACGCCGCTCCGCTGTGGCGCACGCTGCTCGGCGTGATGAGCGACGCGGGCGAGCCCTTGATGCCGATGGTCGCCGACCGCGAGCACCTCTACGGCCGCGACATCATCCCTCTCGCCTTCCTGGCCCAGGTCGTCGGCGATCGCGCCGCGGCAGCCTGCGAACGCGCCCTCGCCGAACGCCTCGAGGGATATCAGAAGTACCCACCGGAATACCGCATCGCGAAGTTCTCGGGCGAACCCAAGTACGAACCGGAGGCCCGCGCCGAACTGGCCATCAGCTACCTCCTGCACGAGTGGCGCGCCCGCTCGGGACAGACACCCGTGCGGTCCCTGTCCCAGGCCGAGCTCTTCGAGCAGGCGAGCGGTGTCAGAGACCACGGCACGGGCCCGGGCCTGGTCTCCCACCAGTCTCCCGGTGCATGGGCGGGCACCGTCAGTAAGCCCGACTTCGTGAAGTTCGCCTGGCAACCGGCCCACGACGACTGGCTGTTCGCGCTCAGCGGTACGACACCGATGTTCCTGCCGAGCACCCGGGCGAAGGTCGCCGAGCGGACAGTGGTCGCCTACACACGCCTGCGGGACGGCTTCGACGGGAGCGCGAGCCTCCTGACGCTGGACCACGGGCACGCGGGATTCACCACACTGCCATCGGGCGCGGTCGTGTACGCGACGTCCGGCACGGCGGCCGGTGAGGGCCACCTGGAGGTGCGCAACCTGTCCATGCCCGGCATCCCGGGACTGGACGGCAGCCGTACCTATCGGGCCGCCGAGGGAAGCACCACCGTCAAGGCCAAGGCCGAGGGCCAGTCGTCCGCCGGGCCACGAACCGACGAACTCACCTTTACGCGCGGTCAGTTCCGACATGTGCGGATGCTGGGCGTGCGGCCCGACCCCTCGTACGGATACTCGCTGTACGCCTTCGAGATACGCGACGGCTCCTCGGGCGACGACCTGGCACGCACCGGTGAGGCGACGGCGTCCGCCTCCTCCTTCGATCCGGGCAAGGGGGCTCCGCTCACGATCGACGGCGATGGTTCGACCCGCTGGGCCGTCTCGCGCGCTGACCGTCCACGGGCGGACAGCTGGATCAGCGTCGACCTCGGGTCATCCCGGTCCGTGGACCGGGTGACTTTGCGCTGGGAGGCCGCGGCGGGCCGCGCCTACCGGCTCCAGGGATCGGCCGACGAGGAACGGTGGACCGACCTGGCCGTCTGGCCGCGGCCGGACCTCACCAGCCGCGGTCAGTGGCTGGACATCGACGGTCGGGCCGGTCTCGTCGTACGCGGTGGCGCCCATCCGATCTCGGTGTACGGCGACACCGTCGTCCTCTCCGACGGACCTGCCGAGAGCCTGCTGATCGAAGGGCTCCCGGGCGCGACGCCGACAGAACTGCGTGCTGCGGCAGCCCGCGAGACGCCCTCGGCGGACTCCGCGGAGGTCAAGGCCGCACTCACCGAGCACCACCTGAGCCTCTTCAACCTCTCCTCGGCTCCGGTGACCACCACAGTGCAGATCCCTCGCACGTCCTCCGAAGAAGTCCGTCTCTACGAGGGCGTGCAGACCCTCACCGAGTCCGGCACGGCCTACCGGGTCGAATTGCCTTCCGCGTCAGCCGTGTTGGCTCCACCGCGCATCGTCCTGTCCGCGAGGCACATCCCCGTCGGTCTGCGTGCCGAGGTCGTCGACGGCAGCACCGTCCGGCTGAGCGGACCGCCCTGCCGCGTCACCGTCACGGCGCAGGGCAAGAAGGTCGGCGCCACGGTCCGCGCGGGCCGCACGACCACGGTCACTGTGCCCCGGGCCACGGCATACCCCCTCCCGGACCTGGCACTCGGCCGCACCACCTTCCCCACCGCGCCGCTGCCGCCCGGCATGACGGACCCGCAGGCCGCCGTCGACGGCGACGAGGCAACAGCATGGACCACCGGCCCCGACGGCCGCATGGTCGTCGACCTGGGCACCGAGCAGCACATCAGCGAGATCCGCACCCGGTGGCGAGGCAGTCGCATCCCTGCCTCACAAGTGGAGTTCAGCCTGGACGGCCGTACCTACGAGAACGCGGCACGGCTGTCGGCGCGCGGAGTCCTGCGCACCGACCGCACGGCGCGTTACGTAGCGCTCCGGGTCACCGCCACGACTTCAGGACCCGCCGCCCTGACCACCTTTGCCGTCACCTCGGGATGACGCGTCCACCACACCGGCAGCACCGCGCTCGCTGTCGGTGCTCTCGCATCTGGCTGGAGATGAAGGACGCTCGACTCCCGCGCGCAGACACGGTCTCCGTCGCAGACCGATGCAGAACGGCCGCACCCCCGACCCGGTCCCTCACCCACCGCCGCCGCCCGAGGGCGTCGCCCCCGGCCGTTCGCCGACGGCGGCGGGTTTCGGCCGTCAGCGATCCGCGGCTCCCGCAGCCTCGTCGGCAGTGGCGGCAGCGGCTCGCTGTGTGGCGGCTCGCTTCGCCTTCTCGGCGGCCGCTTCGAGAGCGGCCTGCCGGGTCTTCAGGAGCAGCTTGGTGGCACCGGCGTGCTCAGCCACCGCCGGGTCGGGGTCGGCCGCGGCCTTCTCCAGGGCGGGCTCGACCACCTCTCCGAGGTCGGCCAGGGCCCGGCTCAGACTCAGCCGCAGACTGCGGTTGCCTCGGCCGAGTTGCATGACCAGTTCGTCGGTCAGGTCCTTCTCCTCGCCTTCGGGCACGAGGGAGACCGCGACGCGCCACGCGGTCCGAGCGGTCTCGTCGTCGGCGTCGCGCAGCATGTCCCACGTGATCCAGTCCCACGCGCCCTTGTCGCCGATCTTGGAAAGCGTGTGCAACGCCTGACTGCGGGCCTGGGCGCTCTCGGAGTCGAGTTCCTGACGAATCCGGGGCAGGGTGATCTCCGGCGAGTAGCGCATCAGCGCCCAGGACAGTGTGTCTCGTACGAAGAGGTCCGGCTCGACCGCGCACCGCTCGACGAGCGCCTCCAGGAGTCCGGGGTCGGGGTTCGAGCCGACCGCCATGGCAGCGCGAAGCCGGACCGAGGGATCCCTGGCGCTCAGGGCGTCGGCCACGCGGGTGTCCTGCGGGGTTCCGTTCGTGTGGATCGGGACCACCTCCTGCATCTAGGGAGAAACCTTGTCAATGTGGCTGGGTCGAGCCCCTGACCGGCGGTTCGGAAGATCGTCCGGTCGGGGGCTCGGCCCAGACCTCCTACGGGGCCCGGCCTCGGTCAGATGCCGGGCAGCAGCCCGAACTGGCCGAGCACGCCGGCCAAGTCCCAGTAGAGGGACTCCTCCTGGATGCGGCCGTCCTGCGAGAACCGGTACACGGTTGCTCCTTGCATCGTGAAGGGCTTGCCCTTCGCCGACGCGGCGAGTTGCTCGGGCAGCCCGTCCAGTACGCCCTCCAGCGTGCCCGACATGGTCCACTCGCAGACCCCTGACCGGTCGTCCACGAAGACGGTCCGTACCTCCATCCGGGTCTCGGGGATCGCTGCCAGCCAGGAGCGCACTCCGGCCTCCAGTTCGGCCCGCCCGTTCCAGACGGAGTCGAGGGGCACGTCCCGTGAGACGGCGTCGTCGGCATATGAGGCGAGCCAGCCGTCCGCGTCCGCCTCGTTGATCGCGGCAAGGCAGACACGGACGAGCTGTTCGTTGGCGTGCATGGGCTGCTCCGGTGTCGGGACGGGACGCCCCGTTGGTATGGAGCGTCAGGATGAAGCGGGCGTCCGCAACATCGACGACAGCGTGCTGTCGAGGATGTCAGGGACGTCCTTGACCTTGAGGTGTCGTGCGTCGGCCTCGGCCGCCGCGGCGTGCAACAAGCTGTAGAAGGTGGTCACCAGCCAGGACAGCGGCAGGTCCGTACGGAACACGCCCTCCGCCTGCCCGCGGACCAGGACCCGCTCCACCCGCGCGAGGACCTTCTCGTGATGCCTGCGGCGCCGGGCCGGGGCGATGACGCCCTCGGACGCGGCGAGCAGGAACGCATGGCGCTCGAGGATGCGCCAGCCGGATCGGACGAGCCGGGAGAAGGCCTCGTCGGCAGGCCCCTCGTCGAGCACCTGGGTCTGCAGCGCCGCGTCCGCCTGCTCGACGGAGTGTTCGAGCACCGCGTCGAGCAGGTCCTCGCGGGACGGGAAGTGCGCGTACAGGGTGACCCGGCTCACCCCGGCCGCGCCCGCGACCGCGGACAGGCTGACCTTGGGGTCCTTGCGGAAGCAATCGAGCGCGGCGGCGACGATGGACGCGATGCTGCGCTCCGCGTCCGCGCGTCGGCGCGGCTCTCCTCCTGGGGTACGGCCACCGGGGCGGCGTACCTTCTCATGCGGCGTGGACATGATGCGAGCGTAGGTCACCCCCTCCGACGACGGCCCAGGTGTCGAGACATAGCTCTGCGGCGGGTCCCTTCCGCGCCCCGTCAGGCATGAACTTGCGGATCGGGCTTGGTGGCGGACGGAGCTTCGGACTGTTCCGGCAGCTGCGCGTGGCCCGCGTCGTCACCGGCCTTGCCCTTGGGGAACAGCAGCACAGAGACGACGATGCCGACGGCGGTGACGGCGGCACCGGTGAACATCGAGGGCGCCATCCCGGAGACGAAGGCGGACCGCGCCAGATCGGCGAACGCCTCCCCCGCCTCGCCCGGCAGCTCCCCGGCGACAGCGAGGGCGCCGCCGAGGGAGTCACCCGCGGCATCCTGGGCCGCGTCCGGGAGACCGGCGGCGGCACCGCTGTCCGTCAGTTCGCTGCGGTACGTGCCGGCCAGCAGGCTGCCGAGCACGGCCACACCGAGGGCCGACCCCAGTTGCACGGCCGCGCTGTTGGTGGCGGAGCCGACGCCGAGGTCGTCCTCGGAGAGGGACCCGACGATGGCGTCGCTCGTCGGGCCGATGATGAACCCTGCCCCGAAGCCGAGGAACAGCATCGCGGCCAGCGCACGACCGTAGCCGTCACCGTCGCCGGTGGTTGCGAGGATCAGCAGGGAGACCCCGGCGAACGCGAGGCCGGTGGCCGCCAGCCAGCGAGTTCCCACCTTCTGGCCGAGCAAGGACGCGAGCGGGGCGGCGATCAGGATGATCAGGGCGGTGGGTGCGATGCGCAGCCCGGTCTCCCCCGCGTCGTAGCCGAGTACGAACTGCAGGTACTGGACGATCACGAACAGCGCCCCGAGCAGGGAGAGCAGCCCGAGGAAGACCAGGATGTTCCCGACGGCCAGGCGCCGGTGGGCGAAGATCCCCAGCGGCAGCATCGGTTCCTTCGCGGTGCGCTCGCGTCCGAGGAAGGCGGTCAGGAGCAGCACCGCGACGGCGAAGCCGATCAGCACCGGCGCACTGGTCCAGCCCTTGGACGGGCCCTCGATGATCGCCCAGAGGAGGGTTCCGATACCCAGGACGGAGAGCAGGGCGCCCGGCAGGTCCAGTCGCCGGGCGATGGCCGCCCTGGAGTTGGGGACCATCTTGATCGCGGCAGCCAGCGCGAGGATGCCGATGGGTACGTTGATCAGGAATACGGAACCCCACCAGAACTGGCCGAGCAACCAGCCACCGACCAGCGGGCCCATGGCCAAGCCGACTCCGATCATCGCGGACCAGAGGCCGATCGCCTTCATCCGCTCCTTGGGGTCGGTGAAGACGACGCCGATGATGGAGAGCGTCGCGGGCATGATCAGGGCTTCGCCGACACCCATGACCCCGCGGGCGATCATGAGCTGGGTCGTGCTGCCGGAGAACGCGGCGACGGCGGAGGCACCGGAGAAGAGGACCAGGCCGGAGAGGAAGACCGGCTTGCGGCCGTAGCGGTCGGCGAGGCTGCCGGCGAAGAGCATCAGGCCGGCGGCCATGAGGCTGTAGATGTCGACCAACCACTGCAACTCGCTGGTGGATGCGCCGAGTTCACTGACGAGTGTGGGCAGGGCGACGTTCAGTACGGTGACGTCGAGCCCCACGATCAGCAGACTCAGGCACAGCACCACCAGAATCGGCCAGCGCAGAGGGTGACCGGCCGCTCCCGGCGGGATGCCGGTCGGAGGCGGGGGCGACGCTGCAGTCACGGCATGCTCCTTAACTTGAACACCACTGTTCAGCTTGAGAGTAGCGCGGAGCTCGGCACAAGTCGAACAGACCCGTAAAGGTTGAGTGGTCGTCGCGCCCGGGCCTCCGTGCGGCAGTCACCGTTCCTGGGCCCGCACGAGCGTGCGCGAGACGCTCCGCAGCTTCTCGCAGGTCTCCTCGAACTCCCGCTCCGGCAGCGACTGGTCGACGATGCCGGCCCCCGCTCGCAGCCAGGTCCGCCCGTGCTGCAGGAAGACCGTGCGCAGCACGAGCGCAGCGTCGAGCGACCCGTCTCTGCCGACCGTGAGCACCGCCCCGCTGTAGAGCCCGCGCGCCCCCTGCTCCAGGCTGCGGATGGTCCGGTACGCGGCCTGCTTGGGTACGCCCGACGCGGTGACCGCGGGGAAGACGGCGGCCAGCGCCGGCCACGGGCCGCGGTCCCCGTACGGCAGCTCACCGCTCACCCGGGAAGCGATGTGCTGGACGCTGCCGCGCTCCTTCACGGTCATGAACTCCTCGGCCCGCACCGAGCCCTCGCGGCACACCTGCACCATCTCCTCCCATGCGACCTGGACGGATATCGCGTGCTCGTAGATCTCCTTGGCGTCCGTGAGGAGTTCCGCGCGCCGTGCCGCGTCCTCGCCGGCGTCCCCGCTGAGCGCCCGGGTGCCCGCAAGCGGCTGGGTGGACACGTGGCCGCCCGCCGACACCTCCACGACGGTCTCCGGGCTGAATCCCGCGGCCTCCATGCCCCCGAGGTCGAACAGGAAGGATCTGGCGGGCGAGTTGACCGAGCGCCCGGTCAGATAGGTCTGCGGAAGATCGAGGTCGCCGTCGACCGGGACGGCCCGGGACCGGATCACCTTCTGCAGTTCACCTTCGCGGATCGCGGCGACGGCGCGGGCAACGGACTCCCGGTACACGCTCTCGGCGGGTCCGGCGAGGTCGACCGGCAGCGGGGCGAAGTCTCCCTGCGCCGAGTCCGGGTCGGCGGTCGCCAGGAGGGTGGGAAGGGCACCCATGTCGCCCGCCCCGGAACACCGGAGCTCGGCCCCGTCCTCCGAGAGCCGGACCTCGGTCTCCGGGACCACCAGGTGGATCAGGGGCTCATCGCCGAGGTCCGCCGCATCGCCGGCCACCGCGTACGACAGCTCGAAGGTGCTCCACCCGTAGGCCCGCCACTCCGGACAGGGGAGCGAGGACAACATGCGGTGGACGTGCTCGAGCGGGTCCCCCTGCCACGCGGTCCGGGTGCGGGTTCCCTCGTGGTCGAGCGTCACGTGGGAGCGGTCCACGACCAGGCGGGCCCGCACCCCACCGGCGTACCACCAGGCCCCTTCGCGCTCGTAGACCATGTACTCGCTGTACAGACCCGCGCGAGCCAGGCGGACGGCGGCCTGGGCGGGGGTGCCGCTGAACGGGACACGGCTGGCTGTGGGTGACACGGCGACAATGGCCACGGGGGCCTCCTTCTGGGCGTACGGAGTTCGGTGTCGGGGTGGGACGGAGGGCGACCGGTCAGCCCTGACGGCCGGCGGCTTCAGCCGCGCGCTGGGCGAGGGCACGCTTGTCGAGCTTGCCGACAGCGGTGAAGGGCAGTGAGCCGACGATGTGGACCAGGTCCGGCTTCTTGTACGGGGCGAGGCCGCGTTCGTCGAGGAAGGAGTCGATCCCTCCGGGTCCGAACGGGTCCCCGTCCAACGGCAGTTCGCCCGCACCGGCACGCACCTCGTGCCGGGCGGCACCCTGCTCTCGGAGCACGATCCAGGCGCAGGTGCGTTCGCCGAGGTACTCGTCGGGAACCGGGACCACCGCGGCGTCGAGGACGGCGGGGTGGGCGCGCAGGTGCCCTTCGAGCTCGTCCGAGGACACCTTGTCACCACCGCGGTTGACCAGGTCCTTCTGCCGCCCCGCGACGACGACATCGCCGCCCGGCAGCACCCGGACCAGGTCGCCGGTGCGGTAGAAGCCGTCCTCGGTGAACGCCGTGCGGTTGTGCTCCTCGGCGCGGTAGTAGCCGCGCAGCGTGTAGGGGCCGCGCGTGAGGAGTTCACCCACCTCGCCGGGCCGGACGTCGCGGCCTTCCGCGTCGACGACGCGTATCTCGTCGTCCGGGCTGAGGGGGGCGGCCCTGGGTGGTGGCGACGCGTTCCGGGTCGTCGCCGGGACGGGTCAGGCACAGCAGCCCCTCGGCCATCCCGAAGACCTGCTGGAGTTCGCACCCCAGGGTGGACTGGACGCGTCGGGCCGTGTCCGGGTCCAGTCGGGCTCCCCCCCACCTGCAGCAGGGCCAGACTGCCGAGGTCCTCGGGGCTCCACTCGGCGGCCTGGGACCAGAGTGCGGCGGGTTTTCCACTCGAAGTACTTCGTCCAGCAGTACGACCTTGCAACTGCCTATTCGGTACAACAGGGCGGTCAGCGCCGCTGTTACGGCTGCGAAGAGGACTGCGTTTCGATGGCCCCCCCGGCCAGGGCGACCAGAAGAACGATGGCATAGGTCACCCACAGCAGCGCGATCGCCAGCCAGCTCAGTATCGGCCGCGAACGGCGGCGCAGTACACGCCGACCACACCGGGGCCGGGCCGGATCCTCTTTAGCCTTCAGCACCCTTTCCCAGCCAAGGCGCCTAGGACCCGGACCTGTTTGTGTGAGCGCTCGTGCTCCTGTTTCCACTCGGCCGACCAAGGTGCCGTCCACGATGAGCACGGTGCCTTTCGCGAAGCGGCGCCGAGGCCGCAGTGCCAACAGCGGCCCGAGGTGATCGATAACGCGGTCGACCGCTGACTTCGAGATGCCGAACAGCGGGGCGAGCTGGCGCTTCGTCAAGTTCGTGCGCCAGTACGCCGTGACCAGCAGTGTTCGGTCGTTCAGCGTCAGGCCCCATGGTCGACCCCGGTGGACCGTATCGACACCGGTGCGGCGCAGCACCGTCACCAGCGTTGGGAACTGGCGCGGGCTCAGCCCGGTGAACGGGGCTGTCCAAGACGACTCCGACGCCGTGATCACACCGGCCATAGCAAGGTCATTCCACTCGCGTTGAGCCCTCCGAATGGTGAGGGTGGGCTCCGGACGTGAAGGCGAGAATGTCGAGGACCGCTGCACGCAGGTCCCCGAAGTGCCGGTGCACGCCTTCGACCGCGACGGGAGTGTTGACCCCCCACACCGTCATGCCGGCATGCAGCCCGGACTGCACCCCGGAGGGGGCGTCCTCGATCACCAGACAGTCCTCCGGCTCTGCACCGAGCCGCTTGGCGGCCAGCAGATACGGGACGGGTGAGGGCTTGCCTTCCTCAACGGAAGCGGCATCCACGACGACGTCCGGCACTGGCAAGCCAGTCCGGGCGAAACGTCCGTGCACCCGGTGCTCGTAATTCGACGTTACCAACGCCCACGCCCCGGGCGGCAAAGCGCCGAGCAGCTCGGCTGCACCATCGAAGGCCGCATACACGCCAGACCGCACATCCTCGTCCTCCAATTCGTGCAGCGCGGCCAGGCACTCCCGCGGATCACGGTCCGGAAGAACCTGCGTGAAGGTCTCCATCGGCCTCGTCCGCAGCGCCACTTGGTAGACCTCATCGGGGTCCAGTCCGTATCGATCCGCCCACACGCGCCAAACCCGGCGCTGGTTGTCCACGGCATCGATCAACGTGCCATCGACATCAAACAGGACGTACTTCTTGGTCCCGGGCGGAGCAGGTTCACCGATCACGCCTCGATCATGCCATCAAGCCCCCGAGCAGGCAGTAGAGGTAGCGACCACAGTCGGTGGGCGAGAGCGACAGCGGTTACGGCGGCGCAGTCTGACGCGATGACCTGCGACCTCGGCCGTATGCAATGCCGGCCCATGGGCGCCTCTCGCTCAACGGAACGGTCCGGCGTGACGGCAGCTTGCGTACGCGGCCTGTCCCGGCGGCGCGGGGCGGACCGTGCTTCGACAATCGCGACGTGCCGCGTGGCACGCTGGCCCCTCGCGAATCCGTGATCGTCGAGGAGGTTTGCCACGTGGCGCAGCAAATGCCGGCGGAGACTGCCGGTGCCCCGGACGTCCGCGCCGAGGAGAGCCGGCTGCGCAAGGACCTGGGGTTCTGGGCTCTGACCGCGATCGGCTTCTCCAACATCCTCGGCTCGGGCTGGCTGTTCGCCGCCATGTACGCCGCCCAGACCGCTGGGCCCGCCGCGCTGCTCTCCTGGGTCGCGGCCGGACTGCTCTGCGCGCTGGTGGCCCTGGTCATGGTCGAACTCGGCGCCACCAGGCCGGAAGGCGGTGGAACGGTCCGCTGGCCGCTGTACGCGAACGGCCGGCTGGTCGGCACGGTCGTGGGCTGGTCCGTCATGCTCTCCGTGGGCGGCACCGCGGCCGAGATCAGCGCGATCATGCAGTACGCCGACCACTACGTGCCCGGGCTCTACCACGGCGGCAGCCTCACCGTGTCGGGCCTCGGCGTCGCCGCCGCACTGAGCGTGCTGCTCACCGCGCTGAACTGGTTCGCGGTGCGGATGTTCGCACGCGTCAACAACCTGGTGTCGGTGTTCAAGGTCGTCGTCCCGGTGCTCACGGTGGTCGCCCTGTTCCTCTCCGGCACCCACTCGGGCCGCCTCACGGACCACGGCGGGTTCGCCCCGTACGGATACGCGGCCTGCCTCACCGCACTCGCCGGCGGCGGCATCGTGTACTCCGTGAACGGGTTCCAGGCCCCTCTGGACTTCTCCGGAGAAGCCCGCAATCCGCGCCGCAACGTACCCGCCGCCGTCCTCACCGGCATCGGCCTCGCGGTGCTTGTCTACCTCGGGCTCCAACTGGCCTACCTCTACACGGTGCCTGACTCACTGCTCGCGCACGGCTGGCAGGGGGTCAACTTCGAGTCACCGTTCGGTCAGCTCGCCCTCGTCCTCAACCTGCACTGGCTTGCCACACTGCTCTACGCCGACGCGGTGGTGTCCCCCGGCGGCTCCGCCTACGTGGGCGTCGCGATCGACGCCCGCCACACCTACGCCCTCTCGAAGAACGGCCTGCTGCCCCGCTTCTTCATGCGCATCGATCCCCGCTCCGGCATCGCACGCCGCGCCCTGGTCCTCAACCTCGCGGTCATCATGCTCTTCATGCTGCCGTTCGGCGGCTGGCAGGACATCGTGAGCGTGATGGGAGACATGTATCTGATCATCTACGCCGCCTCGGCGGTGGCCGTGGCCTCCTTCCGAGCCCACGACCGGGAGCGTGGCGTGCCTCTGGCGGACGGCCACATGCCGGGGGTGCGCTGGATCGCACCGGTCAGTTTCGCCGTGGCGACCGAGTTCGTCTACTGGTCGGGCTGGGACGACCTGCGGCTCGCCCTGCCTCTCGTCCTTGCCGGTGTCCCGCTGTTCCTGCTGCAACGACGCAGAACGGCGGGCAGCCCCCCGGCCGAGGAACTGCGCCAGGGCGCCTGGCTCGTGTTCCACCTGGCGGCGCTTGCCCTGTTGTCGTGGCTCGGCACTTTCGGCGGCTCCGGACATCTGCCGGCGCCGTACGACTCGGTCGCGGTGGGCGTCGTCGCCTTCGCCGTCTTCGGGTGGGCGGTGCGTTCGGGCGCCGCCCACCTCCGCACGAACCCCGCTCACTGAGCGGGGACCGTACCGGCGTTCATGCGTCCGGCCCTGCCCGACACACTCCCCCACTCCCAACCGCCACACCGAACGATTGATCAGCCGCGGCGCGGCTTCGGCTGTGCCTGTTCCGCCCAGGCTCGGGCGAACCGTTCGTGAACAGGGATCGGGATGGCGACCGCCGCGGGGTCGTCCGTCGGGGCGGGCGGCGCGGGGCGGGGGGCCTTCGCGGCAGTGAGCTCCTTGCGGACGGCGCGGTGGTGATCCAGGGTCCAGGTGTTCCAGCGGCGGACGGTGCGGTCGGCCGGGCGGTCGAGGGCGTGCAGTTGGAGGTGGAGGGCCGCCCCGTCGCGGCCTACGCCGAGGGCCGCCGCGGCCTGTTCCACCAGGGCCGGGACGCTGAACAGCGGGTTGGTCTCGTACTGGCCCGGCGGGACCGGGGTGACGGCGGACCGGTCCGCCAGTCGGCGCAGGGCGGTGAGGAGTTCGGCGGGGGCGTCCGTGAGCCGGTCGATGAGGGCGCGGGCGCCTGCCGCGGCCGGGTCGCCGACGGGGCGTTCGGTGAGCGCCCAGGCGACGGTGGTTGCGGCGGCCCGCACCCCGTCGGCGTCCAAGGACTCCGGGGCGCGGCCGGTGAGCAGGGCAGTGGCCCAGGTCTCGGCCTCGGGAAGACCGCGGTCTGCGGACAGGGCGGCCGCGTGGCTGCCGTCGTCGGCGTACGGGCCGGTGTCAAGAAGCCCGGCCCAGGCGGCGGCCATCCGGTCCGCGGCGGCGGTCATACCGCCGGGTGCCCACAGTTCGGCCGGGTCCGCGGGCACGGCTGCCGCGAGCACGGTGCGCCGGCCGGCCGGGCCGAGCCGCGCCCGGAACTCCTCGTACGCCCAGACGGTGTTCCGGTCCGCCTTGTACGGCTTGGTGCGGAGCAGCTTGCGGTGCTCGTCGTAGTCGTCTCTGCCGGGGAACCCGTCGAGGACCAGGGCGGCGATCGGGCGCGGGACTCCGGTGCGCCAGCGGAACAGGTCCACCGCCTCCTCGGGCATCGGCAGCGGGCCGTGCTCGGCGAGCTGGGCCAGCAGGCGCGGCAGTCGGATGGTGTCGTCGCCGGTGATGGTGTGGGTCTCGCACTCCTCGGCGTCGGCGGGCGCCGGGTCGACGGCGCGGTGGAGGAAGGAGGCCAGGCCGCTGCGGGCCGGGCCGGAGGCAACCAGGGCGCCACCCGCGCGGAGTTCGGCGATCCGCTGCTCGGGGGCGCGGCCGACCCGCCATGCGCTGTCGGCCTCGGCGAACGGCTGTCGGCTCCATACATCGAGCAGGGCGGTGAGGGCCTGCCGTTCCTTGTCGGGGGTGGCGGCAGTGGTGGCACGCCAGGCGACTGCGTCGATCCGGCCGGTCAGCACCGCCCACTCGGGCGGGGTGGCGGGCAGGGCGAGGACCCGGACCTCGTCCTCGATCTCGCCGCGCAGGTGCCGGCCGTCGGCGGCGACCGACGTGAGGAGCGCGGGCTGCGGCTGCGGCGGATGCGCCTCGAAGGCCCGCAGTTGGGGCAGCAGGCCGCGCAGGGCGGGGGTGAGGAGCGTGTCGGGTGCCGGGTCGGGCAGGTCGACGACCGGCCCCGACCGCATGATGGCGACCCGGCGGGACAGTTCCCTGCGGCGCCGCAGTACGTCGGCGGCGAGCCGGGCGGCGCGGTCGACGCCGGCTCGGACCCGCAGATCGGTCACGCCTGGCAGGAGGTGGGGCGCGTCGTCGCCGCTCCCGGTGCCGGGGTGCAGTAGCCGGCGGATGTCGGTGTCGGTGACGGCCCGCAGGGCTATGGAGGATGCCTCGTCACGGGGGACGAGGAAGTGCCAGTAGGCGGGCGGCGGCATCGGCCCGGCCTGCTCGCCGAGGGTGGCGCGCACCGGGGAGCGGTCACGGCTGCCGGGGAAGCCCCGGACCTGCCAGAGCAGGGAGTTGTCCTCGGCGGCGTGGCTGCGGATGGTGATCCCGCCGGTCACGACGGCGTCCTCCCCGCCGAGCGGCAGGGCGAGGATGCCCCAGGGGCGGCGACCCCAGGTGCGGCTGCGGTAGGAGGCGGTGCGGCCGTCGATGGTTTCCAGCACGAATTCGCGGGGCGATGGCCCGCCGTACGGCGTGCGGTAGTGGACCCGGCAGCCGGTGAGCCGCCCGTCCTGGCCCAGCGGAGAGGGCGGGGCGCCCGGCGGAAGCGCGGCGAGGATCCGGTGGTCGGGGAAGGGCTCGGTTCCGGGCGGGGTTTCGGCGGGGCGGTGGAATGCGGGCAGGGTGTGGTCGTCGGTGGGGGTGCCCGTGTCCGGGTCGAGGCGGGCCCAGCCAGTCCTGCGTTCCCCGAACACCTCGGAGCTCCAGAGAGCCTGGCCGTCGTACATCTGGTAGTCGCGGTGGCCGATGCCCTCGTGGCCGCCGGCGCGCAGGACGCGTTCGCCGTCGAAGCGCCCACCGCCGTCAGGGGTTTCGAACTGATAGCCGAGGCCACCCTGGATGCTGCCGCCGTAGGGAGCCAGTCCGAACGTCTGCTCCGGTTCGAAGGTCTCGCCGGGCCGGTCGGACCAGTAGGCGCTTCGCGGCCGCCACTCGTCCTTGGCCTCATCCCACGCCACGAGGAACTGGCCGCCCACCCAGTGCACGGTGTGGGAACGGGAGGCGTCGGGCAGCTCCAGGGTGTGATCGCCGCGCCGTCCTGCGTGGTCGACCGCGATGGCGCGCGCCTCCCCGTACACGGTGAGCACCGGCCAGGTGCAGGTGACGTGCACGGTCTCGTCCGGCCCGAACTCGGCCAGGGCCTGCTCCAGGGCGGGCCAGCCCAGCTCCTCGGGCAGTCCGGCGCGCAGGGTGCGGGCCAGCGGGCCGGTGAGGTCGAGGGCGTCGAGGGCTTCCTCGATGCCGTCCAGGGCGATGGCGGTGGGCCGGTCGAGGAGGTCGCGCAGTTCGTCGACGGCTTCGTCGGCGGCGGCGAGGCCACCGCCGCGCAGGGCGTCGAGCAGCTTCTCGAAGCGGGCGTGCACCTCGGCGGCAATGCCCGGGTTCTGCGGGAGTCGGCTGATGGCGGTGCCGGTGCGGGGCCCGGCGGCGGCACCGAGGCCGGAGCGGGGCCCGGCGTGCACGGTGCCCTCAAGGCGGGGTCCGAACACCGGGTCGGCGGCGAGCGCCTTGAGGTCCCGCCGCGAGCACTCGTCCCAGAACTGCAGGGGGATGGCGGCGCCAGGGTCCTCTACGGGGATGCCCTCGGCGAGGCAGAGGTCGAGCAGGTCCGCGTCCAGGTGCGGCCACTGGTAGCGGTCCTCGTGCAGCCGGACCGGGGTGCCGGCCGCCCGCAGCAACGGTGCGAACCGGCTTACCAGGTCGAGGAGTTCGGTCGGCATGGACTGGCTGGTCACCCCGCCGCCGGCGACACGGCGGTGCGAGTAGCCGGCACAGTAGCGGCGCAGCCAGTCGCCGAGGCCGCCCTCGGGGGCGATCCGGCCTGCCGCCGCGGCGTCGGCGGCGCCACAGCTGATGAGCAGCCGCAGCCAGGCAGCCGCGTCGTTCTTCGACTCGGGGAACAGGTCAAGAAGCCCGGTGGCCTGATCGTCCGTCGGCGGATGCGCGGTGAACGGTCCGGCGGCGTCGTCGAGCAGCCGGTCGGGTACGGCCTTGCCTCGGGCCGCGGACAGCAGCCCGCCCAGTACCCGGGCCTCCTCCTCGGTGCCGAGGCCGGCGACGCGGGCCGAGTCGCGGACCCGGCGGGCCAGGTCGGCGGGGAGCTCGCCGGGCGACACCGCCCAGGTGGCCAACAGACGGGCGAACTCGCGGTGGGCGTCGCCGGGTTCAAGGATTCCGGCCAGCCAGCCTCGGTGACCACTGAGTTCGGTGGCGGGCAGGGCGCCGAACCGGGCGAACAGCAGCACATTCGCCCGCCGCCAGTCGGAATCGACGTGCAGCCGGTGATCGCGTTCGGCGGCGCGCGCCTGGCCGTAGGCGCGGGCGGCCGAGCGGCGGTGCGTCTCCAACAGCCAGTGACCGATGGTGTCCCAGAACCAGGGCAGATGGGCCGTCGGCAGACCTCGGGCCAGCCTCTCCATGTCGTCCACGAACCGGCCGGGCTTCTCCCAGGCCCGCCCCCGCTTCCGGTCGGCGTCGTCGAGCACGGCGCGCGCGGTGGACTCGGCTCCCGGCTCCCGGGTGCGCGCCCAGTCGGCGTAGGTCTCGGAGATGCGGTGGTTGGCCGGGAGCGGGACGGGAGTGTCGGTGTGGCTGGTCATGTCCTTGATCGTGCCAGCCGGGACTGACAGAGCGGGCGTGCACCCGGCTTTGAACGCGAGGTCCTCCGACCGGCTCTGCCCGCTCACAAGCGCGCAAGACCGGTCGTCACGCTGGGAAGCATCCCCTCCACCGCGGCGAGATGGACGCGCCCGGCCTTCCTTCACAGGTCACGTGCGGCGAACTCATGGGGCTCTCGTCGTGCCGGCGGCGCTCACCGAGCAGTAAGAGGAACTGGTCCAGAACATGGGCGGGCGACCGTGAGGCGGCCGCCCGCCGTCTTCTCTGCTTGTCATGCGAGGAAGGTGAGTCCCGTGTCACCAGTTCTGGCGGGTCGGGGAGATGATCAGGTCGTTGACGGTGACGTCGGCGGGCTGGTCGAGGGCGTAGACGACGGCGTCGGCGATGGCCTCGGGACTGATCGCGATGGCGTTGAGTTCCTGGGCGGCCTGGCGTCCGGCGGGGTCGGTGACCTTGTCGGCCCAGCCGGTGTCGATGACGCCGGGGCTGATCGTAGAGGCCTTGATGCCCTGGTGGACGCCGAGTTCCTTGCGCATCGACTCGGTCATGGCCTGCACGAAGAACTTCGTCGCGCTGTACACCCCGGCGCCGTCGCCGACCTGGTGGCCTGCCACCGAGTCCATGTTCAGGATGTGCCCGGACTGCTGGCGGAGCATCACGGGCAGGACGGCGTGGACACCGTTGAGGTAGCCGCGGATGTTCACGTCGATCATCCGGTTCCAGTCCTGAAGCGCCAGGTCCTTCCAGTACGAGAAGAGCATCAGGCCCGCGTTGTTGACGAGGACGTCGATGCGCCCGTAGGCGGCGACGGCGAAGTCGGCCAGCGCATGCATGTCCGCTGTATCGGCGACGTCGGTGAGGCGGGCGACGGCAGTGCCGCCGGCCTTTTCGATGTCGGCGACCAGTTGATCGAGCGCCTCCTGGCCGCGGGCGGCGGCGACGATTTTGGCGCCGCGGGCGGACAGGGCCTTGGCGCTGACGGCGCCGATGCCGGAAGAGGCGCCGGTGATGACGACGACCTTGCCTTCAAGGTGGTTCATGGGGACCTCTCAGGGAGAGGCGGGTTCAGTGCTTGCGGCGCTTGACGGCGTAGCCGTACTGGTCGGGCCAGCGGGGGGTGGCGCCGAGTGCGCGGGCTGCGTGCTGCGGCCAGTAGGGGTCGCGCAGCAGTTCGCGGCCGAGCAGGACGGCGTCGGCCTGCCCGGAGGTGATGATCTCCTCGGCCTGCTGCGGGTCGGTGATGATGCCGACGGCGGCGGTGGGGATGCCGGTGGCCTGGCGGGCCTGGGCGGCGAAGGGGACCTGGTAGCTCGGCCCGGCGACGATCTTGGCGTCGCGGACCATGCCGCCGGTGGACACGTCGAGCAGATCCACGCCGTGGGCGGTCAGTTCCTTGGCGAGGCGGACGGTGTCCTCGCCGGTCCAGCCCTCGCGGGTGTCCTCGGGGTTCTCGGTGAGCCAGTCGGTGGCCGAGGTGCGGAAGAAGACCGGCAGCTCGTCGGGCCACACGGCGCGGACGGCGTCGACGACCTCCAGGGCGAAGCGGATGCGGCCCTCGAAGCTGCCGCCGTAGGCGTCGGTGCGGTGGTTGGAGGCCGAGGAGAGGAAGGAGTTGATCAGGTAGCCGTGGGCGCCGTGCACCTCGACGACCTCGAAGCCGGCGGCCAGCGCGCGGCGGGCGGAGGCGGCGAAGTCAGCTACGAGCTGCTGGATCTCGTCCACGGTCAGTTCGTGCGGGACGGGCAGCCCGTCGTACGCGACCGCGCTCGGCGCGACGGGCTGCCAGCCACCCTCGGCCTCGGGTACGTACCGGTCGGACAGCCAGGGCTTGTCCACCGACGCCTTGCGGCCGGCGTGGGCGAGCTGGATGGCCGGGACGGCGCCGTGCGCCTTGATGGCCGCGGTGATCCGGGCGAACGCCTCCTGCTGGCGGTCGTTCCACAGGCCCAGGTCCCAGGGGCTGATCCGCCCGTCGGGGCGGACACCGGTGGCCTCGGCCATCACCAGGCCCGCACCACCGGCCGCACGCGAGGCCAGGTGGGCGAGGTGGAAGTCGGTCGGCGCGCCGGTCTCCGGCCCATCGGGGGCGGCGGAGTACATGCACATCGGCGACATCCACACCCGGTTGGGTATCTGGAGGGAACGCAGCTTGAGGGGGGTGAACAAAGTACTCATGGATCTTCTCTTTCAGAGGGGCACCACTGGGCGGGATAAAGCCAGTGGCAGGGAGGGAAGGTGAGGAAACGCGGACGCTCAGCGCTCGGCGTGGGCCGCCACGGCGTCTGCGATGAGCGGCGTGCTGCCGCCGATGACCCGACAGTCCGGCCGTCCGGACACGGCTCGTCGAGCAGCGTCAGCAGGACGGCGGTGACGACGTCGGCCCGGGAGATGGGTCCCGTCCCGGTTTGCTCGGCGAGCGTCACCCGGCCGGTGCCGGGGCGTCGTTGAGCAGGCCGGGGCGGACGATCATTGCCTTGCCTGGAGCGCGGTCCGGGACCGGATCGCGTTCTCCACGGCGAGTTTGGCCCGCAGATAGGTGCGGAAGACCGGGTCGAGGCTGCCGTCGTCGACGGCCCGCAGATCGGCGCCCACGGCGGACAGGAGCAGATAGCGTCCGACACCGGGCGACCTCGTCGCTGGTGGCCTTCTCCAGATCCACGACCCGGGCCTGGGACCCGGCCTTCTCCAGGTCCCCGGCGTGGGCCGAGTTGAGGATGAGGCCGGTGACCGCATCGCCGCGCCGGGACAGGAGCTGTTCCAGGATCAGGGCGATCTTGCCGTGCCCTCCGGCGGTGACGACCTTCATGATCAGGTCGGCAGGCGGGTGTCGAGGACGAAGCTGACCTCGATGAGCTGGCCCGGGAAGAACAGCGAGGCGACGCCGATGGTGGAACTGGTGGGGCGGTGGTCGCCGAAGTAGGCCAGGTTCGCCGCGGCCATCGCCATGTTGTGCTTGGGCAGGTCCACGATGAACTGGGTCTCGGAGACGACCTGGTTGCGGGTGGCGCCGTAGTGGGCGAGCACCTTCTCGAAATTGGCGTAGGACTGCTGAAGCTGGGCGTCGAAGTCGTCGGCGTAGAGGAAGTTGCCCTCCTCGTCGTGGGAGAGCTGACCGGAGACGTAGATCGTGTCGCCGACCTTGATGGCCTGGGCGAACCCGAACTCCTTCTCACCGGAGACGTCGTGGCTGTAGGAATCGATGGCGGTCATGGCGCTTTTCCCTGCTGATAGTGCTGTTACTGGGAGGGGTAAGAGGTCAGGCGGCCGCGAGGCGATTGACGGCGTCGGCGACGGGGGTGTCACCGGAGGTGAGCTCGACGATCACGCGGCTGAGGGCAGGTGTGTGCAGGGCGGCGTCGGCGAACGCGGCGACGTCGTCGCGGTGCACGTCGCCGTACTCGATGGCAGGACCGGCGGTGACACGGCCGGTGCCGGGGGTGTCCAGGAGGGTTCCGGGACGGACGATCAGCCAGTCGAGGCCCGTGCGCGTCAGATAGACGTCGGCGGTCTTCTTGACCTTGATGTAGTGCTCGAAGCCCTCGCTGCGTTCCCCGTCGCGCAGCGCGTCGGGGAACACCGAGACGAGAACGAACCGTGGCACCCCGGCGAGCGCGGCCGCGTCGGCGGCCTTCTCCAGACCACGGCCGTCGATGAGCGTTGTCTTGTCCATCCCGGTGCCGTGCGCGCCGGCCGAGAAGACCACGGCGTCATGGCCGCGCATCTTGTCGGCCAGGTCGTCGACCGAGTCGGCGATGAGATCACCGATCACCGGAGTTCCGCCGGCCGCCCGCACGGTCTCGCCCTGAGCGGGCCCGCGGTGCATGCCGGTCACGAAGTCCCCGTGACCGGTGAGGAGTTGGGTGAGACGGCGGCCGACTCCTCCGGCGGCGCCGATCTGGAACACCTTCATGAGCTCGTCCCGTCTTTCCGTGTGTGGGTGTGTGTGGGGGGGGTGGTCGTGTCGGCCGCCGGTCAGACGGCGAACACCTGGGAGTCGTCGGCGAACGCCTTGAACTCCAGCGCGTTGCCGGCCGGGTCGAGGAGGAACATCGTCCACTGCTCGCCCTTCTGGCCCTCGAAGCGCACGTACGGCTCGATGACGAAGTCGGTGCTCGCCGCACGCAACCGCTCCGCGAGCTGCTGGAAGGCCGGGATCGTGAGGATCAGGCCGAAGTGCGGCACCGGAACGTCGTGGCCGTCGACCGGGTTGTGTATGCGCTGCGCGCGCTCCGGCGCGAGGTGCGTGACGAACTGGTGGCCGTGCAGATCCCAGTCCACCCATGTGTCCGCGCTTCGGCCCGGTTCCAGGCCCAGGACATTGCCGTAGAAGCGGCGTGCGGCAGCCAGGTCGTCGACCGGCACGGCCAGGTGAAACCGGGGGATCGGGGAGTCGAGAACCGTCATGGCACTGCCTTCCTGTCGGGGATGGAACGGGCTGAGGCGGGACTCCCGCCCAGTTGTCCTAATGTTTACATCAAGACAACATCAGGATGTTAACATTAGGGCATTGCCTGAGGAGGTGCAATTCAGACATGAGTGATCAGGGCAAGGTGGCCCCGGCTCGCCGCCGCGGCCTGGCCGACGAGGTCGCGGACCGCATCCGCGAGGCCATCTTCAGCGGGGCCTACGCACCCGGCGAGCAGCTGCGCGAGGTGGAGCTGTCCAGCGAGATGGACGTCAGCCGCGGCCCGGTGCGCGAAGCGCTGCGGCTCCTTGAGCGTGAGGGCCTGGTGCATTGCGCCTGGCACCGGGGTACGACGGTGACGACACTGTCCGCCGACGACGTGGCCGAGCTCGACAGCCTGCGCGGCGCCCTGGAGGACCTCGCCGTCCGCCAAGTGATCGCCCACGCCTCGGACGAGAGCCTCGCGTCCCTCGCGAAGACGGCCGGCATGATGGAGCGCGCCGCGGATGCGCACGAGATGGTGCGCCTGGACATCGCCTTCCACGACGCGGTGTTCGCCGCCGCCGGCCACCAGCGCCTCGCCGACGCCTGGGACGGCATACGGTGCCAGGTCCACCTGTTCCTGTTGACCCGGATCAATCGGAGCACCGCCGGCTACCTCGACTGCATCCCACGCGAGCACCACGAACTCGTCGCCGCACTGCGTGCCCGCGACACCGGCACCGCTCTCGACCGCTTCGCCGCGCACCGCCGCCACGCCGTTGACGTGGTCGCTGGAACCACGGCCTGAGTGTCGCCGAACGATCGCATGACGACTGGCGCCGCGGGCGTCCGATCAACCGCGCCTCACCGCGTCCATGGCAGACACCTCAGGTGATCAGACCGGCACTGGTCAGCCAGATGTGTTCGCATGTCGCCGACGCCTCTTGGAGCTTCTCGCGGGATTCCTGTGAAGCGTGGTAGAAGGTCCGCTCGATCATCCAGCACAGGGCGCGTGCCATCGCCGAGGCCTGGTCCGATGCGGCGCCGGCCTGGATGCCAGCGCGTTCCAGGACAGCGGTGATGGCCGCGATGAACAGGTCAGCGGTGTGCTTCCACAGCTCACCGATCTCCGGCACGGTCAACGACAGGTCGATCGCCGTGCGCATGACCAGGCCGTGCTCATTCCACAGCTCGACCGTGCGCTGCATGGCCGCCGCGATGGCCTGACGCGGCTCGTCCGTCTGCGCGGTGGCCCGTGACCGCTCCCACAGATGCTCGACGGTCCGGGCCACGAGTGCCGTGACCACTTCCTGCTTGGAGCCGAAGTAGAAGTACAGGGCACCACGTGTGATACCGGCGCCCAGGGCTATGTCGCCGATGGTCATGGCGTCGTAGCCCTTGTGCTCCAGCAAGGCTTCGCAGGTGTCGAGGATGGCCCGCTCCCGGACATCCCCCTTGCGCTCGGTGGCGCGACGGCCGCGCGCGGAATGGTGGGCGGACATCAGAGCTGAGCGCCCTCGACGAAGTCGGTCGTACGGGAGAGCGCCTCCCACGCGCGGATGTCCTCGTCCACGGCCGTGCGTGCGGCGGTGACCAGCCGCAGCGCGTCCGAGCCCAGAACGAGGTGGGCCGGCGGCTGCTCGACCGTCGTGATGTGTACGACCGCTTCCCCCGCCTTGGCCGGATTGCCCAGCTGGTTCCCGCTGGCCTTCTGACGCGCTTCGCGGATGGGGGTGAACAACTCGTCGTAGTCGTCGACGGTCTGCGCGGCACGCGTCATGGACCGTCCGGCCCAGTCGGTGCGGAAGGAGCCGGGCTCGATCGCCGTCACATGGATTCCGAACTGCGCGACTTCCTTGCCCAGCGCCTCCAGGATGCCCTCCAGGGCGAACTTGCTGCCGCAGTAGGCGGACATGCCGGGCACGGCCATCAGCCCGCCCATGGAGGTGACAGCCATCAGGTGTCCGCGGCGGCGTCGGCGCATGTGGGGCAGCGCCGCCTGAAGGGTGGCCACTGCCCCGAACACGTTGACCTCGAACTGCCGCCGCACCTCGGCCAGCGGGGATTCCTCGAAGGTCCCCTCCAGGCCGTAGCCCGCGTTGGCGACAACCACGTCCAGAGGGCCGACGCTTCGCTCGACCTCCGCGACCACATCGGAGACGGCATCATCGTCCGTCACGTCGAGGAGACGGCCGTGAGCATGCCCGGGCCTGAGCTTTTCGAAGGCCCGCAGATCCTTCTCAGAACGGACGGTGCCGACGACGGTGTGCCCGGCAGCCAGGGCGGCCTGGGCGAAAGCGCGCCCCAGGCCCGTGCTGACGCCGCTGATGAGCCAGTTCCGCTTCTCCATTGTTCCTCCAGAGAGGTCTCACGAGGAGCCCGGCGCCCCCTTCAGAAAAAGTCTACACCGTGTCGATTTTTATCGTCATGACGTCGATTCATCGTCATGACGTCGATTCTGCGCAGGCGCGCAAGGTGCGCAGACGCGCAGGGTGCGGCGAGGCTGTGCCTGCATCGCCTCCAGGCCGGTCAGCAAGTGGTGCCGACCATCCCGCTCGGATCCCACCTCACGGCATGGCGCGCACCAGCAAGCACGATCAGGCGATGAGACACCGTCCGCCCTCAGGGACGCGGCAGAAGGACCACCCCGTCGCCGTCGGCGTGCAGGATGTCGCCGGGAGTGAACGTCACTCCGCCGAACGTCACCGGCACGTCCACCGCTCCGGCCCCCGCCTTCGCGCTTCGGCGCGGATTGGTGCCGAGGGCCCGGACTCCGAGTTCGGCGACGGCCAGGGCGGCGGTGTCGCGGACGGCCCCGTGCACCACGACACCCGCCCAGCCGTTGGACAGGGCGCGGGCGGCCATGCGGTCGCCGAACAAGGTGGTGTGCAGAGAGGCTCCGCCGTCGACGACCACGACACAGCCCTGGCCGGGGGTGTGCAGGAGTTCATGCAACAGGGCGTTGTCATCGCGGCACGCGATGGTCCGCACGCGACCGGCGAAGGAGAGCGCGGCTCCGTACGAGGTGAACTGCACCTCGCACACGCGAAGTCGATCGCCGTACTGGTCGGCGAGGTCGGCGGTGGGGACAGGCGTGGTCTGCATCAGTACCTCTCACTGGTGTCACTTTGGCGCGGCCCGGTCGCGGTACTGCGCCCTGCCGACACATCGAGAGTTTGTACTAGATCTACTCTCGATACAATCCTTCTCTCGTTGACTCACTGCCGCAGGATCCCGTGCCCGTACCGCGCCTCTTAAGATGAGGCGTCCCACGTCCCCGCCCGAAGAGCGCAGAGGTTGATGTCGCGGCCGAATCTGACAACCCCCATCGCCACTCGCCTCGTGGACCTGCTGCGCCGCAGCAACCTCGATGAGGGCGCCCACGTCACCGAACAGTGGACGGCGGACGAACTGGATGTCTCCCGCACCCCCGCCCGCAAGGCCATGCTCTTCCTCACGGAGGTCGGGATCCTGCGGCGCGAGCCCAATCGGGGTTTCTTTCTCGCCCGCAGCGCGGCCACGCTGACGCAGACCGACCTCGGCGAGAACGCGGACATCGAGCAGGACGCGTACTTCCGGATCGCCGACGACTACGTGGGCGGCCGGTTCACCGGTCCGTTCACCGCCGCCGACGTCGGCCGCACCTACGGACTCGCCCCCCGTCAGGCCGACCGGGTCCTTTCCCGGATGGAATCCGAGGACCTGGTGCGGCGCAGGCCCGGCGGTCGCGGCTGGGAGTTCCAACAGGTGCTCTCGACAGTCGAGGCACACGACCAGAGCTATCGCTTCCGCATGATCATCGAGCCGAACGCCCTGCTCGAGCCGGGCTTCACCGTCGATCCCGAAGTGGCGGCCCTGCACCGCAAGCAGCAGGAAGCACTCCTGCGCGGCGACATCCTGCTGCTCCCCCGGGCCGAGTTGTTCCACGTCAACGCCTCGTTCCACGAGATGCTCGTGGGCTTCTCGGGCAACCAGTTCCTGCTCGACGCCGCGCGCCGCCAGCACCGGCTTCGCCGCCTGATCGAGTACAGGCACCAGGTCGACCGCTCCCGCCTCGCAGGCCAGGCCAGGGAGCATCTGCAGATGCTGGACATGGTCGAAAGCGGCCAGATCGAGGAAGCGGCCGAGTTCCTGCGCCGCCACCTGGACAAGGTAAGGATCATCAAGACCGGTCGCTGACGGACCGGCCCCGGCGGACCCGCCCGCCGATCCGTACGCCCTCCAGAACCGTTCGCGGACGAGGGTAATACGCCACACCCCCGGCTCCGGCCCGGGAGCCAGGTCCCGCACCCGGCTCCCGGGCCGGAGCTCGTTCACACCCCGGATCCCCTTTCGGAAGTTCTCCCGCCTCAACGGTTGTATCAATACGCACCTTGAGACAATATTGGCGCTCGGCGACCCCGGGATCTGCCCGGGCCGGGCGCCCGGCGTCCGCAGGGTCTCGCCCCCGCACCCCGGATCGACAGCAGGGATCATGAGCACAGACCACACCTCCGTCCTCACCGTCGACGGCCACCCGTACCGCTACCAGCCACTGAGCCGACTGCTGCCGGGCGAGCTCCTTGCCCAACTTCCTTACGCGGTAAGGGTTCTCGTGGAGAACGTGGCCCGCCGTGCCCCCGCCGCCCTCGACGGCGTGCTGGCACGCGCGCTGAGCGGGAGCGGGGAGTGCGAGGTGCCGGTGCACCCGAACCGGGTGATGCTGCACGACACCACCTGCCTGCCGGCGCTGGCAGACTTCGCCGGGCTGCGCGACAGCGTCGCCGAGCTCGGCGGGAACCCCGAGTCCCTGCAGCCCTCCGTCCCGGTGGACCTCACCGTCGACCACTCGGTGATCGTCGAGGAGTACGGGCGCCCCGACGCCGTCGAGCGCAACCTGCTCATCGACTTCCGCCGCAACAGCGAGCGCTACGAGTTCGTGAAGTGGGCCGAGCGCAATCTGCGGGGCTTTCGGGTCGTACCGCCCGGCACCGGCATCATCCATCAGGTCAACATGGAGACGCTCGCCCGCGTCGTATGGCGGGAAGACCCGCAGGAGGACCCTCAGGAAGACCCGCAGGAAGACCCGCCGGGCGCCTCACATGACGGTGAACTGCCGTGGCTGCACCCGGACGTGCTTGTCGCCACCGACAGCCACACCCCCATGATCAACGCGCTGGGGGTCGTCGGCTGGGGCGTGGGGGGCCTGGAGGGGCAGGCCGCCATGCTCGGCGAGCCGGTCACCATTCCGTATCCGCGGGTGGTGGGTGTGCGCCTGACCGGACGGCTGCGCCCCGGGGTCGGTGCCACCGACCTCGCCCTGACCCTGACCGAACTGCTGCGTGCCAAGGGCGTGGTGGACCAGTTCGTGGAGTTCTGCGGACCTGGGCTCGACGCTCTCGGCTGGGCCGAGCGGGCTGCGGTCTCCAACATGGCGCCGGAGTACGGAGCCACCTGTGTCTACTTCCCCTACGACGACGAGACCGCCGCATATCTGAGGCTGACCGGGCGCGGCGAGGAGCACATACGGCTCGTCGACACCTACCTCACCGCCCAGGGGCTGCGTCGCACCGCCGACAGCCCCGAGCCGCACTATGACGATGTCATCGACCTCGACCTGGCCACGGTGGAGCCGAGCCTGGCCGGTCCCGACCTGCCGCACCAGCGACTGCCCCTGTCCCGTGTCCCGGGCTCCTTCCGGACCACCCCGCGCCCAGCTCCCGTACCACCAGAGGTGTTCGGCGAGCCGCTGCCCGATGGCCCTGTCGCCATCGCGGCGATCACCAGCTGCACCAACACCGCCAACCCGGCGCTGATCGTGCAGGCGGCTCTGCTCGCCGAACGAGCCCTGGCGGCCGGGCTCGGCACGAAGCCCTGGGTGAAGACGTCCCTCTCCCCCGGCTCGCGGGTCGTCGAGGACTATCTGCGTGAAGGCGGACTTCTCTCGGCTCTGGAGCAAACAGGCTTCCACATCGTCGGCTTCGGATGCATGACCTGTATCGGCAACTCCGGCCCGCTGCAAGGGGAGATGGAGCGCCTCGCCCAGGACGGCGCCGTCGAGCCGGTGGCCGTGCTGTCCGGCAACCGCAACTTCGCGGGCCGCGTCAACCCGCGCGTCAGCCAGTCCTACCTCGCCTCGCCGCCATGGGTCGTCGCGTACGCACTGGCCGGGTCGATCCTGCACGACTTCGAGCGCGATCCGCTGGGCACCGACGCCGACGGCGCCCCCGTCTTCCTCAAGGACCTGTGGCCCACGGACGAGGAAGTCGCCGCTCGCGTCGCCGCCTCCGTGCGCCCCGAGATGTTCCGCGCGAACGCCGCGCGCATACGCGAGGGCACCCCGGCCTGGCGGGACATCAAGGCCCCCGGCGGCACCCGATTCGGCTGGCGCCCGGACTCGACGTACATCCGCCGCCCCCCACACCTCACAAACCTGCCCGCCACGGCACCGGACCGGCTGAGCGTCGACCGGGCCAAGGTGCTTCTCCTGCTCGGTGACGACGTCACCACCGACCACATCTCCCCGGCCGGTGCCATCCCCTCCAACAGTGCGGCCGGGCAGTGGCTCACCGAGCGCGGCGTCGCCCGGCGCGACCTCAACCAGTACTCCACGCGCCGCAGCAACCACGAGGTCATGCTGCGCGGCGCCTTCACCAACGGCGCCGTCACCAACCGCCTGCTCGATGGCACCCATGCCGACCTCCGGGGCGGCCATGCCCATACCGTCGACCGCGCCACCGTCCTTCCCGTGCACGAAGCCGCGCCCACCTACCGCGCGGCGGGCTACGACCTGGTGGTCGTCGCGGGCCGCAACTACGGTGCGGGATCCAGCCGCGACTGGGCCGCCAAGGCACAGGCGCTGCTCGGGGTGCGGGCGGTGATCGCCGAATCGTACGAGCGCATCCACCGCAGCAACCTGATCGGGATGGGTGTGCTGCCGCTGGAGTTCACCGGGGGCGAGGACGCGTCGACGTACGACCTGACCGGCGAGGAAGACCTCAGCTTCACCGGCCTCGACGATCTGCGTGCCGGCGTGAATCACCTAGGCCTGCACATCAGCAGGCCCGACGGCTCGCGTACGACGGCCACCCTGCAACTGCGCCTCAACTCCCGCCAGGAACTCACCTATCTCCGCCACGGCGGACTCCTGCCCTATGTGGTGCGCCATGCGCTCGCGGCGCCATGAAAGGGCGCCGCGAACCCGCGGCCCGCCCTGCGTACCCGTGCCCACAGCGACCATCCCCTCGCTCCCCGGCCCCGCCGGGTCTCTCGCAGCTGCTGACAGCGCCGTCGCGCCCCACACGAGAAGAGCCCCCTATGTCTCCCAACCGATCCGGGCCCGCCGCCATGCCGGGCCCCGAACCCCGGCCGACCCGCCGCCACGTGCTGCGCGGTGCCGCCGCCGCAGGGCTTTTCGCCACCGGCGCCGGCGCCCTCTCCGGCTGCACCGGTGACGAGGCTCATGCCGCCGCACCGTCGGCGCCCGCCCACTACCCGCCCTCCTACGACAAGTTGGTCGAAGCCTCACGGCACGAGAAGAAGCTGCTCATCTACTCGAACACCTCACAGACCAACTGGCAGCCGGTCTTCGACGCATTCATGGGCCGCTATCCGTGGATCTCGGACATCCGCGCCACCAACCTCGGCGGCTCGGCGGTCTACGAGCGCTACTACAGCGAGGCCGCGAGCGGCGGGTCCCCCGTCGACCTGCTGGTCAACAACGGCGGCCCCCTGTGGGGCGACTACGCCACCCGGGACATCGCCGCCGACTACCGCTCGCCGGAGAAGGGCCACCTGCCCGCCTGGGGTGAGATGCTTCCGGGCGTCTGGATCATGTCGACCGACCCGGTCGCCGTCCTCTACAACCGCAAGACCATCGATGCGTCCCAATACCCCACGGGACTCAAGTCGCTGGCCGGGATCGTCGAAGCGAACCCCTCCCGCTTCCGCGGCAAGATCGGCGTGTACGACCCGTCGAACGCCTACGGCTACGCCAGCAACCAGGGCTACACCAGCACGGTCGCCGGTGGCTGGGACACCTTCCGGCGACTGCTGCCCTTCACCCGCTCCGACCACTCCTCCGGCGCGCTCGTGGAGAAGGTCGTCTCCGGCGAGTACGACTTCTCGATCAACCTCAGTGGTGGCGTCGTCATCCCGGCGGCCGAGGGCAGCGGAGGGCTCCTTGGCTGGAGCTACTGCGAGGAGGGCACCATCGTCATGCCGCGCGGCGCGTCCATCGTCAAGACGGCGCCCCACCCGAACGCCGCGCGCCTCTTCCTCGACTTCGTGCTGTCGGCGCAGGGCCAGAAGGCCGTCGCCGAGGGCGGTCTCGTGCCCTACCGGTCAGGGGTACGGCAGGACGCCATGGACAGCCTGCAGGACATGCAGTGCAAACTCGGCGCCGACCGCGTCCACGTCTACCGCTATGTGCGGGTGCCGCAGAAGACGCAGGAGGCCTACCTCGCGCGCTGGGAGAAGGCGACGGCCTGACCGTCCGCGCGCACCCATCCCCCGCCCTCCCCTTCCTTTGCCCCTTGGCCTGTTCGTACGGAGTCGCCATGGCCATCCAGACACCCCAGGCGCCGAGCCCGGCCCGCGACGGCGCCCCGCGCGCCGGCGAGCTGGGTACGCCGCGGTACCGGCGCCTGTTCGGCGCCGGACGAGAAGTCACCATCCACTGGCTGACGTTCCTCGTCACCGCTGCGCTCGTGCTCGCGCCGGTCGTCCCGATCCTCTACCAGTCGATACGCAACCAGCCGCTGTACGCGGCGGGCGGCGCCTTCACCCTCACCAACTACGCACACCTGTTCACCGAGGCGGGCTTCGGCTCGATCATCCTCGACACCCTGTTCTTCGCCGTCCTCACGACGGTGTTCGCGCTCGCCATCGCCGTCCCGATGGCGATCCTGCTCGAACGCACCCGCTTCCCCGCCGCCCGGGTGTTCGGCCAGGTGCTGCGCTGGCCGATCTACATCTCCCCGCTCGTCCTCGGCTTCGGCTGGATCGTCGTCTACGGCCCCGCCGGCTTTCTGACCACCACCCTGCGCGAGTGGCTCGGCTGGGTACCGTGGAACCTCTA
Source organism: Streptomyces sp. NPDC031274 (assembly GCF_055570235.1). Lineage (NCBI taxonomy): Bacteria > Bacillati > Actinomycetota > Actinomycetes > Kitasatosporales > Streptomycetaceae > Streptomyces > Streptomyces sp. NPDC031274. Next base: position 463,557 of record NZ_JBVIHP010000002.1, on the reverse strand, counting down.
CACACTGCCCGGCATGGCGTTCGTCGAGGCCGTCGCCCAGGTCCCGATCGCCTACCTGTTCTGCGCCAACGCCCTCGCCGCGTCCGACACTTCACTGGAGAACGCGGCCCGTACGGTCGGCGCAGGCCCGGTGCGCATCCTGCGCTCGGTGGTCGTACCGATGCTGCGCCCGCCGGTCCTGTACGCAGGCCTGTTGATCTTCGGCACGGCGGTGGAAACCCTCTCCATCCCGCTGATCCTCGGCCAGCCTGCCGAGATCACCCTGTTCTCCAGCTTCCTGTACGAGCAGGGCATCGACTCGGTGAACCCGGACTACGGCCTCCTCGGCGCGGCCTCCACGTTCATGCTGCTGACCACGATCGGCCTGGTCGTGATGCAGGTACGGCTGCTGAAGCACGCCCAGCGCTTCGTCTCCGTACGCGGCAAGGCCAACCGCTCCCACCTCCTCGACATCGGCCGGTGGAAGTGGCTCGGCTTCACCTTCGTCGGGATCTACGTCGTCTTCGGCGCGCTGCTGCCCATGATCGCCTTGGTCATGCGGGCGTTCACCTCGCTGCTCACCCCGCTGGCGAACCCGTTCGGGCTGCTCACCCTGGACAACTTCCGGATGATCTTCGACTACGCGCCCTACACCGAGTCGATCACCAACAGCATCACCATCGCGTTCATCGGCGCGGTCGCCGTGACGCTGTTCGGCACCGTCGTCGTCCTGGTGGCACGCCGCTCCGACTTCCGCTTCGCCCGTCTCCTCGAGACGACCGCGCAGTCACCGCACGCGGTTCCGGGTCTGATCATCGGCATCGGCTTCTTCTGGGCGTTCGCCTGGATGCCGGGCGGCGACGCGGTCCGCGGCACGCTCTTCGCCCTGATCATCGCCTTCGGTGTACGGGCCCTGCCCTCCGCGTACGGGGCGATCTCACCGGCGACGATGCAGCTGGGCGCCGAACTGGACAACGCGGCGCGGGTCGCGGGCGCCGACTGGTGGCGCACGGTGTCCCGCATCCTGATCCGCCTCCTGGTCCCCGCGATGCTCGCCTCGTTCCTCCTCATCTGGACCCAGATGATCCGCGAGTACGCACCCGCCATGTTCCTCGCCGGAGCCGAGTCCCAGGTCATCGGCACCACCGCCATCGACCTGTGGACCCAGGGCGAGACCGGCTCCGTCGCCGCACTCGCCACCCTGCAGATCGCCGTCACCGCCCTCGTCGCCGGCCTGGCCGGCCTCCTGCTGCGCGGCAAAAACTCCGCCGAAAGGGAGAAGACCCATGCCTGAGCTGGCCGTCGAGAACATCACCAAGTCCTTCCACGGCACCAAGGTCCTGGAAGGGATCGACTTCACCGTCGCGGACGGCGAGTTCTTCACACTGCTTGGCCCCTCGGGCTGCGGCAAGTCCACGACCCTGTCCTGCGTCGCGGGCCTGGAGAACCCCGACTCCGGCACGATCCGTGTCGGCGACGAGGTCTTCTTCGACGGGCACGGGCGCACCACCGTCCCGCCCGAGGGCCGCAACCTGGGTCTGGTCTTCCAGTCGTACGCGCTGTGGCCGCACATGACCATCGCCGACAACCTCGCCCTGCCGCTCAAACTGCGCAAGGTCACCAAGGACGAGCAGCGCCGCCTGATCGAGGACGCGCTCTCCAAGGTCGACATGCTGCATCTGCGCGACCGCTACCCGCACCAGCTCTCCGGCGGCCAGCAACAGCGCGTCGCGCTCGCCCGCGGCATCGTCTACTCACCCGGCGTCCTGCTCCTCGACGAGCCACTGTCCAACCTCGACGCGAGGATGCGCGACCAGGCCCGGCTGTGGCTCAAGGACCTCCAGCGAGAAGTCGGCGTCACCACCGTCTACGTCACCCACGACCAGATCGAGGCGATGTCCCTGTCGGACCGCATCGCCGTGTTCATGCACGGCCGCCTCCAGCAGGTCGGCACCCCCACCGAGATCTACGAGACCCCCGCCACTCCGGAGGTGGCCGGCTTCATCGGCCGCTGCAACCTCCTGGACGGCCGCATCGACGAGACACCCGCCGAGGGCAGAACCGTCCGGGTCGAACTCGGCGCGACCGGCCAGCATTTGAAGGTGGTAAGGGCAGAAGGGGCCAGGGCGGACCTGGGCGCGACGGTCGGTCAGCGCGCGACGGTCGGTCTGCGCTCCGAACGCATCACGCTCACCGAGCGCGCGGACGCGGCCACTGACGGCGTCAACATCCTCCGGGCGCACATCAAGCAGTGCTCCTACACCGGCGCCCGCTTCGAGTACCAGCTGGCCATCGGCGACCTCGACATCGTGGCCGAGAGCCCGGTCCGCCACACCGGCCAGGAGATCAACCTGCTGATCCGCCCCGAGGACTGCCTCCTCTACCCGAAGGCGGCAGCCTGACCCGAAGCTGTTCCGCCCCGCGGCGACCCCCGGGGCGGAACGTGGCATGCCCGTCACTCTGGGAGTGCAGGCACCCCTGGCACCTGTACTGGACTACGGCATCAGGGGCACGATGGGATCACGTCGAAGGTGTTCCAGGGCCCATCGACGCACGCTTGGGAATCGTGACGTTCCGTCCGATCTATCGATTCGGCTGTCTCTCCTGCTCGGCTGACTGCCTGCCAGGGTCCACTCCGGTGGGCCCGATCGGTTGAAGCGGTGCGGCCAGCGTGGCCTCGGGTCGTTGCCATGGAGGGTGGACGCCGTCCCCCGAACAAGCACCGGGTTAGCCATTGGTATTTGCCGCGGCGGCGCTCCTTCTCCTATGTCACCGTATTCTGTCCAGTAACCGCATACCCACCAACTCCCCTTGTCAGCAGGGGAGTTTGATCATCGGGGGGGTGCATGGGCATGCCGGCGCAGGGACATTCCCACGACTACTCACGCAGCGAGGCGACGCGCCTGCTCTGTGCCGGGGCCTACGTCCACGGCTTGTTCCGCCGCAGGGTGATCGAGGAACTCATCGAGCACGAGGAGCGGTCCGTCGCTCCCTCCCTCGGGATCGATGTAGTCCCTGTCCTGGCTCACGCGCTGCGCGCCCGCCGTCTGGAGGCACAGGCCGCGGTGCAGGTCCTGTTGATATGGGTGCTGTTCATCGTGGTCGAGCTGATAGCGGACGTCCCGACGCTGCTGGTTCCGTGGTTCGTGGTGTACGCGGTGATCGTTCTGCTGGTGTGGAGCGCCCGGCTGGTCCTCGGCGCGCGCAGCCTGTCCGTCTACACCTTGGATCGCGCGACCCTGCGCCGCGCCAGCAGCGGCCGGCTCACCGTGCTGGCGCCGATCGGACCGCGCCTGTTCGTCCTCGCCTACTGGAGTGCGGCGCTCGTCCTGGCCCTCTACGATCCCGCGGTGCTGCTCGCCCTGCTCTTCCCGCTGCTCCTTGTCCTGCCGGTGTGGCTGCACCGCTCGCGGGTCGAGGACATCATGCGGCACGAGTTGTCGTCCGACGCCTTTTCGAGGGTGCCCCGCGCGCTGCCGCAAAGCACGCTGCGGCTACGGCGGATCACCGCCGCCATCGACCGTGAGCAGTACGCCCCGCTCACCTTCTACGACCCCTACCGCCCGTTCGTCGGCGCCGGACGCCCCTACGAGCCATGGTCCTTCGCCCTCGAACTGCGCCGCCGCGTCGCTCCGGACGGCAGCCGACCCGCGGCCGACCGCCTGCTGGCTCGTACCGTCGTCGATCTGATCGTGCCCCGCCTCGAGCGGCTGTGCGCCTCCGCCGCCGCGACCGGCCGCGACCGTCTGCGCGATCTGGAGATCGACGAGTTCGTCTATCTGCCGGTCGGTCCGGCCCGCGGTCGGGTCTCCTACGACCCCCTCTCCGTCCAGCGGCATCTGGCCGAGGCTGTCGACGAAGGCGGCGAGGCCCGGCGGCACTTCCTGCGGATCCGGATCGGTGCCTGGGACGAGCAGGTGGTCGTCTCCATTCTGGTCCGGGTGCATACCCAGGGCGAGATGCTGGTCCTCGAGGTCATCCCGCACATCCTGATGCCGCTGAGTGACATGTTCAGGATCGTGGACGTCGTCGCCGCCCGCGACCACCCGGACGTAGGACGCGAAGCGGTCCGCGCCCTGTTCGCCGCGCCCTCCGCGTCCGTGGCGGCCGGGGCCTCCGCCATCCGCACGCTCATCGCGCTCTTCCGCGTCTGGCTGGCCGACCCCCGTCGCGCGATTCCCGACGGCCCGGAGACGTCGATCCGCGAACAGGGCAGTACCGAGCAGGTCTCTCTGATGCAGGAGATGGACATCAGCCGCTACGTGAAGACCGTCCAGGACCGGATCATCAGTGGCGTACGGGAAGCGTTGCGCAGCCAGGGCTACGAGACGGGCGAGTTCGAGCAGCAGATCGTCAACGTCAGCAGTGGCGGCGTCTTCGTCGGAGCCATGAGCGGCGGGGCCGTGGCCACCGGCGACCGTGCCAGCGCCCATCACTCCTCGCGGCCGGGCCCGGCCCACGGCAACACACCCCAGGGGACACCAGGAGGTTCCGCATGACCGGCACCGCACCACCCCACGGCCCTGACCCGGACGGCACCGATGAACCACCACGCCGCGTCGTGGGCCCCTCCTCGGGCAACATCACCATCACCACGATGCACGGCGGCGCAGTCGCCTCCGGTCCAGGCGCCCAGGCGGTGCACACCACACACGATGGTGTGCCGCTGGGCCGGGACACCGCGGCCCTGCTGACGGCCGTCCGCACCCTGCGCGACCAGCTGCCGCTGCTCGCCCCCAGCGCTCCGGGCCCGGACAGCGTGGACCCGACCCTCGACCTGGACGGCCAACTCGCCCAGGTCGAGGAGGAGATAGCCACCACCGGGCGGCCGGATCAAGGCCGCCTTGAACGGCTGCGCGCCCACCTGGAGACAGGCACGAGCGTGGCCGGTGGCCTGGCTTCGGCGGTGGCTGTGGTCCAGGCGATAGCCCAGCTGCTGAGCGGCTGAACAACACGCGGAACGAGCACATCGGGGTGCGCCATGAGCCACTGGGACGCTGAGAACCAGCGCTGGGTTCCGGAAGGACCACAGCACGGGCAGCCGGAGTACGAGCCGCCACCACAAGGGCCGTCGCCGAACGGGCCGCAGCCCACACCACCGTGGGACGCGACCGCACCGGGCCCCGACCATCCGCGCACAACCGAGCCCGACGGCTTGGTCACCAACCCCCAACGCCGCTTGATCCTCAGCCTGATCGCCGTCCTCGTGTGCGCGGTCCTGGGCGTCGGCACCTGGTTCCTCGTGGACCGGTCGAGCGATGACGACCCCGGCGCGCTGTCGGGCCCGGCCACGCCAACGGCAGCCAACAGTCCGACCGACGGGACAACCAACGAGGCGACCGACGAACCCACGATCGAACCCACCGACCAACCAACTGACGAACCCACCGACCAACCCACCGCCACCGAGGGCCCATCCGTCTCCGACGACGACCCTCCCGCCCCCGGCTACACCCGGGTCGACGACGAGGCCGGATTCACCGTCGACGTCCTCAACGGCTGGCAGCGCACCATCAGCGGCGCCAGCGTCAAGTACTTCTCACCCGACAGGACGTACTTCCTCCAGGTCTTCCAGCTCAACGGCCCAGAACCAACCCCGTACGCCTCCGCCGCCGAGGCCGAGCGGCTCGCCTCGGAACACCGCGGCTTCGACCTCGTCAGCCTTGAGCGCCAGGGGCCGGACACCGGCTCCGACGCCTACCTCGAATACACCTACACCAGTGACACGGCGGACCATCAGCGCATCATGGACCACCGCGCCACAGCGGACGACGGCGCCATGTACGCCGTACTCGTCTCAGCACCCGACGACGCACCGGCCACGCAGTCCGAGATACTGCAGAACGCCGTGAACTCCTTCTGCCCCACGGCCTACTGCCCATCCTCGTGAGCAACCCTCATGCCCAGTCCCGCTGAGTGTTGGGGCAGGTGCTCACCGTCGGGGCAGGCGGGATGACCCGCCTGCCCCGCTGACGTCAACCGCGCGCCCGCGCCGCCGACTGCGCGACCTCCGCCGCCAGCCGCACGGCCAGGGAGCGGGCCAGCAGTACCGGCACGCGCGCGGCGTCCGCGGCCGCGCGGCGCATCTCCTCGGTGTAGCCGATGCAGTCGAGGACCACCCACCGCGCCCCGCCCGCGGCCAGCTCCCGTGCCGCCGCGGCGCAGTGCTCCGGCGCGCCCGCACCGTACGGGTCTGCCGGGGCTGCGGTGACCTGGCCGGGCAGGAGCCGGGCCCAGCGCGCCGCGACGTCATCGCGCTGGGCGGGCAGCGGGCAGACGACACCGACCGGGTCCGCGCCGACCAGGGCACGTACGCCGTGCTGGACGAGCGGCTCGGCGTACAGCAGCGGCCCCCCGGCCGGAACCGGCGGGAAGTGGCCGGTGCACAGCAGCAGCGTGGCGTCGGCGCCATCGGCCTCGCAGCGGGCGACGGCGTCGGCCATCCGGGGGGCGAGCGCGTCGTGGCCAAGGACGGCGGAACCGCCGTCGCGCAGCCGGGAGATCAGCGGCGCCTCGCCGGGGACGGGGCCGACGGCGGCGCGTACCGCGTCGGCGTCGGGGCCGTCGAACCGGTCGTGGTCGAGGGCGCCGTGCTCGGCCAGCCGGAGCCCGGCCGTGAGCGGGAGGATGTCGGGGGTCAGGTCGGTGCGTGGGGCCTGGCCGATGGTGACCAGGCCCAGCACACCCCGGGCGTCCGATGCGGTGGACACGGTCACACCGCCTTGTAGATCTGGCCGACATCGTGGACGGAACTGCCCGCGATCAGACCGGCGCCGACCAGGGCCAGGTCGTTGTCGGCGGTCTCGGCCGCGGCATCCGCGTCCTCCTTCGTAGCGGCCTGGGAGCGGCGCCAGAGCGTGTAGCCGAAGCGGACAGCGAGCGCGGCAAGGACCAGCCAGCCCGCCTGCGGGGTGGCCACCAGCAGACCGGTGGCAAGCAGCACACCCATCTGCCGCTTGGAGCCGCCAAGGAGTTGGATCAGCACACCGGGGACCGCCCACAGCAGCATCATCGTGATGGCGTGCGTGTCGGTGAGCCCGGCCTTGATGGTGTCGACGTACACCTGAGCGACCGGCGGGACCCGGCCGTCGGAGAAGAACGGCTTCCACGCGATGGCGACGACGACGATCGCCACGGCGAAGCCCACCAGCTGCGAGAGGTACTGCTGGCGGCGGCCCGCCATCTCGTACGGCTTCCACGGCACGGCGTCCTTGCGCAGCAGCCAGCCCGCCTTGAAGTCGAAGCCGACGTCGGCGAAGGCCGGTCCGGTGCACGCGCAGTACCCGACGAGCAGGGCGAGCGGGATCATCGGGATGCTCAGCACCAGGCCGAGTATCAGGAAGATCAGCGTCACGGCGAAAGCGGGGAACCACCCGGAGTGCATCGCCGCGAGCCCCACGATCAGCTGGTGCACCAGCGCGGCCACCCCGGCAAGCAGCACCCAGCCGACGAGGCCGAACCCGCCCATGTCCGCCGCGACTCCGCCGCCGACGGCGACGACGATCGCGCCGACGACGAACAGCGCCATCCCCTCGATCAGCCCGCGGCGCAGCCGGCGGGCGTCGACGGTGCGGAAGTCCGCGTCGAACCGCCCGTCCTGCCGCTCGACCGCGGCCTGCTTCTTCGCCGTGCGGTCCCGCATCATCAGTGCGGCCTGCACCAGTGCCACCAGACCCGCGCCGATCATCACGCCGTGCGGGACGTAGTTGGCGCCGAGGTCGTAGTGGAAGGCGGTCGGCACGTACTGGGCGGCGAGCAGGCCGACGCCGAACATCAGCAGCGCCCAGATGTTGCCGAGGAAGGCCACTCCCGCGGCCGACGTGGGCAGCTTGAACATCGCCCCTACGAAGCCGACGACCGCGCCGACGCCGAGCACCGCGGCCTTCTTCCCGCCCTCGTCACCTGCCTTGATCGTCTCGGCGGCGGCGATCCCGGCAGGCCAGGCGGACGTGGCCGGGAAGAGCCGCGAGTCGTAGACCCGGAACAGTACCCAGCTGTCCACGGCCAGACCGATCACCGCACCGAGCAGCATCGTCCACACCAGATCGGGGCGGCCGATGAGGAACGGCACCGCGATGGGGGTGATCAGCGAGTTGGCGGCGGCGAACGTCGAGCCGGATACGGCCGACTGCACGAGGTTCTGCCGGTGCTGGTCACGCATCCTGCGCAGGCCGGCGATGGAGATCCGGCCGATCAGCATCGCGAGCAGCGCACCGATCACTGAGGTGTTGGGGGCGATGCCCAGGGTCGTGATCAGCACCAGGCCGATGACGGAACCGAGGACGGCGAGGACGGCGCTGACGACCAGGGTCACCGGTTCGAAGGCGCGTGGGTGCGTGGGCGGCGCACCCGTGGGGGGCGCGCTCTGCGAAGTGGTCACGGGGACTCCAGCGGGGCGAAGGGGAGGGGTGGACCGTGGTCAGGCGGCGGACGCCTGCAGGCGGGTCATCGGCCCGTAGAGCTCGATCAGCCGCTCGAACTCCTCCTGGTCGTGGAAGCGTGCGACGCCGCGTCCGAAGTCCTTCGCCGCCTCCAGCGAGAACCGGGCGGCCACGGCGATGTCCGTCTCGTGGCTGGCGCCCGTCGCGCAGCCCGCCACCGCGGTCTCGGTGACCAGCGCGAGGCCGACCACCGGCGCGTCCGTCGCCACGCACGGCTGCATGATCGAGTTGATGTGGTGCACGCCGTTGCCGTACGGGGTGATGTCCTGCGTGGTGATCGGCAGGACGTGTGCGAGCTCGCCGGTAACGGTCTCAAGGAGGCCCAGCAGGTCGTCGCTCGGGCGCAGGATCCAGCCCTGCTTGACGGTCGGGGAGAGCGCGACGCCTCGGTGGTTGAGGAGCCGGTTGCCCTTGGTGGTGTCGATGGAGACCACCGCGTCCATCTTCGGGGAGATCTCCGCGCGGTTGCAGTCGAGGACCGAGATCGGCGAGTCCATGAACGGCACCGGGTCGTGCGGCCTGGTCGGCGCGTCGGGGCAGATGTGCGTGGAGAGGATGACGTCGCCCTCCAGGCGGTCGCCGCGCCCGTACATGTCGAGCAGCTTCGCCGCGGCGGCCAGCGCGGCGACCGCGCCGTCCGCGTCGGACACCAGGCCGATGCGCTCCGGGCGGGCGCCTACGCCGCCCAGCCGGCCGAGGATGCCGAGCGTGGGCGCCTCTCCGCCGGCGGCCTTGCCGCGGGTGCCGGGGACGGTGACCTTCACGAAGTCGGTGCCGCCCCGCTCTCCCTCGATCCGGGTGACGGTGATCTCCGGCTTGGGGCCTTCGGCCGGCGATCCGGCCGCGTCCAGGACGGACCGCAGATGGCCGGCGAGCAGCTCGCCGCTCGCCTGCGGGCGGTCGAGGAGGTCGAGGACGTCGAGTACGTGCTTGAGCACAGCGGCTCCCTTGGTGCGTGACGTGATCTTGCCGCCAGGGCCACTGTGACCTGGCTTTTAGCAGACTGCGACGTCAATCCCGAATGAGACAACCTTTTCTCTATTTCAGAGAACCATGTCCGCCATCCGGTACGCTGCCGCCATGACCGCACCCCCTTTGCAGACCGCCGACCGTGTCCTCAGCGTGCTCCTGGCCTTCTCGCAGGAGCGCGAGGAGTGGGGGGTGACGGATCTGGCGGCCGAGTTCGGCTGGGACAAATCGGTCGCACAGCGGCTGCTCGCCGCGCTGGCGCACCGAGGTTTCCTGGTCTCCGACCCGGTCACCCGCCGCTACCGTCTCGGCCCCGCGGTCTGGCACATGTCGACCGCCTGGGAACGGCACGGCGGCATGTCCGCCCTGGTACGGCCCGCTGTGCGCGCGCTGGCGATGAAGACGGGCGCGACGGCACTCTTCGCCGTCCCGGACGGGGTACACCTGCGCTGCGTGGAGTCGGCCGACGGCGGCAGCGGGCCGCTGCGCGCGTACCGGCTGACCGGTGAGCTGTACCCGGCGCATGCCGGCGCCACCTCCCGGGCGTACTTCGGCATGCTCACCCCCGGCACCCGGGCCCGGCTGCTGTACGGGAGGCCGATGCCGCGCTTCTCCTCGCTGACCGTGACGGACCCGGAGGAGCTGGAGGAGCTGATGGTCCGCGCGGGCCAGGACGGACACTCCCATTCGAAGGGGGAGTACGATCCGGCCACCTCGGGTCTCGCGGTGCCGCTGCTCGTCCGGTCGCAGCCCGTCGGCACGCTCTCGCTGGTCGGACCGCACGACCTGGTCACCGGGCCGGACGAACACCTCCTCGGCCCGCTACAGGCTGCCGCGGCCCAGCTGGGCGAGCTGCTCTCCCCGCGCCGATCCCGCCCGCAGGCAGCCCACCGGACCCCCTGACCCCACCCCAGGCCGCGTCACTCCCCCTCCCGTCACTCCCCCTCCCGTCGCTTCCCCTCCTGTCGCTTCCCCTCCCGGAAAGGCATCTCCACATGAAGCTGCTCCTGCTGTCCAACTCCGCAGCCCCCGGCCACGGTTACCTCGAACACGCGACAGAGGTGATCGCAGACCATCTGACGGGGGTGCGCGAACTCGTCTTCGTGCCGTACGCGCTGTCCGATCACGACTCCTACACCGACAAGGTGGCCCAAGCGCTGAAGCCGCTTGGCATCTCCGTGCGTGGAGCGCACAGGGACGGCGATCCGGTCGGGACCGTGACCGACGCGCAGGCCGTCTTCGTCGGCGGCGGCAACAGCTTCCGGCTGCTCGCGGCGCTGCACGCGCTCGGCCTGATCGCTGCGGTGCGGGCACGCACCGCAGCGGGGATGCCGTACATGGGCTCCTCGGCGGGCACCAACATGGCCTGCCCGACGCTGCGCACCACCAACGACATGCCCATCGTGCAGCCGCCGGACTTCACCTCCTTCGGGCTGATCCCCTTCCAGATCAACCCGCACTACCTCGACCCCGACCCTGCGAGCAGCCACATGGGCGAGACGCGTGAAGAGCGTCTTGGGCAGTTCCTCGAGGAGAACGACGTGCCGGTGCTGGGGCTGCGCGAGGGCACCTGGCTGCGGCGCCGGGGAGACAGCCTCGACCTCGGCGGCACCGCCGCCGGCGCCCGCCTGTTCCGGCGGGACGAGAGCCCACAGGAGTACGCCCCTGGCGCGGACCTCAGCGCCCTGCTGACCCTGCCCGCCCGATTCGACACTGCGCCTGCGTAAAACATCGTCCATGCAGCTCACGAGCGTGTTCGACGTGCGGCAGGATGAGCACTTGTGCTGCTCGTCTCTGCGGGTGCCGAATACCCCATCCATAGTCCGTGATCCGCGTGTTCTTGTGAGTGGACGACGGTTGCTGGAGGGGCGTGTCAGGTTGCTGGATCGCGCTGCTGGGACTGACCGGTGCGGAGCATCTCGGCACGGCGCGTGCACTGTTGCTCTCCCATCGGGCCCGGTAGCAGCATCGCCGAAGCGGTGATCCTTCCCGGGTGGCGCAGTGACAGATGGGTGCCGGTGACGGCCGAGTCGAAGCCGCCTGAGACGTGGGCGCTGGCGGGCGCTGTCCGGGTCGTAGAGGTGTCGGTCGAGCACCGCGTCGAGCAGGCGGCCGTACGCGGTCAGTACGTCGGCGTCGCCAGCGAGAGCGCGAGCCTTGGAGCGCAGCGCCGGGGCGGGCTGCTCGAAGCGCGGCACGTACTGGCAAGTGCGGCTATTGAGACTTGCGGAATACCCAAGGGACTGAGGGTATGCCGACAGGGGCCCGCAACCGCTGGCAGCGCCTGGCCCCCATGCCCGTGCCGCGCCACCGCACCGCCGCGGCGACGGTCGGGAACACCGTCTACATTCCCGGCTGCGGCACAGCCGCCGGGCCCCCGTCGCCGTGAATGACGCCTACGGGCCGCCCCGGCACTGGCCGGCAGCCTCCCGCAGCGTTTCGGGGCTCCGGGGGCGGGCGCCGTCCGCACCCGCAGCGGCGCCGGAGCCCTCAGGAGTGCTGCGGGTTGTTGGCGCTGCGGCCGTAGCGGGCGAGCATCGTCGTGACCGCCTCGTCGACGGCGTGGCCAACGTCGGCAGGTGCGGGACTCCAGTCGGAGAGCAGCATCCGCGGCCACAGGACGTAGTTGGCGATCATGCCGAGGAACTGGTTGGTGGCGCTCTCCGCGTCAGGTACCACCGCAGTGCCCGCGGCGTGCTGAGCCTCCAGGTAGTGCTGGACAGAGATGAAGTAGGGCAGCTTGCCCAGCTCGAACTGAGCCCGTCCCAGTTCCGGGAAGCGCGGTAGTTCGGCGATGACGATGCGGAAGAGGGCCGCCATCGCGGGCCGGCCGACCAGGTCGGCGTACTGACGGCCGATCGCACTCAGGCCGGCGCCCAGGTCACCGGGCTGCGTCGCGGGCGCCGCCGGGTCCGGCCCGCCCTTCCAGTACTCGGTGACGATGGCCTCGAAGAGCGCCGCCTTGGTGGGGAACTGCTTGAACAGCGTGGACTTCGAGACGACCGCTTCCTGCGCGATCTTCGCCAGCGAGGTCCCGTCATAGCCCCGCTCCAGGAACAGCTTCGTGGCCGCTGCGGTGATCGCCTCGCGCTTGCGCTGAGCGAGTCGTTGATGGTGCGCGGAGAGTCCTGCGGTCATGGGCCCAGTATGACCCATCACGAGGCGAGTCACTTGACTCGCCACTGTGCGGATGTTTACGTGGACAGGGATGCGAGTCGATCGACTCGCATCCGGTCGGCGGGAGCTCTCCCGGCCGGCGTCGTTCCGTTCCCGATGGAGAAGCACTCATGAAGTCAGGCAAAATCGCATTGGTGACCGGAGGCAATCGCGGGCTGGGCCGGGCCACGGCCCAAGCGCTGGCCCGGCACGGGCTGCGCGTCATCGTCACCTACCGCGGCGACGCGCAGGAGGCCGAGGGGACGGTCAAGAACGTTCAGGAAACCGGCGCCACGGCTGCCGCACTGCGGCTGGACATCAGCGACGTGGCCTCCTTTCCCGCCTTCGTCTCCCACCTGGCCGTGCAACTGGAGCACTGGGAGGCGACCCGGCTGGACGTCCTGGTCAACAATGCCGGGATCGGGCTGTTCGGACCGCTGGAAGCGGTCACGGTCGACGACTACGACGCGATGATGGACACCAACGTGCGCGGCACGTTCTTCCTCATCCAGGCGCTTGCACCCGTGCTGGCCGACGGGGGGCGGATCATCAACGTCTCCTCCTCCCTCAGCCGCCACACCAGTGCCGGCACCTCGGTGTACTCGGCCTCCAAGGCGGCGGTCGAGGTCCTCAGCCGGACATTGGCCGTAGAGCTGGGGGCGCGCAAGATCCGCGTCAACGCCATAGCGCCTGGGCCGACCGCCACCGACTTCAACGGCGGCGCCATGCGTGACGACCCCCAGATGCGCGAGGGCCTGAGCGCGCAGACCGCGCTCGGCCGCGTCGGCGAACCGCAGGAAATCGGCGACGCCATCGCCGCGCTCGCCTCCGAGGACCTGCGATGGGTCACCGCCCAGCGCCTCGAAGTGTCCGGCGGCGCCCTGCTGTAGGGACCTGTGGGGTTCCCATACTCGGAACATCCGATGACCTGCACCTTCCGACCGACGGAGCCATCCGGCAAGATCACGTTTCATGGCGCTGCGGCTGCTCTACCTGATCTTCGTCCGGCTGCTCGACGGCCTGGCCCCGCTCGGCCGCTCCGGCCGAGCCAAGGAGATCGAGATCCTCGCACTCCGCCACGAGGTCGCCGTGCTACGCCGCCCTATGCCCAAGCCCCGCATGTCGTGGGCCGACCGCGCCCTGCTGTCCGCACTATCCCGCCGACTTCCTCCACGACTGCGCCGACATCGTCCTGTCACCCCCGCGACCCTGCTCGCCTGGCACCGCCGCCTGGTGAAACGCACCTGGCGCCATGCGACCCGCAAACCCGGCCGACCACCGATCGGCGGTCGGCGGTCGGCGCTGATCCTGTGCCTGGCCAGGGACAACCCCTCCTGGGGCTACACCAGAATTCAGGGCGAGCTACGCCGTCTCGGTCATCGCGTCGGTGGCTCCACGATCCGCCGACTGCTGCGTGCCGCCGGACTCCCGCCCGCGCCCCGGCGTGCCGATGAGCAGACTTGGCGCCAACTCCTGCACAACCAGCCCGAAGGGCTGCTGGCCTGCGACTTCTTCCACTTCGACACCGTCACCCTCCGACGTGTCTATGTCTTCTTCGTCATGGAGGCCCACACCCGCACCGTGCATGTACTCGGCGTCACCGCGAACCCCACCGATGCCTGGGTCACCCAGCAGGCCAGGAACCTCCTGCTGATCCTCGGCGAGGACGCCGGCCGGTTCAGACACCTCATCCGTGATCGCGATACGAACTTCACCGCCGCCTTCGACGCCGTGTTCAGCGCGAACGACACCCAGATCGTGAAGACCGCACCCCAGGCCCCGCGGATGAACGCGTATACGGAAAGGTTCGTGGCGTCATCGACGGCGTCATCGACCTCGACGATCTGGTCGAGAAGTCCTACCAGTCCAAGACTGTCTGCCCGAAAGACACCGATTTCTATGAACGCAACGTCGATGCGGGCGCGCTGGCCGGAGTCACCTCCCAGGTGGCCGGCAGCCAGCCCACCTCGTGGTTCAAGGTCGTACAGGACAAGTACGGAAGCGTCCGCACGATGTACCCGATCGAAAAGCCGGCCGTCTAGTGGGAAGCAGGTACAGCGGATGGAAATCCATGTGCGGAACCGGTCGCACGAGCGAGTCTCCGAGAAACGGGGGGACGACATCGAGGAAAGCTTCCTCTCGGCATGCCACGCGGCTCCGGACGGAAGCGTCATGAGCGGCGTCCTCTCCGTCGGCGACACCATGTTCAACGAGTTGCAGCTGCCGCAGCTGGCAGTCGAGTTGGACGGTCTCCCCGAGGAGCGGAAGACGGATACGACCCGGCAGGTGGCCGACATGGCGCGGCGCGCGGCAGCCTTGCGCGGCTACTTGTTCATCTCCGGGGACTGACCGGACCGACCCCGAACGACACTCTGGAGGAAGACGTACCGCATGCCCCTCGTCATCTACGTGGAAGACCAAGTACACGACCGCATGGCCAAGACCCACGAGGACCACAAGGAGACGTTCCTGGCCCTGTGCGAGTCGGCGCCCAAGGACAGCATCCTGCGCGCCGTGAACCGCCACGGCGACACCATGTTCAACGAGCTTCAACTCAAGAGGTTCGCAGCAGAGTTGAACGCACTCCCGGAGCGGGAGAAGAACAGCACGGTGCGGAAGCTCATCGCGGCGGCCGAGTTCGCGATCGCCTCCTTCGGCTACCTGTATTTCGTCGGGGAGCCCGCACGTGCCTGAGAGCCTGAAGGTGTGAGCCACTGAGAGGTGGGCGTCCCGCTTCGCGCGGGGCGCCCACTGCCGCGCTGGTTCTTCGTCAAGTTGCGGTGCCAGCACAGCACGGTGTCGGGCCGGATCAGTAGGCGCAATCAGCTCAGGACCTTGCGGGGCAATGGCACCAGCAGAGCAGCTAGAAACACCCGGCCTTCCGGAGCGAGTCCACTGCACACCCCACCGCAGCCTGCGCCTGCGCCTGCCGAAAATGTCATCCATGCAGATCAGGAGCGTCATCGACGGTGCGGCAGGATGATTTCGTGTTGCTTCGTCTCGCCTACCTGACCTTCACCAGCGTCCGGCTGCGGTGACGCGCTATACACCTCCATTGCGCGTAGCGTTGACCATGTATCGACAGCGGAGACTGCCTCGCCTCACCTAGGAGGTCGGGCTCATGACTGATACACCCTCCCCACAATGGGGACAACGTCCTGAGGACGGCGCCCCGCAACCCGCTCCAGATGTCGTCAAGGGCAAGAAGCACCGCAGGGTCTTCCTGTGGATCTTCCTCGCGGTGCAGGCGCTGTTCCTGATCTGGATCATCACAGGCGTAAACAGCGCCAGCGACGACCCTTCCTGCGAAGGCCTTGCGGGCGACGCACTCAAGCTCTGTCAGGACGCAGGGGATGTCGGCACCGCGATCGGCGTCGGCCTGATCATCGGCCTCTGGGCGGCCGTGGACATCATCCTCGGCGTCACCTACGGCATCTACCGGCTCAGCCGTAGGACACGACCGTAATAACGCTCCCCCGAAAACGCAGGTTGGAGCGGGAGTGGAGCATTCGCCCCTGCGCCGCCATCAGAACGCTCAACGGGCCCAGCCGGGGGTGCTCCTCCACGCTCGGCAAGCAGAGCGTCAGGGGCAGCAGGACTTGCCCGCCTGCCGCCCGCCGCCGAGCGACCGGGCGAGTTGCACTTTGGCCGGCGCTTGCGCAGCGGGGTGGCGTTCTCGGCGAGGGCATGGAGCCGTCGGAGTATAGGTGCGCGACCCCTGATGATTCTTTTGCATCGCAGGTTGCTTAGGCTTGTGACCTGAGACTTGAAGGTTACAGAGACATTCGACCTGTCATTTAGCGAAGATCGGAGGTGAATTTGTGGCTTCCGCCACAGCATGATCCTTCTGGGTGTGATGGAGTTGATCTTGACCGCAAGGCCCGGCTAGCACCCTTCACCCCTACAGGACTGGGTTGCGAGCAATGCCCGAAAAACACGTTCAAAGGAGTACGGCGCGTGCAGACCAGCACTCACCGTCGCCCATTCAGCAAGCTCTCCCTCGCTGCTGTATCCGCCACCGCCGGGGCAGCACTCTTCGCCTCCGCGATTCCGGCCAACGCCGACACCGCCACCTCGCCTTCAGATGGCGCCGCCCAGGCTGGCGCTGTCGTGGAATCTGTCACGGGGACAGGCGACATCGCTGCGTCAACGGCGGCTCCGGGCACGCCGGCCAAGGCTGTTACCGCTACGGACGGAGCCGCCCTCACGGTCACTGCGCCGGAGAAGGCGAACGGTGCCCTCCACGCCGCCGACGACAACGGTTCTTCGTTCGGCCTCACTCTGCCGGGCGCCAAGGACGTCGCCGGAGTCAAGGTTGGCGCGGGAACAGTGATCTACCCCGACGCCGCTGCCGCCACTGACATCGCCGTGCAGCCGACCAAGGACGGTGGAGCCCGCACCCTGGTCACGCTCAAAGACGACAAGGCCCCCCAGACCCAACGTTTTCGGCTCAACCTCCCGCAGGACGCGAGCATCGCCGAAGACGGACAGGGTGGCTTCGAGATCAGTCGCGAGGCCAGCGAAGGCATTCACGTCCCGGTCACCACTATCGGCGCGCCGTGGGCCAAGGACGCGAACGGCAAGAGCGTGCGCACCAGTTACAAACTGGACGGTAACGACCTCGTCCAGACCGTTGAGATCGGAGACGAGACCGCGTTTCCGGTAGTCGCTGACCCCAAGATGACGTGGGGCATCGTGACGGGCACTGCGTACTTCAACAAGAAGGAAACCAAGGCGATCGCCAACAACGGCGCTCTGTCCGGCGTGGTCTCAGGATTCCTCCCGCCGGGTCTGAACATCTACTGGGGTGCGCACGCCGCGGTCATCACCACCACGGCGCTCAAGGCGAAGAACGCCAAGAAGTGCATCAAGGTCAAGTTCGCGGCTGGGATATTTATCCCTGGCCAGTACTCCGGCGGATACTGCAAGTAGTAACACCAGCTACACGAGGAGAATGGCTTTGAGCAGCACGTGGCTCATCTACAGCGGAGCCCTGATGGTGCTCCTGTCTATCGGGGTTCTGATCTTCGTAGGCAGACCTATGACACCTGTCTGGCGTGACACCACGTCGATAGCCTGCGGCGTCGTCATCTTTGCCGTTGTGTGTGTACTGGCTCTACTGCTCCGCGCACCCGCTCAAATTGCGGTGTCTGGCGCCTGCTTCTGGATGGCCGCGGCCATCACCAGCGTGCACGCCGTACGCGGCCGTATCAGCTCGCAAAGCTGACCACGACGGCCCGCACCCTCGGCATGAAGTTGCCAGAGATGCGGGCCGTTCTGCGTTGCGCCGCGCATACAACGGTTCAGTGAGTCTCGGGCAACTGTCGAACGCTGACGGGCCCGGCAGACGGCCTCGGGAACAGGCAACCGCCCGCAGCCAGTACAAGTACACGATCGCCGACTCACACCAGCCCCGATGACCTCCGGACTCCGTGCTGCCGAAAATGTCGTCCATGCAGCTCAGAAGGCTGGTCGATGGTGCTGCAGGATGAGTACTTGTACTTGTGTTGCTTCGTCTCGCCTACCTGACCGTCACCAACATGTTCGCCGCGCTGGGGCTACTACCAATGAGCGACCGTGACAAGGACGGTGGATGTCTTGGGGCACACGCGCGGCGACTTGGAGCTGCCGGGGAAACCGATCAGGGTGACGTTCCTCTGGTTCAGAGTGCCGGAGGCGGGGAGCGTGGTCAGCTCATTGCCCATCCCCGTCGCGTTCTCCAGGAACTTCCCCTTGGAGTTCGGTCTGGTCACCGAGCAGCACGAAGGCGGCCCCTCCGGCCCCCGCGCTGGGGGTGGAGGAGCCGCCTTCGTCCGTCACGTCGGCGGAACGTCCAGTGCGGATGCGCCGTCCGGTTCTCCGGCGTGCGCGCAGCCAAGGAGACCGGGGCCTCGATGGAGAGGGCCGGAGGTGACCTGTCTCGGACTCAGGGCCGGTAGAAGACCAGCATGGTGCCCGGGTTCTGGGGGTCGCGTTCGCAGTGGACGATCGTGACGTGGTGGCCCGCTCCCATGTCCACCCCCCGCTGGGTCTCCTGCGTGAAGCAGTCCGTCGCGGCGTCGCCCGGCGTGAACATCGAGGGGAGCTCGGCGGCCTGCGCGGCTCCGATGCCGAGGCCGGAGAAGGCCAGGATGCTGGCGGCGGCGACTGTTGCGCGCTGGAACTTGCGCATGTGTTCTCTCCTTACGTGCGTACGTGCAGTGGTACGTGCGCGCCTCTTCGGCGCACGAGCCCGCTACCCGCGGAGCGCGGCTGGATCGGGCCGGCTGCCCTGCGGTCGGCCGGAGTCGTGTCCGACCGTGGCAAAGCGCCGCGTTGCGCTCCGCGTTTCTCTCGGGCACTGAGTAGTCGATCACACGAACGGGTGGGTCCCCAAGTGCTCGCGGTCCCTGTTACAGGGCTACGACAGACCAGCCGGAGTCGGCTCCCCGCGTGTCGGCCCGAGCCCGAAGCAGAACCCGCTCGGCTGCTCCGGGAGTTCAGAGGTCGATCTCCGCCCACACCGTCCGGCCCGAAGGCGGCCGATCCAGTACGCCGCAGCGCGCCACGAAGTACGCGACGAGAACGGGCCCGTGGCCTATCCCGGAGCCTTCGGCGGCCAGCGGCACCGGAGCCGACAGGCTGGCTCGCCGTTCGCCCACAGGCCCGCGACTCCGATCTGCGGCGAGTCCGGCAACAGCAGCTCCGGCCCCGTCGCCATCGAGAGCCGGAAGCTACGGCCTCCCTGTCGCTCTGGCTTCGATAGCGAGCTACCAGGAGGCCCTTTCTTCATGCATGCACAGCGGCGAACTCACCCGATCCAGCTCCCTGTTCGATCAAGAACGACCGCACGATCGGAAAGACAACAGCTTGTTAGACCACTTCCTGACTCCCTCAAGCGTTGCTCAGAAGATCTCTCAGTGATCGAGTGCGACCACCAAGTACCTGTAGGTTCCTCTCGACCAGCCTCACCAGGCAAAAGAAATGTGACCAAAGTAGTGCACGCCGAGCGCGGTCTCTGCCGGGTTGCTTGCCGTCAGGCCGATTGAAGCGTTCGCGTCAGGACTTGGAGCTGGGCCGCCCCGGAATGTGACTGAGAATGGACTTGGAGAAACCCCCATCGACGCAGACATCTTGGCCAGTGACATATCCTGCCAGCGGGCCGACAAGAAACTCGATCACGTTCGCGATATCCATCGGGTCGCCAATTTTCGACAACGGGATGATCTCTTCCCTTGCCTTCTTGACTTCGGGATCAAGGTACATTTTTTCAGTCATCTGCGTGCGAGTCATGCCCGGGGATACCACGTTCACGCGGATTCCGTCAGGCGCCCATTCCAGTGCGAGTGTCTGAGCCATCATCGTGAGCGCAGCCTTGGTCGGGCTGTAAGCACCCGATCCGGCATGTGGGAGCTGGCCGGACATTGAAGAGGTGAAACAGGCGGACCCACGGCTACCCTTCAGGTGCGGGTAACTTGCTTTGGCAAGCAGCCACGCCCCGCGCAGGTTGACGGAGAACATGTCGTCCCAGTCCTCGAGGGAGAGATCCTTGAGTGCACCAGGGCTGGCGATTCCGGCATTTGCCACCAGCGCATCCAAGCCGCCGAACTCGTCGACCACAGCGGTCACCAGCCGACCAGGCACGTCGGGATCGCCCAGGTCTCCTGTCAATGCAATGGCTTTGCCGCCCATCGACTGGATCGATCGGACGACCTCGTCTTGTCGCTCGTTCGCAGTAAGGCCGGATACTGCGATCATCGGCTTTTCGCCACGGGCAAGCGCTGCCTCTGCGATCCTCAGGCTTGCAGCCGCGCCGATGCCGCTGCTTCCGCCACTGACCAGAACCCTCATTGCACACTCTCCTTGTATTCTCAGCGGCCATACTCAGCAGGCCACTCAAGTCGTGACAGCTTCATCTGATGCGTTTCGAAACGCTTCGACTCGCACCGATTCTCGGGAATTGTCACCGTAGTATTTGAATCCCCCCGGAGCCACACTGGACCCCAGGGAGCTGAAATCACTCTCCGGGATTCCAACCCTCTTCACTGAGGTCACGCATCGCCTTCGCGAATTCCTCCAGGGGGTTTTCTTCGCGGATGATTTCGAGCACGACGTTGTCCACCCCAATCGTTTCTTGGACTGCTTTACCCAGTCCGTTCCAATCGATCACCCCAGTGCCGATGGGGTCGTGGCCCCACGTTTCCGTACCCGTGTCGGAGATGTGCATGAGTGCGATCGACCCGTGGTGTGAACGCAGACTCGAAATGGGGTCGTCACCGATGTAAGCGGCGTTCGCGACGTCGTGCACGATTTTGAGTGCATCATCGTTGACGGTGTCGACGATCTCTGCCAGCTCCCCGATCGTGGGAGCAAAGCAGTAGGGGGTGTTCTCGAAGAGGAGTCGTTTTCCCGCCCGCTTGGCCAGCGGGATCAGCTCTTCCAGACTTTCGTACATCCACCCGTAGACGTTCTCGAGTGAGGGGGAGATCATCGGGCGCCGCGTGCCGGGTGAGATGACAACTTCCGGGACATTCCAAGCCACCGCAAGATCGATCACCGATGCGATGTGCTCGATGCTCTTCCGGCGCATGCTGGCAGCAGGACTGGCCAGATTGATGTCGTATCCGCCGGCATTCAGGGATCGGATCTTGGCGCCGTTCTCGTTGAGCGTCGTCAGGATTTCCGAACGCTCGGAGCTGGAGATCTCTTCCGGCCAGCAATGGGGAGAGCTGATGGGAACCTCGAAGGTGTTGTACCCATTCTGGACCAGCTCAGATATCGCATCGATCGCCGTTGTCGACCAAAGATACGAAAAAGTATTGATGATCATATGGATTTCCGTTCGATCTTTGAGGTGCAGTGCCCCCATCGCACACTCGGAGCAGGGGCGGCTACGGCTGGGGCTCCTTGTGCTGTTCAGGGGCTGCACTGGCAGGAGTGGACGAGTTCTCGCTCCCGGTGACGGTGATGGTGTCGGTCGCGGAAACGATCTCCCGCGGAGCTCGGCTGCCGGTCTCCGGGAGCGTGAAGTAGACGATGAGGCACAGGGCGACGACGACGATCATGTAGATCGCCACGTACATGGGCCGTCCGGCGCCGACGAACGCGGACGCGATGAGGGGGGCGGTGCCGCCGAAGAGGGCGATGACGATCTGATGGGCGAATCCGATTCCGGAGACGCGGACCGAGGCGGGGAACAGCTCGGCCTGGATGGTGGGGTAGACGCCTTGCCAAATTCCGAGGACAACCCATCCAGAGGCGGCGACGATGACGTAGACACCGAAGCCGGGCGCCTGCAGGAGGAGTAGCAGCGGATAGAACAGGACGATCATTCCGATGGCGCCGATGATGGGGAAGATCTTCCGGCGACCGAGACGGTCGGAGAGGTAGCCGCTGGCAGGAACGACGGCAACCAGCAGGGCCAGGCCGATCGCGCTGCCGGCAAGGGTGGACGACAGGTCTCGGCCCGAGGTGAGGTTGGCGTAGGTGGGCAGGAACGTCGCCCAGGTGTAGTAGGCCACGGCGGGAGCGGACAGGGCAGCCGTCTGCAGGATCGCTTTGGGGTGCTCGCGGAGCAGCTGGAGGAGCTTCGCGGGTGCGGACTTCTGCTCGACGAGCGTGCTGGCTTCGAACTCCGGAGACTCGTCCGAGCGGGCGCGGAGGATGAGTCCAACGACGCCGATCACACCACCGAAGATGAAAGGGATCCGCCATCCGTAGGACGCCAGGGTGTCGGCGGCGAAAACAGAGGTGACGGTGGCTGCGGCGCCCGTTGCGGCGAGGGTTGCAAGCCCGCTGGCCATGTTGGTGAAGGAGCCGAAAAGTCCGCGCCGGTTGGCTGGAGCGTGTTCCACCATGTACGCGATGGCGCTCTGCCCCTCGGTGCCGGCGGAGATGCCCTGGAGGATGCGGGCGACGACGAACAGGATCGGCGCGAAGTAGCCGATGGTCGCGTACGGGGGTGTGAACCCGATGATCAACGCGCCGAGAGCCATCCCCGAGACCGCGAGAGACAGGACGCGGCGGCGCCCGTACCGGTCGGCAAGCGGGGAGAGGATGATGCCGCTCAGAGGCCGCACGAGGAACCCGATGGCGTAAGTGAGGAACGCGGCGACGAGAGACGCGAACTGGGAGCCCGAGGGGAAGATCTGCGCGGAGAAAACAGAGGCGAGAAGACCATATATGTACCAGTCGTACCACTCGACAAAGTGCCCGACGGTCCCGGCGAGCAGGTTACGGGCCTGTCCCTTACGCGGGACAGACTCTGTGCTGTCGGGGGTGGATGTACTGGGCGCGCGACGTGAGACCGTCATTGAATTCTCCTTTGAATTTGGGCGCGCGTGGGCACCCCAACGCCCGGGCCGAGGGTCGCTGAACCTGTTGCGGGGGTGTCTGCCTGTCTAGGCGGAGAGCTCCTCGTCGGCGAGGAGATAGGTGTAGCTCGGCCAGCTCCGTGTGATGTCGGCCGCGGCCGCGAGCAGGCGCGGCGACAGCTCGGCCATACGCGCTCGGGTCATCCGCACGGAGGGGCCCGCGATGCTGATCGTTCCGGTGGCCTCCCGGCCCGGTCCGGCTCCGTGGATGGCGGCCGCCACGGCACTGATACCGAGGTCCATCTCCTCAATCGTCGTGGCGTACCCACGGAGACGAACCTCGTCGAGCTCGACCTGGAGAGCGGACCGGTCGAGGGTGGACCTGGGAGTGACGTCGAGACGGCTCTCGTGTGCCAGCACGGTCGCGACTCGGTCCGGAGAAAGAGTGGCGAGCCACGCCTTCCCGGATGCAGTGGCGTGGGGGACCGCGTCCTGGCCCATGACAGGGTCGATGCGGAGGGACGAGTTCGCACCCTGCGCTTTGGCGATCCACTTCAAGGAATCGTTGGTGGCCACCGCCAGGCGAACGAGCTCTTCACACTCCGCCGCGAGCGAGTCCAGGCTTCGCTGAGCCCACGTTCCCACTCCTGACGAGGACAGCTGGCGGAGCCCCAGGGCGCCGAGGCTGTGAGTGGCGAAGTAGCTGGAGGTGCGGGGATCCTGATTCACATAGCCCGCATCGACCAGGGCGGCGAGGAGACGATGAACGACCGCCTTGTTGATACGCAGGCGCTCGGCGATGTCCGTGACGCGGCGGCCTTCGGGATACGGCGCCAGCAGTTCGAGCACCCGCATCGCATTCACGACGCCATCGGCCAGTGCCATGTTCTCGTCTCCTCGCCATCGTGGATCGACGTCCGCGCTTCTTGTAACGCTGTTACGAACGCTGTTACAAAACGTCACACGCGTCCATCCTCGCTGTCAAGACCCAGCGGTCACCCTGGTCGTCAGACCCCGAGCGGTCAGATCTGCTGCACCAGCTCACGCAGACACGTGAACGCGGACTCGTCATCGTTCACGACGACGTCGTGCTCGCCGGTGTTCCAGCGGCACTCGAGCGCACCGAAGCGCTCCCAGTAGACGTCCCATCCGGCGAGCTTGACCCGGTCACGCTCGCTGCCGCGCTCGATCAACCGTTGCCGCACAACCTCGGGCGAGGTGCGCACGTGGATCACCCGGATGCGAGCGGCCGGCCAGCCTGCGCTCTCGGTCGAGCGACGCAGGAAGTCGGGGTCTGCGAGGTACGCCACGAACGGTGCGTCGAGGACGACGGAGTGGCCGAGTTCCAGATTCCGACCGGCGGTCGCGAAGAGCGTCTCGTACTCGGCCGGCATGACCTTCCGCAGGTACAGCTCGTTCGATTCCCGATCGGAGGGATCCTGGCCGAACGCCTCGAGAGCCACTCGCACGAGAGGTCCGGCGAGTGTGTCCTTGTCGAGATACGCCGCGCCCGTGAGGGAGCTGAGGTGTCTCGACAGGGTCGACTTGCCCGATCCTGCCCCACCGAGCGTGATGTAGGCAACGGGCAGGGCTTGGACGTCGGACGTCATCGCTTCACTCGCGCGATCGCGGCCACGAACTCCTTCGCCGCCGCGGTGACCTTGCCCATGTCGCCGTCGGGGCGACCGGCCTTGGTGATGGCGCTGCCCACTCCGACCGCCGCGACGCCCGCGGCGAACCAGTCGCCGACATTTTCGGTGGTGACGCCGCCCGCCGGAAGGATCGGGATGTGCGCGAGCGGCGCCAGGACCGCCTTGGCGTACGGGATGCCGCCGGCTTCGGTGGGGAAGAGCTTGACGATGTCCGCGCCGGCCTCGGCCGTGTCGAGGATCTCGGTCGGCGTGTAGGCGCCACTGATGGTGGCGACCTGGTAGCGGTTGGCGACGCGGATCATCTCGGGGTTGAGGTTCGGGCTGACGAGGAACTGCGCACCGGCCTGAATGCTCGACCAGGCGGCCTGCCCGTCGAGGACGGTACCCGCGCCGAAGACCACATCTTCACCGGCGAAGCGCTCGGTCAGGCGCTCGATCACGGTGAGGGCGCCGGGGATCGACAGGGTGATCTCGAGGGCGCGGATGCCGCCGGCGACGGCTGCCGAGGCGACCTCGAACGCCTCCTCGGCGCTGTCGAGGCGGACGATGAGGACGTTGCCGGAATCGCGGATCGTCTCTATGACGTGGAGTTTCTGGAACATGGCCCTGATGGTTACACCACTTTCACGCGCTTCGCGAGCCCCGTCCAGGATGCGTTGACGAATCGCGGCGAGGTGTTGCACCCTGGGCTGCAATCGATCTCAGCAATCGTTCTCATTCACGAGGGCGAGACGCGTCGGGATCCTCATCGAGACGAAGGAGTCCACGGCGGTGGATCATTCCTCTTCGGCCCCTCGGCCCTCGGCCGTGGTGCTGGGTGCGTCCCATTGGCACGCGCCGCTGTACCGTGCCGGGCTCGCTCGACACTTCCGCGTGACGGCGGTGCAGGACCCCGACCCCGCGGTCGCCCGGGCATTCGCCGAGCCCTTGGGCGCACCCGTCGCGGCGAGCGTCGACGAGGCTCTGGACCAGGACGGCATCGAGGTGGCGTTCGTGTTCTCCCCGCACCACGAGATGCTCGCGGTCGGCCGAAAGCTCATCGACCGCGGCATCCCGTTCGTGATCGAGAAACCCGCCGGTGCGAGCCTCGACGACCTTCGGACGATCGAGGAGGAGGCGCACCTGGCCGCCGTGCCGGCGACCGTGGCGCTCATCCAGCGCGGCGCCCCGATCGACACTTGGCTGCGACAGGCCGGCGACATCGTCTACGAACGGATGGCGTTCGTCGCCGGTCCGCCCTCGCGGTACCGGCGCAACGGCAACCCGTGGATGCTCGAACCCGCTCTCTCGGGCGGCGGCAGCCTGATGAACCTCGGCCCGCACTTCGTCGACCTGGCGATCCGTCACCTCGGACACCCCGTCGACGTCGTCCAGAAGCTCTCCACCACGCTGCACGGCGAGGCGGCCGACGACCACTCCACGATGGTCCTGACCACCGCGACGGGCCGCGAGGCAATCGTCGAGGTCGGCTACGCGTTCCCCGACTCGCCGCTGAAGCGGTACTGCAGCTTCACCGCGGCCGGGACCAACGGGTTCGCCACCGTCGACACCAACGGCGACGCGACGTTCACCGACCAATCCGGCGTCACCAAGAGCGCCGTCCTCGAGGTCGACAGCGACCCGCTGTACGACGTCTTCGTCACCGGCGTCGCCGACACGCTCACGACCGGATTCGCGGGCCTGCCGACGCTCGCCGAGCTTCTGACCAGCATGGAGCTCATCTGGTCGCCGCAGGCAGAGGGGACGGCGCGTCGTGACTGAGGTGAGCATCGACGACGTCGCCAAAGCAGCCGGCGTGCACCGCTCGACCGTGTCGCGCGCGTTCTCGAAACCGGATGCCGTGCGCGCGGCGACCCGGGAACACGTGCTGCGTGTCGCAGCCGAGCTCGGGTACTCGATGAACCCCCTCGCGCAGGCTCTCCGCCGCGGCTCGAGCAACCTCGTCCCGCTGATCGTTCCGGACATGACCAACCCGTTCTTCGCCGAGCTGGCGCGCACGACCGCCGCCGCCGCCGAAGCACGCGGCTACCAGCTGATGCTCTGCATCACCAACGGCGACACCGGGCAGACCGCCAACTATGTGAGCGCGATGCACTCCATGTACTCCCCCTTCGGCATCGTCGCCCCCTCGACCCGGGTCAACCTCGAGGCGCTCCGCCGGTACGCGTTTCAGAACCGGGTCGTCGTCATCGACCGGGTCGAAGACGATCCCGCCGTGCCCACTGTCACTGTCGACAGCGCCCGGGGCATCGACCTCGCCTTCGACCACCTCCTTGGTCTCGGCCACTCGAACATCGCCTACGCCCCGGGGATCGTCGGCACGTACACCGCCCAGGATCGCTGGGACGCCTACCACCAGGCCGCCGAGCGTCACGCCATCCCGCCCGTCGTCCTGGAGGCGGCGCCCGGCGTCGAACCGGGGTCGGGGCTCGTGGACCAATGGATGCGGGAACCGATCCGCCCGACCGCGGTGATCGCCTCCAACGACCTCATCGCCTTCGCCATGATCTCCGAGCTCGGCTCGCGCGGACTGTCCGTGCCCGCCGACCTGTCGGTGATCGGCTTCGACGGCCTCGACCTCGGCGCCCAGTTCAACCCCCGGTTGACCAGCGTCCGACAACCAATCACCGACCTCGGACGGATCGCCATCGAACTCGGCGAGGGCCTCATCGCCGGCGGCCCGCCCGACCACGTCGTGCTCGAGCCATCGCTTCTCATCCGCTCCTCCACCCAGGAACACCGCTCATGAATCCGAACCCCGGTCGCCTTCCCGGTCTGCAATATGTGGACCACGTGGCCTTCACCGTTCCCGACCTCGACGACGCCACCCGCCTGTTCACCGTCCTCCTCGGCGCCGAGGAGCTCTATCGCTCCACCCGCGGACCCGATGCCGCGGTCATGCCGGAGCACTTCGGCGTGCCCGCGGACGCACACCTGGAGCTGCGCATGCTCCGACTGCCGCCGAACCTGAACGTCGAGCTGTTCCAGTGGTGGAGCGAGGATCGCTCACCCGTATTCCCGCGCGCCAGCGACGCGGGCGGGCACCACCTCTGCTTCGTCGTCGACGACGTGGACGACGTCGTCGACGCGATCGCGGACCTCCGGGGTGTCGAGATCCTCGGTGCGCGCAAGGAGGTCGCCGGCGACAGCCCCGCCGTCGCCGGGAACCGGTGGGTGTACGCCCGCACTTCTTGGGGGCTCATCCTCGAGTTCGTCGACCGCTCGCGGGTCGCCGATCCGCCACGTCTCGTCGGCCCCCACGACTGGCACACCCACTCGACCTCGAAGACTTCGGAGACACCCTCGTGAAGATCGCCGGACACACCCTCGGCACCCCCGACCACACCGTCCCCGAAGCGCTCAAACTCTTCGCCCGAGCCGGCCTGGATGCCGCCGAGGTGATCTACCAGGACGACTACACGAGCGGTCTGCCCATCGGCGATGCCATGGCAGCGGCGGAAGCGGCACGCGTCGCCGACGGCGAAGGCATCCCCGTCATCGGGCTCACCCCGTACACGACCGCCATCAACGCGACCGACGAGCGCATACGCTCAGCAGCCGTCGACGAAATGCGATCGGCCATCGACATCGCCCACACGATCGGCGCGAACCGCATCCGCGTCTATTCCGGCGCGTGGAAGCCGGGCCAGCAGGACCACGCCGCGCACTGGACGCAGCTCGTCCGCTCGTTCCAGGAGCTCTCCGGCCCAGCGGCGGACGCAGGCGTCGTGCTCTGCGCCGAGAACCACTTCGGCACCATGACGCAGACCGCGCGCGACACCGCCAAGCTCATCCGCGCGGTCGACTCGCCCGCCGTCCGCGTCCTCTACGACCAGGCGAACCTCACCTTCACCCACGACGAGGACGTCGACGACGCCTTCGCCGTCCAGGGCGATCTCATCGGCCACGTGCACGTCAAAGACCTTGTCTTCAAGGACCCGAACGCCCCGTTCGTCGCATCCGAGACGGCGCGCGTGCACGCCGAGGAGCGCGCCGTCATCTCGCGCGTCGTCGGCGACGGCACCCTCGCCTGGTCGCCCATCCTCCGACGCCTGCGCGAGATCGGCTACGACGACGTGCTCTCGCTCGAATACGAGTACCGGTGGCATCCGCAGGATCTCGAAGCCCCCGAGATCGGATTCCGTCGTGGTGCCGAGCACCTCCGTACGCTGCTCCGGCAGCTCGACCTCGAGGCGACCGGCCAGAACGCCGAGGTCCGCTCGTGACTGCGCTCCGCGTCGGCGTGGTGGGCGCCGGCAACATCGCCAGCATCGCGCAGCTGCCCACCCTCGTACAGCGCGACGACGTCGAGCTGCGCGCCCTGGTGTCGCGGCGCGAGGACCCGAGCCCGCTGCAACGTCGGTGGGGGTTCGCGAACGTGTACCGCACGGTCGACGCGATGCTCGACGCCGAAGAGCTCGACGCCGTCTTCGTGCTCACTCCCCGCTCCGAGCACGTCGCGGCCGTCGAGAGTGCCCTCCGTGCCGGCATCGACGTGTTCTGCGAGAAGCCGCTTGCCACCTCGACCTCCGACGCGGTCCGCCTCGCGGAGCTCGCCGACGAGCACGGCCGCATCCTGATGGTCGGCCTGAACCGGCGGTTCGCGCCCGTGTACGTCGCTGCGCGGGAAGCGTTCGGCGCGGCCGGAGCGTCGTTCTGCGTCGCGCAGAAGAACCGCGCCGGCTCCGAGTACCGGGCCACGTTCGAGAACGCGATCCACATGGTGGACCTTCTCCGCTGGTTCTGCGGCGGAGACGTGGTCGAGGTCACCAGCGCGGCCGCCGGAACCGACCCCTGGGAGGAGGACGGCACAGCCGCCATCATTCGGTTCTCGACCGGGAACACGGGCCTGCTGGTCGCGGCCCGAACCGCCGGCGCGTGGGGTGAGAAGCTCGACGCGTACGGCCAGCTGCGCTCGGCGGAGGTCATCGCCCCCGACACCGTCGCGGTGACGGCGGACGGCGCCCGCACCGTCCGGTCGATGAGCCCGGAGGCATTCGGCTGGGCGACCGCGACCGAGACCTTCGGCTTCGCCGACGCGGTCCGCCACTTCCTCGACCGCGTTCAGGACCGGCAGCAGCCGCTGACATCCGGATGGGAAGCGGTCAAGACCCAGCAGCTACTCGACAAGATCCTCGCGGCGGCAGGCTTGCCCACCGAGGAACAGGAGGGACGCACGTGGTCCAGCAAAGCAGTTCAGTAGCACCTCTGCCCCAGGTCGCCCTGGTCACCGGCTCCAGCGGCGGCATAGGCGCGGCCGCCGTCGACGCGCTGAAGGCGCGCGGGGACATCGTCGTCGGGGCCGACCTCGCACCGCTCGACGGGCAGGACATCGCCAGCTTCTCCGAACTCGACGTCACCGACGAGCAGCAGACCGCCGAAGTGCTGCGCCGGGTCGTCGCCGAGCACGGCCGCATCGACGTCCTCGTCCACGCCGCGGGGGTGCTGGGCGGCACACCCGATCCGCTGGTGACCACGACCGAGGAGTTCGAGCGCACCATGCGCATCAACGCCACGGGCACGTTCACCATCACGCGCGAGGTCGCGAACCTCATGCGGGGCAGCGGCACGAAGGGCACCATTCTGCTGCTGTCGTCGGTCGCGGCCAAGGAAGCACGGATCGACTACCTGCCGTACAACGCCAGCAAGATCGCCGTGCTGCACATCATGTGGTCGATGGCGAAGATCCTCGGCCCGGACGGGATCTCGGTCAACACCGTCAACCCCGGACCGGTGAACACACCGATGTGGACACAGCTCGCCGACCAGTCCGGCTCCGCCCAGGCAGCACGCGACGCTCGCGCCGCGCAGCTCCCCATGCAACGCTTCGCCGAACCGGCCGAGGTCGCCAACGCGATCGGCTTCCTCACGGACCGGGCCAATCGGTACATCACCGGCGTCTCCCTCGACGTCGCCGGTGGAGCGCATCTCGGTATGGGATCCTGAGGTTGTCCCGTACGTGGCGTGAGCTATCCGGTGAGAGCCGGGTTGTGTAGCCGGGCGATACCGAGCATGGCCTGGTGAACTCCCTCGCCCTTGAGCCGGCAGTCCCGCAGGATCTTCCAGTCTTCAACACCCCGACCGGCAGCCCTGCCCGCCACCGGCTCACCGGCTCACCGGCTCACCGGCTCACCGGCTCACCGGCTCACCGAGAGGACTCTGCGCCTGCCGGAAATGTCATCCATGCAGATCAGGAGCGTCAGCGACGGTGCGGCAGGATGATTTCGTGTTGCTGCGTCTTGTCTACTTGACCGTCACCAACCTGTTCTCCGCGCTGCGGTTGCTGCCGCTGAGCGACCACGACAAGGACGCGGAGATACTCGCCCTACGCCACCAGCCCACCGCCCTGGAGCGACAACTCGGCACGGACCGCATCAAGTTCACTCCCGCAGACCGGGCGTTCCTCGCCGCTCTGCTGATCCCCGCTCTGCTGCCGGCGTCCTGTAGGTCCATGACGAGGTTGCGGGCGAGCTGGGCGGTCCAGTCAGCCGTGGGCCCAGTGGTGGCGCCGAGGATCCGGATACGCCGGTTGGCGTGCTCGATCACGGCGAAGACGTACAGCCGCGTGCCAGCCAGGGTGCGGGTCTCCAGGAAGTCGCAGGCCAGCAGGGCATCGGCCTGGGAACGCAGGAAACCGGCCCAGGTGGTGCGGTCGCATCAGAACCGCCGCTTCCACGGTATGGGGGATCTTGAGGGAGCACGGCATCGGCCCCGCACCGCAGCGGGCCGCAACACCAGGGCCCGGATCGAGCGCAGGGTCCGCGGCCGACCGGGGCGCTTGGGTGCACACCTCGCGGCATGCCGACAGGTGAGCAGATCACGGTGCCAGCGCAGAATCGTGTCCGGGCGCACCAACAACTGGAGTTGACGCAGCTTCGCCATCGGCAGGTGGCGCAGGAGCGCAGCCAGCAGCGTGCGGTCGCCCGGAGTGAACACCGGCTTGCTTACCTGACGGTTCAGGACAGTGAGCTGGTGCCGCAGTGCCAGGATTTCCACGTCCTTGTCGCGGTCGCTCATCGACAGCAGGCGTATGAAGGCGAAAGCGTTCCTCATCGCAAGGTAAGCCAGTCTCACCACAGAACA
This sequence comes from Streptomyces sp. NPDC031274, assembly GCF_055570235.1. Lineage (NCBI taxonomy): Bacteria > Bacillati > Actinomycetota > Actinomycetes > Kitasatosporales > Streptomycetaceae > Streptomyces > Streptomyces sp. NPDC031274. The sequence goes on along the minus strand of NZ_JBVIHP010000002.1, from coordinate 431,985 downwards.
ATCACGCCGCCCACGGGCCACGACCCGGCAATCGGACCAGCTCCGAACCGAGCCATTCCGGCGCACAGACTCGACAGGCCATCAGGCCGCTGACCTGGCCGGACGGATAATCGGCACCCATCGTGTCAACGGCCACGGTATGGGCGTTGCGGGCGCAGACAAATGGGACCCGGCCCATCAGAAACCGCCTGGCCAAACCCTCCAGACTCTGCGACTGCGAACAGTGCCGTTGGCTTTACCCAACCCAGTCGAGGTCTCGCTCAACCCACAACCAAGATCCGGACCATATGCGGGCCAGAGACCGCCAGATCCACATCAGCCGTCACATTCGCACTGGTCAGCGCCATGCAAGCCGTGTACCACCAGCAGACGAAGAAGCTATTGGCAGGCTCCTGCCCTGCCGGTGGCCGCCGAGCGGGCCACCTCTGGGGAATTTGGGGAGTACGAGCAGCTCTGGGGAGCGCGTGGGGAGAATCAGCTACCCAACCGGGACGAGCCTGAAAGAACGCGAAAGAAGTGTTCCCCGCACCTGCGAGGAACCTACACGGAGGGCCGGTGCGTGGCTGGTCCACGCTGCTCGACCTGTTCGCCCCATACAGCTTCAACCTCTGGATGCCGTGTGCACCAAGACATGGAGTCCACCCGGACAAGGGGTCAGCAAAAGCCGTCAAGGGGTCGCGTGGGAGCACGGCCCCTTAACCGAAATTCGGACAAGGGGGCGAAGGGTGAGACCCCTTGACACCCACGCCACGTCACACAGCGAAGATTTTCCGTGGGAGCGACCGTTTCGGGTGACCCGCCGTCGATCTCCGGTTGACGTTGCTCCCAGATATCCGCCCCCTCGGAGCGCAGGGAGCGGCCCCCCGCTCCCAGAATTGCTCCCAAACACGAAGTAGGGGCCATCCGAAGATGGCCCCTACCTGCGACGTTTCCGTCGGGACGACAGGATTTGAACCTGCGACCCCTTGACCCCCAGTCACGTGCACGCATCTGGTTCGAAGTTGTGAAGCCCCATTGGTACACCTACGACGCTATACGCGGAAGTACGGCGCCACGGGGCTCTCACCTGGTGGACATAACCCCGGCCCCACATGCTCCACGACAGAGCCCGCCTGCTGCCCGAGGGGCGGGAGACGCGGGGGGACCCAGCCGCGGTTGAAGCCGGGGCCTTCGCCGCCCTGCGGTTGCTGCCGATCACCGAACGCGAGACGGACGCCAAGATCCTGGCCATCCGCCGCCAACCCGCCCCCTACAAAGGCAACTCGACGCCAAACGTCCCCGCCTGCACAACGGGACCACGCGTTCCTCGCCGCGCTGCTCGTTCCGCTCCCCCACGCGACCCTGCGCCGGCACCGCGACCTGTTGAAGCACCGCCGCACCAGACACAGAGGTCGGCGCTCTCGAAGGCGGGCCTGCCGTGTCGACAGTGTGCACCAGATCGGTCGAACTCGATGGTGATGGTCTCTCGCGTGTGCGGGACGGCGACCGCGTGAGCCCGTGGGCCCCTCGGCCGGCCCGCTCACGGGAGACGGTGCGAAAAGGGGGTCAGTCCTCACACCCGTCGACATCGTCGTCACATCCGTCCACATCTCCGGGGGCGACCGTGGTCAGGCGCCATGCGATGAGTCCCGTTCCGGCCCGCTCGGCTTCGACCTGTGCCGTGAACGGCTTGCCCGCCGGGAGGTTGAAGTGGTCCGCCTCGCGGTCACCGCATCCCACCCCGTAGGCCTGCTCGTCCGAACCTCGGGCCAAGGTCAGAGTGAGCTCCTCCGCCCCGTCCGTGTCACAGGTGATCTCGAATCGGTACGGTTTGTCGCCACTCGCACGGAAGGACTTCTTCAGGCCCGACGCCAGGTAGGCGGTGCCGGAATCGACGAGCTCCGCCTCCGTACCGTCGTCAGCAGCGGCCTTGAGTGCCTGCTCGGCACGCCGCAACGCGTCGTCCGGCTCCCATGGCCTCCCAGCGCCTCCGGAAGACGCCGACGGCTTCGACGGCTGCGTCGAGGCGGCGGCACTCTCCTTCGAGCCGCTCCCGCCCTGCTCATCCGCGCAGCCAGACATCAGAACGGCCAGGACCGCGGCGGACAGAGGGAGAGTATGACGTATGCGCATGAAATCACCCTATCCACGAGGAACAAGCTGGTACTCGCGGCCCAGCGCGTCAGCCTGGGTGTTGCCGTACACGGACACCTCGCCGTCGGACCAGCGCACGAAGACGTCGTCCTCCCAGAGGTTGCCGCCGAACTCGCCCGGAGCGATCACCCGGGCGTGCTTCCACGTGCCGTTCGGGCCCTTCAGTTGGTTCTCCTTGCCGAGGCCGTGCGCGCCGACGTCTTCGTAGATGGTGAGTTCACCGTCCGACCAGCGCACGAAGAGGTCGAAGTCGGAGTTGGTGGACCCGTCGAAGTCTCCGCCGGCGATGACCGAGGCATGCTGTTTCCACAGGGCGTTGGGGGCCAGGAGCTGCCGCTCGGCATGGAAGCCGCCGCCGTCGACGTTGGTGTATTTGGTGACTTCCCCGTCGACCCAGCGGACGACCAGGTCGTCGGCCCACTTGTTGCCGCCGTACTTGCCTGTCGCGATGCCCTTCGCGTACTTCCACGTCGAGCCGGCCTTGGCGACAGTGATCTCGTTTGCCGGGTGTTCGGAGGTGGAGGTGGGCAGCTGAGTGTGCTCGTCGATGTCCTTGTAGATCGTGACCTCGCCGTCGATCCACTTGACCATCAGGTCGTACGCGTTGGAGCCGGTGTAGTCGCCGGCTGTGATCACCTCGGCGTAGTCGGCCCACATCTTGTTCGGCTTGGCGAGGCGCGTCTCACATGGCTGGCCCTGGGCGCAGCCGGTGTAGAAACCCTGCGACTGGTCGCCGGGGTAGAGCGTCATTTCCCCGTCGGACCATTTCACGACCAGGTCGCCGTCCTGCGTCTTCTGCGAGGAGGTGTGGAACTGGCCGGTGGCCGCGGCCGTGGCGTGGCGCCAGAGTCCCGCGTCGCCCATACCCTGGATCTGGGAGGGCTTGTCCGGCGTGTAGTCGTTCACGGCCTGGTTGTAGAGACGTACGACATCGGCGTCGAACTGTGAAGAGTAAGAGACGTTGTCGAACTTGCCGCCGGTCTTGTAGCCGCCGATGACCCCGATGACATCTCCGCGCTTGCCGTCGAAGTTGCGGAGGAACGGCCCCCCGGAGACGCCAGGGGCGAACCCATCACAGGCGATCTCCAAAAAGCGTCCCGCGTAGGCCTTGGTGGACGTCTTGGGGCACACGCGCGGCGACTTGGAGCTGCCGGGGAAACCGATCAGGGTGACGTTCCTCTGGTTCAGGTTGCCGGAGGCGGGGAGCGTGGTCAGCTCATTGCCCGTCCCCGTCGCGTTCTCCAGGAACTGTCCCTTGGAGTTCGGTCCGGTCCGCAGGAAGGCGAAGTCGAGGTCGTCGGCCTTCTGCGATCCCAGGGACAGGTAGCGGCCATCGATCCAGACCTTCCCCTTCTTGATCGGGAAGACGCCGTAGGGGGCGATGCCACGGCCCTTGTGCTGCGGATCGGCCTTCCAACCCGGCGCGAACGCGAGGTTGCGGAACCGGTCGTTGTCGTTGAGGCAGTGCGCGGCTGTGATCACCAGCGACTTGTTGGGCGAAGCCACGGAGGAGGCGGAGCAGAACTGATCGCGCTTGCCCGGATCCGACTGCGGGTCGTCATCCTGATTGATGAGGAAGACACCGGCGGTGGCCACACCCTTGTTGTTGACACTGGAGGGGGCGCGGAGCATGTCACCCGCCGTCTTCGGTGCCCCGTCGACAACTCCCTTGTTGGGGTTGGCGGGTACGGCCTCGGCGATCCGATTCGGAGTCCAGTAGGCCTCGGCCGCCCTGGCTTCGGCGAGCTCCTCCGGCGTGGCCTTGAGCGCCGCGTCCTCCTCGGCCTCCTTCTCCTCCTGATCGGGGCGCTTGGGGGAGGCGTCCGGCGTGCCCGTGGGTTCGGGGGCCTTGGTCGGGCCCTGCGTGGCGGAGGATCGTGGAGCAGGACTGGCCTCGGGAGTGGCGGTGGCGCCCGGTGAGATCGACGGCGTCGGGGTGGGGCTCGCCGGGTTCACGGGCTCCGCTGACGCGAGGCCAGGTGAGGCGAGCAGCAGGGCACTTGCCGCGACTCCGAGCGCGGCGGTGCGCACGACGGTACGTATTCGTTGATTCACGTGGATCTTTCATCTGGAGCGCAAAAAGGGCATACAGTGGCGACGCACCGCATGACGCCCCAGACCTTATGTCATTGGTACATACCAATGCACATCTCAAGTGGTTCCGCCTGCGACGGTCGTGGCCCCCTGGACCGGCAACAGCACGACCGGCTCTCGTCCTGCGCGGAGAGTGGCAGTTGTGGATGGCACTGGCGAGACGCGGGCGCCCCAGAGTGTGGACGCCCGAAACTCGGCTGCCTTGCCGGCCTGGCATTGGAGTTGAGGCCAGGCCAGGGCGAGATCCTGAGGCATGGCTCTGCGACTGCTGTACCTGACCTTCCTGAACGCCCAGGGGTGGGTCGCGCTGCTGGCACGATCGGAGTCTGTCGAGAACGCGGGGATACTCGAACTGCGGCACCAACTCGTCGTGTTCCGCCGACAGATCCACCGCCCGCAGCCCTCGTGGGCAGACCGGGCAGCGATAACGGCACTGACCCGGCCGCTGCCCAAGGCCCTGTGAGGGCACCTGTCTGGGTGCGGATCGAGCCGTTACTCCCGGACCGGACGCCAAACGGGGTGGCCGGTGGAGAGATCACCGGAGGGAGTACCCCCGGCACGCACGTTCCCTCGTAGTGCGTTCTACCGCGGCGCCCCTACGGTCATTGAACCCATAGATTCCGACAGAGCGTCAAGAATTCGCTTCGTCACGCTTGTGTACCGGGAGGGGTCCAGTGCCGCCGGAGCGTCCAAGGGGATAGCCGTGATCCGGGCGGCCGTTCGTCCTACGCCCACACGGACAATCACGGTACGCGTGGCTGTGTCTCCCGGCCCCGGGTAGACCATGAGGCACCGTCCGGCGCCGTCGGTGGCCGGGCTTGCCGAGAGTGCCTGGGCGTAGAGGAATGCCTGGTAGAGGTCGGGTGTGGCGAGCTTTCGGTCGGCGTACAGCTTGTACTTGACGTCCAGCGGGCAGCTGCGGGCGGCGGGCCCGTGCCCTGACGTCAGGAGGATGTCGGGGATGACCTCGGAGTGGGTAGTGCCGGAGGCTTCATGGACAAGGACGTCGCGGTGGCGGGACTGGCTGTGCGCAGTGATGCCGAAGGGCGCCACGGCACGTGTGACGAACCGGGTGACAAAGTCCTCGAAGAGGGTGTTCATGTCGAGGAGGAAGACGCGGGCGTCCGCCGGGCCGTCGGCGAAGAGGCTGCGTACGCCTCCTTGGTCGAGGAGGAGCAGGGCCCAGCGGTGAGCCGGGCGGTAGTGGGTGTTGTGGCGGCCGTAATGCAGGGTCTCGGTGAGGGTGCGGTGGTCGAGGCGATCTGGGGTGCACATCGCATGGAAGTCGGTGGCCAAGCGCCGGCAGTCGGCTCGCAACGCCGGGTCGGAGGCGGTGCGGGCTGCCAGTGTCAGTGCTTTGGCGCACAGTTGGTTGTCGGGGATGTCGGTGGAGTGCTCGTCGTAGCGGCATTCGAGACGGTCGACGCGGCCGTGGAGGCGTAGAAGCTGACGGTCGGGCAGCAGCCGTCCGCGCAGCACGGGGAGGGGTTCGCTGCGGGTTCGGTAGTCGTGGCGCAGGCCTCCGCGCAAGAGGTGCGCGCAGGCTCGGGCGAGCAGTGCGCACAGCAGGTCGCGCAGGTGCCTGCCTGCCGTGTCCATGGTGCGCGCTGAGGGGAGTTGGTGCGAGGCCGACGTGACGTCGGTGTATTCGACCATGCGCAGGACGTCCAGGTCGCTGCCGATGAGTTTGGGCACGATGCGGATCTGCAGGGCGTCGAGTTCCACGACGCCGATGTGGCAGTCCGTCTGGATCTCCAGTCTGTCGCGGTCCAGGACGCGGAGGCGAAGTCGTGAGGCCAGTGCCGGACTCTCCAGCAACTTACGGTCACGGGCGGAGAGTTGCATGTCATGGACAACCTGGGTCCGGTACTCCCCGACCGTGACCGTGCGTCGCTGGGCGGGGGCATTCATGCCCCGTCGCCCGTTCCGACCTGGAGTTCGGCGTAAAGGGCCGCGACGAGTTCGTCGTCGGTCAGGTCCCGCAGTGTGTGGCGTTCTGCGTTCACGATCTCGGCCCCGAGGAAGGAGGCGAGGACGCTGTAGTCGTCGTAGGCGTACTCCTGGAGGAGCGGCATCAAGTCGTTGCGGACGACGGCGGCCAGGTGGGTGGCGGTGGCCAGCGGGGCGCCCTCGTCCAGGAAGAAGGCGTGGCCGATCTGTGCCTCGCGGCCGGCCTGGGCGCGGATGCGGTCGTTGAGGCCGTTGAGGAAGTCGGCGAGATGGAGCTCGCCGACGTGGCAGCCTTCAAGTGGTGTGGCGTCGGGCATGAGTTCCAGGAAGGCGAAACGGCGGCGCAGCGCGGAGTCCAGCAGGCGGATGCTGCGGTCGGCGGTGTTCATGGTGCCGATGACCCAGACGTTGGGCGGTACGGCGAAGGGCTCTCCGCTCTGTGGGAGCCGGACGGTCAGCCCCCGCTTGTCCCGTTCCAGCAGGGTGATCAGCTCACCGAGGATTTTGGGCAGATCACCGCGGTTGATTTCGTCGATCAGCATCAGGTACGGGCGCTCGGGGTCATCCGCGGCGGCCTGGCAGACCCGTTTGAAGGCGCCTGGCGTGAGGACCAGGTCGAGTCCGGAGCTTCCCTGCCGGGGCCGGAATCCCTCGATGAAGTCCTCGTACCCGTAGGACGGGTGGAAGGTGAGCTGCGTGAGGTGGGCCGCGGTGCGGTCTCCGGGGGCGGACAAGGTGTTGATCGCGTCGCGGAAGGCGGGTGTGCCGTAGTCGGTGAGCGGGTCGAGGCCGAGGTGGTCGAGGTGCTGCGCCAGCCACCACAGGGCGAAGCGCAGGGCGGTGTACGTCTTGCCAGTGCCGGGCGGCCCGAAGAGGACCGCCTGGCCTTTACGGGCAAGCGCCTCGCCCAGGGCCAGCAGGGCGGGATCGGAAAGGGCTGCGGGCGCAAGGCCTGTCTGCCGGGTCTCTGCCGGTTCGGTCGCTGCCGCGGAGTCCTGCGCCGTTGCGGCGCCCCGCGTGAGTGTGCGCCACAGCCGTTGCGGGACGTCCGCGACGGTCACCATGCCCCAGCGCTTTTCCGGTTCGGGGAGCTGCTGGGCGTAGGAGGTGTCCCAGTCGACGGCCACGGTGTGCTGAAACTCCTCCCTCTCGGGCCGCCACTGATAGCCCACTCCCGTGACGGTGCCCACGGCCAGCACCTCGCGGGTCCCCTTGTTGGCGACCACGAGATCACCGGGCTGGAGGCAGGATGCCTTCCACAGCTCGCGCGCCTTGGTGGTGATCGTCGGCTGATGGCCTCGGTACTCTTGCGCGTACGCCTGCTGGAAGGCCGCGCGCAGCTCCTGCTCGTCGGCGTACTGGCTCATGTCCCCGACGGCGTCCCAGCCCACGCAGATGAATCCCTCGCGCAGGCAGTCGTCCCACTGCGCCGCACCCTCGCCCGGGGCGATCTTGACAACGGTCCGGGAAGGGCGCGGGTCGTGCCACCAGTAGAGGAAACGTGCCACTTCGATGGGGTGCCAGCCGGATAGAACGGAGTGCTGCGCGACGAGCTCCTTGAGCCGCGCGTGCGCGGCGAAGGGCTCCATTCGAGAGGGTCGCTCCCCGGTGAGCAGCGTGATGAAGTGGTGCACGTGCTCACGGCTGTAGACCGGCAGGCTCCGGTCCGGGCAGTAGACGTGCACGGCCTTGGCCGTCAGCGCGGGGCCCCGGCGCAGGGCGTCTATGTCGTCGATGTCCGCCAGGCGGCCGTCCTCGGCGGCAGCGAAGGCCCTCCCAAAGCTGCGGCATACGTCTGCCCAGGCCAAGCCGACGTCGTCGTACTGCGGATCGAAGCGCCACTGGTCCTCGTTGCGGCGGAAGTAGATGATGTGCTTCCCGGCGTTCCCGCCAGCGATGCTGCCCAGCTGCGGACTCTGGAACTCCATCCGGTGGCAGAACGACCCGCGGTATCCGTCATGCCCCAGCGCGAAGCGCTCCAGCGGCAGCTTCTCCCAGGTCTCGCGGGGGAAGTCCGCCCTGATGGCCGCCGCCTCGGCCTCTGCGGCCGCCGCGTCGGCCGTCCAGGCGGAACGGTCCGCGACGGCGACGGCCTCGTGCAGCGGCAGAGACCGGCGCACACGGGCGTCAGCGGTGTCGACCGGTGCCAGCGCGCAGCTCGTGCAGGGGTCGGTCACCGGGCGTCCCGCCCCGTTCAGCAGCCCCGCTTCCTGCGAGAACTCGGCGCGGTGCGTCTCGTCGGGCCCGGCCTCCAAGAGGCGCAGCCAGGTCTGTCCGTCGGGGTCGGGGACAATCGTCCAGCGCGGCCTGTCGGTCGGCGTCAGGTGAGTGCAGTCGGCGCGGTGGTGCAGCGTCAGGCCCGAGACAGAGCAGATTGCTTCGCCGTGTGAAGGTGTCAGCCGGTAGTGCTTGCCATCGTGCATCACGATGCTGGTTCCGCCGTCCACCGGCGTCTTGGGATCTCCGACTGGCTGTGCTGTGTGCTCCACCTGTCGCTTCCTCGCTTCCCCATGAGCTCGATCCGTCAGCATCGCGTAACGGGCAGCGCTCTGTCGTGCTTTTCCGAATGTGGCTGCACGCGCCCATGCGAGGTTGGAAAACCCTCACTCAGAGGTCGTTTTCATCTTGAGTGTGGTGTTCTGAGTTGTTTTGGTCTGGCTCCTCATGTGCTGCTGGTGAGGCTGTAGGGGCGGCCTGTCCTAATGAGGCTGGTGGTGTGGCGAATGAGGTGGCGGGTCGCTTACGCCTGTCTCATTCCAGGACGCCCGAGTCTGTCCCGTGCTTCGACGCTGCAGGATGCACGCCTGGGCGCACGCCCCCGAGCTGCGGTATGCCCAGGTCATGGCTGACCGTCGTGCGTATCCGAGTGATCTGTCCGATGCCCGCTGGGAACTGATCGAACCGGTGCTGTCCGCCTGGCGCTTCGAGCGCCGCGGCCGGGCCCTGGACTTCGGCCGGCCACCACGGCATGACCTGCGCGAGATCATGAACGCAGTCCTGTATGTGGACCGCACCGGCTGTCAGTGGGCCTATCTCCCGCACGACTTCCCTCCCTGGCAGTCTGTCTACGGCTACTTCGCCAAGTGGCAGAAGGACGGCCTCTTCGCCCAGCTCAACGGTCTGCTGCGGGAGTTAGTACGCCAGCAGGAAGGCAAACACCGTCACCCCTCGGCCTGCGTCGTCGACGCGCAGAGCGTCAAGACCTCCACCTCCGTGCCCGCCACCAGCCAGGGCATCGACGCGGGCAAGAAGATCGTGGGCCGCAAGCGCAGCATCATCACCGACACACTCGGCCTGCTGCTGGCAGTCCTGGTCACCGCTGCCAGCGTGCAGGACTCCACCGCAGGCCGCATCCTCCTCGAGCAGACCGCCACCGACCACCCCGCCCTGCGCAAGGTGTGGGTCGACGGCGGCTACCGCAAGCACTTCATCGAGCATGCCGCCACTCTCGGCATCGACCTCGAAATCGTCCAACGCAACCCCGGGAGCAGGGGCTTCACACCGATCCCCAAACGCTGGGCAGTCGAGCGGACTTACGGCTGGCTGATACTCCACCGCCGCCTGGCCCGCGACTACGAAACCCACCCACACCGCTCTGAAGCCATGATCCATGTCGCCATGACCGACCTCATGGCCCGCCGCCTCACCGGAGAGAACACGATCTCCTGGCGCGACCCCTCACCAGCACATCAAAGCCGCATCTCGGGATGAAACAACAGGATGAAACGACCTCTAACCTTGAGTTTTGAACCCGGCCAACTTGCGCAGCCCTACCTGCAGCGTGCCTCCGCCAGCTGCACTCAGTTTCGGGGTGGCTGACGAAAGGTTCCGAAACACCAGGGCGCTGACAGTCTGTACTGCGGGTGTTCCGTAACCTCTTTTCCTGGAGCAGTCGGGCTGCGTGCAGTTCCCAAATACCACATGCGCGAGAGGAGCTTTGTCCCAGGATGGCGCAGGAGCATGCCACTTGGTGCCTCATGCGCCAGGACGCTTTGATCGGCACGATCGCCGTGGAGGACACGGGCTTCCCCTGGTTGCGAGGCACGTTCACTCCTGAGTCCGCGTTCACCCAGGTGAAGTCATGGTTCGACGAAGCTTTGGCCCACATGGAGGCTGACGACTTCGAGGGGTTCGACGCGGCCTACGACCGCATCCCCCAGGAGCTGACGTTGGTGTCGCCTTCGGGACCAGTAGCCGACTTCCTCCTGCACATCGACGGCGACGAGGCTTGGTTCCGCTGGAGCGAGGAGACGTTCGGTAGTTAAAACTCAAGCTAATACGGGCTGCTCGCCGCCAAGTCGTTGAGGACAGCGTTGACTGTGGACCAACACAGATCAGCCGTGTCGAAGTCCGCACTGTGTTTGGCTCGCTTCTCGGCGAGAGGATGAACCAGATTCCGGTAGGTCCGCAGCAGGTCCGAGGCCATTTTCGCATCCTGGTCGATCCACCGATTGGTGTGGGCGTGCTGGATGAGGTCCTGTAGTCGGGTATCGCGGGCAGGCCTTGCCAACGGCGCAATTGCGGGTCGGACGTCTGCCGCATGGACAAGGACGCCTTCGAGGAGGCTTCCGAGCATGATGACCGCGGAGGTATAAGCCCCGTGTTCTTGGCAGATACGGGCCTCGTCAAGGCGTAACTGAACGGCCCGGGCCAGGTCAGGGTCGGAGACGATGTCAGTGATGGCGACCTTCAGCTCTACGCGTTGGGGACGTAGGGGTTCATCGGGGTCGTACTCGATGAGGTGGGGCTGGCCCTTGCGGTATTCGACACGGCGGCCTTCAAGTTCCAGGACTTCCTGGAGACGTTGGATGACGGCGTCGTAGTCGCTTGGCTGTTGTTGGTATTCCCGCCGGTCGGCCAGGCGCAGGATGACACGCTCGGTGTCCCCTGCCTGGTCTTCCTGTCGTTCGCGCAAGATTTGGTGCACCCAGCGGTGACGCGGGGTGCCGTCATGGTCAGGTACATCTTCCCAGCCGGCCCGGCAAAGGAATTGAGCCAGCTCCCAGCCGGCTCGGCGCTTCATACCCGGCTCGTCACCGCAGATCATGGCGGCGAGTTCTTCGAGCGTGCTGTCGTCGAAGTTGTCCATGTCAGTTTCCCTCGCTGTCTTCGTCCAGCTCGCCGTCGTAGGGGTCCACGTCTTCGTCGGGCTCGGCCTCGGCCAGGCCCACAGGCGTCCAGATCGGGTCTGTCACCGCGTCATCCGGGAATGCCTCTCGGACAGTGCGCGGATGGATGCCCATTTCAGTCAGGCGTTCCCACAGAGGTTCCAGGGCCTCCTCGGGTGAGAGGGCGAAGGCACTGCTGCGTACGCGCCAAAACGTCCAGCCGGCGCGGCGGAGCTCCCGCTCGCGCTCAGCGTCGTCCTGGATCTGCTGCGCGGTGGAGTGGTAAGGGCTTCCGTCGCATTCCACTGCGAGGCGTCCGTGGTCTCCGGTGACCACGAGGTCGATGCGCTTTCCGTTGACCTCCCATTGGGGCACCACGTCGTAGCCGCGTTCCTTGATGCGCAGGAAGACGCGCTGCTCGAAGAGTGAGTCGAAGGGCGCACATCGTCGGTCCGCACTGACATTGGCGGGCTGGTGGGAGTAGGTGTAGGGCGGTGGCGGGCTGACCATGTAAGTGAGCAGCGAGCGCCGCAGGTCTTTGCTGCTGAGCTGGTCGACTGTCGGCGAATGGAAGAGCCACATCTGGTCGCGGGCGCGGCTCGCGGCCACGTTGAAGCGCCGTTCGTGGTGCCGGCCGGTCGCGGCGATGGCGTTGGCGCCGTCGACGACCATGGACAGGAGGATGACGTCGCGCTGGTCTCCCTGGAACTGCTCGGGGGTGCCGATCAGGATGTTGTGGCGTTCGCGGGCCGCCACATCGATGCGCTGGTCGACCAGGTTCTGTACCAGTCGTGTCTGGTCACCGTGGCGCAGGATGATCACCCCCATGCTGCGGTCGGCGTAGGCGGGGTCCTGTGTGAGGCGGAGCAGTTCGTTGACGACGGCCTCCGCCTCCGGTCGGTTGATGAGCTTGGCCCGGCGCCCTTCGCAGTGGCCTTCGGGTACGTGGACGACCTTCAGCGGCGGAAGGCGGTCTGAGCCGTGTTGCCGCAGCAGGACCAGCTGGTTGTCTGGATAGAACTGCGTCGAGGACCAATTGATGATCTCCGGCATGCACCGGAAGTGCTCAGTGAGGCGGATCACTTCGGTGAAGCGGGACTGCAGCAGTTCGTACAGGTTGGACTTGGGGTCGAACCCTTCGCGCTGCCAGGGTTCCAGGGCGGCCATGCGCTCGTCAAAGATCTGCGTGATCCGGTCGTGCTTACTGCCGCTGTAGAACGGAGCACACTGCCGGTCATCTCCGACGACGATGATGCGCGGCGCAAGCCAGAGCAACAGCAGGCCATCGAGGCCCACTTGGCTTGCTTCATCGACGATGACGACGTCGAAGGAATCCGGTTCGGGGCTGATCGTCTCCGCCACTTGGTTCAGCGGCATGATCCACGCCGGCACCGCGCCTTGAGCTGTCTGCATGGCGGATCGCGCGTGTCGTTGATGGCGTTTGCCGTACTCGGTGGTCCCCTGGCCTGCGTTGGCTACGGCGCTGGCGTAGGCGGCCAGGGCTTGTTTGTGTTTGGTGGTCATTCGGCTGACGCAATGATGTGCTGCGCGGTCGCAGACCAGCTTCTCCACGAGGTCGTGCAGCCGCGCTTCGAGCTGGGCCACATCGCCTTCGAGCTGCTCTTCGCGCCCCGGGAGCAGGTGTGTGTTGAGGAATTCCTGGGCCTGCCGCCATGCCCAGGCCTGGGGCAGGACGGCGAACCGCGAGCGCCAGTGCGATGCGAGGGGCTCGTCTGTGAAGTCCTGGGCGAGTTCGGGGTGGGCCTCGGCAAGGCGCTGGAAGAGTTTTCCGGTCTCGCGCCGGTCGGCCTCACGCTGGTAGGCCGCTGCCAGCGCATCCACCGCAAGCGCGTAGGTCTGCACATCACGGGCTGCAGCTGCGTCCGCCGCGCGCTGGAGTTCCTCGACACCGTGCGGTTGAGGTCGCGGAAGGCTTGCCAGGATCTCTTCGAAACGCTGTGCTGTGGTCCTGATGTGCATGAGTTGGCGGGCCTGGAGCGTCGCCTGGCGGACGTCACGCCACTGTTCAGCGGTGGTGACCGGCGCCTGGATTCCGTTGGCCAACAGTGTTGCGTGGACCTGGCCGATGACCTCCACGCAGGTGTCGATTGCCTGCAGGACAACGGCCCTGTCAAGGAGTTCGGACATCATCAGCTCAGAGGTGTCGCGTTCGACGGCCGATCCGACCCCGGCCCACCGGCCGCGCAGGGTGCGGGCATGAGCGCGCATGTCAAGCTGACGTACTACCGCGATGATGTGTTCTCGGCCGGTCGGCGCCATACCTTCCACGCGGCACTGTTCGAGGAGGAAGCGGGCTTGCTTGACGACAGCCGGCCGGGGCCATCGTGTGTTTAGTTTTCCGTTGCGCAGGACGTGCTGCTCCAGATTGCGTCCTGCAACGAGGAGTTCCTTCTCCTCGCTATCGGAGACGCGCGGGATCTCCACCTCCAGGAAGGAAGCGGCGGCTATCTCGTCATGGGTCTGCTGCGCGCGCTTTGAGGCATTTCGGATGCTGTCCCACAGCTGTTGCCACCGCCGGGCGATGCCGTCCAGCAGAGCGCGGGTCGACCAAGTGTCCGCCTGCCACGACGCGGGATCCGCGGACAGTCCTACGCTCTGCAGGGGCTGCTGAGCTTGGTCGATCAGCGCTTCCAGGATTGTGAGTACCACGTCACCACGGTCCGCCAGCTGCTGCGCCAGGGGCATGGCGGTCTCTGGGCCGAGGTCTTGTTCGGCGGTCTCAAGTTCCGTGATGATTTGGGCGACTTCCGTTGGCTCCGGAAGAGAATCCGGGTCCGGGCAGTACTGGATGTGGGCTTCGAGAATTCCTGGGCCGTGCTTGGTGACGAGCAGCCACAGGCGCTGAGCTTCGTCCGTGGTCAAGGGCGGGGCCGGCGCAGGCTGGGCGGCCAGGGGTGGCAGCCACTGGCATTCGGCTGTGCCGCGCTCCACTGCCTGCACGATGTCGTCGAGCCGCCCCCGGTAGCCCGGTGCGATCTCGGAGTGCTCGTACCACTCGACTTCCCGTACCTGCCGCAGCTGATCGCGGAGCTTGGCCTGCTCTGCAAGGAGTTGGTGTCGCTGGGTCTGATGATCCTCAATTCGTTGTTGGAGTCGATCGAGGTTCGTTGTCGCGTTCAAGTGCGCCAAGGCTCCCAGCGATTGGCTCAAATCGGAGTTCCCGCCCTGCCACTGGTCGCTCTGGATCACGCACATGCTGCGCAGCTTGGACGGAAGCTGGTCTCGCAGCACGTTCAGAGCCTGGCTTTTCGCGCTGGTGACCAGGACACGCTTGCCGTCGGCGAGGAGAGCGGCGATCAGATTGCTGATGGTGTGTGTCTTTCCGGTACCTGGTGGGCCCTGGACCACGACGCTGGTGTCACGCTGGAGCCGGTCGAGGACATCACGCTGGGCCGCGTTGGTGACCATCGGGAACAGCGGATCTGGTCCCAGCGCCGGCGGCACTGTGCCAGTCCTGCTTCCCCAGGCCGTCCTGTGCGCCGGTTCGAGGTCATACAGCAGTTGCGCCAAGCCCAAAGGAGCCTGCGCTCCGGGACGTTTCAGCGCTCGGGCGATGCTCTCGTAGAAGCCGAGAACGGAGCGTTGGCCGTGTTCGCGCAGGATGAGTGCGGGCGCGTGATGCAGTGATCGCGCCTGGGGTTCGGTGGTGAGATCGGGGTGGTGCCCGGTTGGGTCGAACGGGAGTGCCTGGTCGACTCCGAAGGCGCGCTGCGCCCACGACCGTACGGCTTGTGCCGCCCTGTCCGACAGCGGGTGGAAGGGGACGTCCTCGACGGCGGAGCGTACGACCTCCAGTAGCTCCGACGTGTAGCCGTCGGACTCGCTGAGGAAGTCCGTGTCCTCGAGTCGACCGGGGTGGTCCGGCACCAGCGAAACGGTCACGTTGATCGATGCAGGATCAACGGTGAGGGTCACCGGTATTGTCAGGATGTGCCTGCGGACTCGGGCCGAGGGACGCTCGGCCCCGAGTTGCAGGAGACCTATAGCCAGGACGACTTCAAAAGTGTCGCTGTCCTGCTGGACCTTCTTGGCCATCCGGTACAACTGCTGGTGCAGTCGCCGCTGCGACTCCGCAGCAATTTCTTCCTGCGACCATCGCATCCATTTGCCGGCCCAGGTCTCATATGCCCTTTGTTCTTCGGAGCTGCCGCTCTCCAACGCTGGCTGGTCATCGCCCCGGTCAACCTGGATGCCGACCGGTTCGCGATCATTCGGCGTATCTTCGACCAGTTCGGGAGGCTGCGGGCCGACCGTAGCTGCGGCTTCAGCGGACACCCTGCCGTGCAGTATCGCCGGCAGTCGCGGTGCTGCTTTGGGCGGACGGTGCTTGACGGTCATGATGCGGGGGTCAGCGTCCGCAGCGCGACGCACAAGCCCGTCTGGGGCATCTGCGAGCCACACTGTTTCCGGGTACTTGGCACAGTTCCGGATGGTCCTGGAGACAGCGCCCCGCACCAGCTCCTGCAGACAGTCGATCAATACACGAGTGTCGCGGACGGCTTTGGGATCGCTGCCATCACGTACTGACAGGCGGGCCATCACATCCCCCAAACGCCTGCCACCGTGACAAGCCTTTCAGGATCCATGGTCACTGGGCTCCAGGCAATGTCATGAGACGCTCGCACAATCATTTCCAGCCACAGGAGAGTTCGCTGTGCTCTCCGCGTCTCGCCTACCTGACCGTGACAACACACTCGCACTTCGCGAACACTCGCAGACCGGCCGGACGACCACGACTACCCACCGTCGGCTCAATCCGCGCACTGACACTGCGCCCGAATCGCGAGGATTCCTCGTCCGGCTCGGGACGTTGCCCTCCTGGGGCGCCCAGGTGAAGGCAGTACTGGACAGAGCGACGGGGGCGTTCGCGGGATCCTCGCTTCCCAGCGGTTCCTGTGCGGCAAGATGATCGGTGTGGATTTGGGAGGGCTAGGCGCGCTACTGGGAAGCATCGCCACGTATGCATCGTTTCCGGTGCTCGTATACATCGCGGTCCGTGGTGAGCGCGCTGCACGCCAGGCGTTGAGGGCACAGACCGCTGTGGATCGTGGCGCGCGGGCTGAGGCTGCGTGCCACGAACTGGCGACGTCATCTCATGCGTTCGCAGAAGTGGTCAGAAAACTGCCGTCGACTGAAGCAGAGGCACGTGCAGCTGCACTGGATGACGCCTTCACCACGGTGCGCACGGCGTCTGACGCGGTGCGATTTTGGTGCTCTCCCACCACAGCAGCTGCTGGTGCGGAGCTATTTCAGCGCGCTAAACAGATGGAACGCCCTGCACTGTGCAGGGCTGTCGTGCGCTCGGCGCTTTCCGCGTTGGAGGAGCACTGGTGTCCGGGCCTCGACGGTGATTGTGACGGAAATGCCGAGACTTGCAGCGTCCTCCGCCACTGGTGCGCATTTAGATCATGCGAGTTACTGGAGGGGTGGGACGAGATGGACGAGTGGGCAAGGTTCGACGTTCGGTCGGAGCTGGAAGGGATGTTGTCAGAGGCCCGTGCCCTGTCCGAACAGCACCTCGTTGAACTGCGCAATGTGCTGAACTGGGGAACCGATTGGCGCAACTTCACGGCCCGGGACGCTCGTTGGGAACAGCAGTTCCGGGATGCGACGGCCACCTTCCTTGAGGTGAGCCGACGGGAGTATTCCGCTGTAGCACGGCGCACCTTGGCTGGCAGAGTTCAGGCGTCCTGAATGGCAGGTCGCCACACCAGTCGCACGCCCACGGAACCACTCGATCACCGGCTCGATGGCGTGTTCCCACTATTCGGCGGTGTCGGTGATAGTGGAGTGGCCGCCGATGAAGTCGACGCGGCGTCCATTGCTGCCGGTCCGACGCCGTGCTGCGCTGGCACCGTGACCTGATCAAACGGCGCCCACACCCGTGCCTGCCGGCCGAAGAGACCGTGTGGGTGCCCGAAACTCGGCCGTACCTGCTGACCTGGTTTTGCGGTCAAGGCCAGGCAGAGCGGGACCCTAGGAGGCCGTATCTCAACCGAACTTGATCGCTTGATTCCTGCTGGCCAGGCGTGTTTTAGCTTGGGATGAGGGAGGCATCCGGCGTCTTGTTTCCGCTTCATGAGCGAGGGGTGAGCGATGGCGTCGGTGCTGGGGATGTTGGAGGAGCGGGAGACAGCTGCCCGAGTGCGGGTGGACGGGCCGCGGGAGGAAGTCTGCGCCTGCCGAAAATGTCATCCATGCAGCTCAGGAGCGTCCTCGATAATGCGGCAGGATAAGCACTCGTGCTACTTCGTCTCGCCTACCTGACCGTGTGGGTGCCCGAAACTCGGCTACCCCTGCTGACCTGGGTCTTGCGGTCGAGGCCGAGCATGACGACATCCTGGGGCATGGCTTTGCGACTGCTGTACCTGGCCTTCCTCAAGATCTTGGGCTGGCTTGCGTTGCTTGCGCAATCAGAGACTTCCAAAAACACAGAGATGCTCATACTCCGGCACCAGCTCACCGTGCTCCGCCGTCAGGTTGGCCGGCCACGACTCTCATGGGCAGACCGGGCAGTGATGGCGGCGCTGGTCCGGCTGCTGCCCAAGAACTTGCGAGAGCACCTGTTCATCACTCCGGGCACGCTGCTGCGCTGGCACGCCGACCTGGTCAGGCGCCGCTGGACCTGCAAACGCCGACGTCCCGGCCGACCACCGACCCCGCCCACCGTACGGGAGCTGGTGCTGAGGATGGCCACGGAGAACCCGCACTGGGGATACCGCAGAATCACGGGCGAGCTGACCGGCCTATGCCGACCAGTCGGCGCTTCGACAGTATGGGCAATCCTGAAGAGGGCCGGGATCGATCCGGCCCCACAACGCTCGGGCCTGACCTGGGCACAGTTCCTGCGCAGTCAGGCCTCCGGGATTCTCGCCGTGGACTTCTTCCACGTCGACACTGTGTTACTGCGGCGCCTGTACTGCATGGTGGTTATGGAGATCTCCACCCGTCGGGTGCACCTGATGGGCGTCACCGCCCACCCGACCGGCAACTGGGCAGTCCAGCAGGCGCGTGGCCTCCTCATGGCATTGGACGAGCGCGCTGACCGATTCAGATTCCTGATCCGGGACCGAGATGCGAAGTTCACCGACTCCGTCGACGCCGTCTTCGCATCCCAGGCCATCCAGGTACTGCTCACTCCTGTCCGGGCCCCGCAGGCCAACGCGTACATCGAACGCTGGATCGGCGGATGCCGCCGCGAACTCCTCGACCGCACACTGATCGTCAACGAACGACACCTGCGCACCGTACTGGCCGCATACGAGACGCACTTCAACACCCACCGCCCCCACCGCGCCCTCCACCAAGCAGCACCCCTGCGACCACTCCCCGACCCGGTCGACCCAGACGGCAAGGTCATCCGTCGAGATCTACTCGGCGGCGTGATCCACGAATACAACCAGGTCGCATAGGGCGGCCGAGTTACGGGCACCCACAGGGTTCGTCCACAGCATGTTGGCGGCGAGCTTGCGTAGCGCCTGGTGCTGTTCCCAGTCGCCGCTGAAGCGGCCTGCCATGAAGGTATGGATGTCCTTGTTCACCAGCTTGTTGCGCAGGAACTCGTCGACGTCGTCGTAGCGGGTGAGCACCCAGGTTCCCATGGCGCTGTGGTGGACGGGCGCGGCTTCCCGCAGCCGGCGGTACCGCGAGAAGGGGTCCGCCAGGCCTTGCGGGGAGAACAGCAGCTCGGCGAAGGCCTCGTTGGCGGCATGCTCTGCCGTGGCGTTCGGCCGGGCGATGTCGGTCGTCATCGTAGAACCTCGATGCTCATTCGGGGATGGACGTCTCAACCACGTGCAGGAGCTGCCCCACCGGGGCAATGCCTTCCAGCCTCAGGCCGGCCCGCTCGACGAGTGCGGCCACGCCCTGCTTGGTGTGCCTCCTGCCGTTGGTGTTGAGCAGGAAGAGGAGATCGATGCCGGTGGCGTAGCGGACCTCGGGGCTGTCGTCGATAAGGTTCGTGACGATGAGGACGCGGCTACCGGGCCGCCCGGCCCGCCCGGCGTTGCGCAGCGCGGTCACGCTCCTGTCGTCGTCCCACTCCAGGATGCTCTTGAACTGGTAGACGTCCGCCTCGACCGGGATGTCCTGCAAACAGTTGCCGGCGACCACCCGGGAGCGTCCGGCGAGCGTGCCGTCGGGCCGCAGTCGCGGATCGGGGTCGGTGATCGCGGCGGGCAGGTCGACCAGCGTGCCGTGCAGGTGCGGATTGGCCTCCAGGATGGTCGCGAGGGTGTATCCGCGCCCGCCGCCGACATCGGCGAACGTCTTGACATCACTCAGGTCGAGGGACTCGGCGACGGCCGCGGAGGTCAGCGTGGACAGCTCTGTCTGCGACTTGTTGAAGACCTCGGTCGAGTCCTGCCACTTCTTGTGCAGATGGACGAAGAACTCCTCGCCGTACCTCTCCTCGAAATGGCCGCGTCCGGTACGCACCGCCGCTTCAAGGTCGGGCCAGAGCTCCCACACCCACGGCTCCGTGACCCATTGGACCCAGTACTTCAGCCGCTGCGGGTGGTCCTCACGCAGGAGCCGGGAGGTCTCCGTGTGCACGACGCCGCCGGTCGTCTCGTCGAAGACGCCGTAGCACCGCAGATTGCGCAGGAGGCGCAGCAGGACCGCGGCGTCGACCTCGAGCGTCCGCGCGAGCTCACCGACCGGGACGGGGGCGTCGCCGAGCGCGTCGGCGACGCCAATCCGAACGGCGACACGCAGCGCCGCCGGCGCAGCGGAGGCCAGTGACAGGTCACGCAGCGCAGTGACGGGCAAAGCGCCGCCGTCGGCGGTGGGCGGTGTACTCCTGATCATGGGCATTCACTATTCCTCTTCGGCCGCTCAGTTCTTTCCGGAGAAAGCGGGCATCGGCGACGAGGGCGGGCCCCACCATGCACGGGGCAGAATCCTTTGTGCCGCACGTGACGAAAGGGGGCCGCTGCCGCAGATGTCACAGGATGGAGCCGTTCGTTAGAGGAGGCCTCGATTCTCACTAACAAGGCGGCGCGACGGAAAACACCTGAACCTGGACTCGGTCACCGCGGACTGGACTTCAGGTGTACGCCGACAATTGAGCGGCGCTTGAGCCGCGAGCATCACGCTTGTTGAGCCGCGAACCTTACATTCACACGAGCAAGAAAACCGTCCGGAAATTCATCACAGCGCGGAGGCCACGGAAATGAATGGCACAAGCATGCCCGGTGGGGCCTTATGAATCGTCGCGTCGCCATCACCGGAATGGGAGTGCGGGCACCTGGTTCACGGGGAAAGGACATGTTCTGGGAGCTGCTTTCCTCCGGCCGTACGGCAACCCGGCGCATCTCCTTCTTCGATCCTTCGCCGTACCGGTCGCAGGTCGCGGCGGAAGTGGATTTCGACCCGGCGGCGGAGGGCCTCACCCCCCGTCAGGTGCGGCGAATGGACCGGGCCACACAGCTCGCGGTCGTGGCCGCCCGTGAGGCGGTGGCCGACAGCGGGATCGAGCTGGGTGCGATGTCGCCGTACCGCATGGGCGTGAGCCTGGGCAGTGCGGTGGCGGCAGCGACCAGTCTGGAGCAGGAGTACCTGGTGCTGTCCGACTCGGGCAGGGCCTGGGAAATGTCGCCCGACCACCTGTCACCACACATGTTCGACCACATGGTCCCCAGCATCATGCCGGCCGAGATCGCCTGGGAGTTCGGTGCGGAGGGGCCGGTCACGATGGTCTCGGACGGCTGCACGTCCGGGCTCGACTCCGTCGGGCACGCCGTCTCGCTGATACGCGAGGGCAGCGCCGACGTCATGATCGCGGGGGCCACCGACACCCCTATCACCCCGATCGTGGTCGCCTGCTTCGACGCGATCAAGGCCACCACCACCTACAACGACGACCCCGCCCACGCGTCGAAACCGTTCGACGGCACCCGTAACGGCTTCGTGCTCGCCGAGGGCGCGGCCGTCTTCGTGCTGGAGGAACTGGAAGCCGCCCGGCGGCGGGGCGCGCATGTCTACGCCGAGGTCGGCGGCTTCGCCACCCGCTGCAACGCCTACCACATGACCGGTCTCAAGGCCGACGGTCGGGAGATGGCAGAGGCGATACGGGCGGCGCTCGATCAGGCGCGGATGCCCGGCTCCGAGGTGGACTACATCAACGCGCACGGTTCGGGAACCAAGCAGAACGACCGGCATGAGACCGCGGCGTTCAAGCGGAGCCTCGGCGCGTACGCGTACAAGACGCCGATCAGTTCCATCAAGTCGATGGTGGGGCACTCGCTCGGCGCCGTCGGCTCGATCGAGATCGCCGCCTCGCTCCTTGCCATGGCGCACCACGCCGTGCCACCAACGGCGAACCTGCACGTGAGCGATCCACAGTGCGACCTGGACTACGTACCGATCACGGCCCGCGAGCACCGCACCGACACCGTCCTCACGGTCGGCAGCGGCTTCGGCGGCTTCCAGAGTGCGATGGTCCTGACCCGGCCGAACCAGGAGGCCCCATGAACGTGATCACCGGCCTGGGCGTGGTCGCACCGAACGGCGTGGGCGTCAAGGAGTTCTGGGCGGCCACCCTGGCCGGCCGCAGCGGCATCGCCGAGTTGGACCGCTTCGACACCTCACGCTATCCGGCGCGCCTTGCCGGTCTCGTGAACGGCCTTGATCCGGCACACCACTTGCCCAGCAGGCTGCTCTCACAGACCGACGTGTCCACCCGTCTCGCCTTGATCGCCGCCCAGAACGCCATCGAGGATGCCGGGGTGGACACCTCCGCTATGCCCGATTACGACATGGGTGTCGTCACGGCGAACGCCTCGGGCGGATTTGACTTCACCCACCGTGAGTTCAAGAAGCTGTGGAGCCGAGGTCCTGAGCACGTCAGCGTGTACGAGTCGTTCGCCTGGTTCTACGCGGTGAACACCGGCCAGATCTCCATCCGGCACGGCATGCGCGGAGCCTCCATCGCGCTGGTCACCGAACAAGCGGGTGGCCTTGACGCGTTGGGGCAGGCCCGGCGGGCCGTCCGGACCGGCCCGCCGCTCGTGGTCTGCGGCGGGGTCGACTCCGCCCTCGACCCGTGGGGCTGGGCATCCCACCTGGCGGGCGGGCGGGTCAGCACCGACCCGGACGCGGCCACGGCGTACCGGCCCTTTGACCGCCGCGCGGCCGGATACGTGCCCGGCGAGGGGGGCGCGATCTGTGTTCTGGAGGACGCCGCGGCGGCTCACGCACGAGGGGCCCGCCACTACGGGGAGATCGCCGGGTACGCGGCCACCTTCGACCCGGCCCCCGGCTCCGGACGCCCGCCGGGCCTGGGGCGTGCCGCGCGGCTCGCTCTGGACGACGCGGGCATCGGTCCGGACGCGGTGGACGTGGTGTTCGCCGACGCGGCGGGCCTGCCCTCCCTCGACCGCGCCGAGGCACAGGCGCTGCGGGAACTCTTCGGCATCCGCGGCGTCCCGGTCACCGCCCCCAAATCCCTCACCGGCCGCCTCTTCTCCGGCGGCGGCGCCCTCGACGTCGTCGCGGCCCTCATGAGCATCCAGCACAGCGTGATCCCCCCGACCTTCGGGACCACGTCGGTGCCGGACGACTACGGCCTCGACCTCGTCATCGCGGAACCTCGCTCGGCACGGGTGAAGACCGCTCTGATCCTGGCCCGGGGCCGCTGGGGGTTCAACGCCGCCACAGTCATCCGTCCCACCCAGAACGGGAGCCAACCATGACCAAGCTGATGACCATCGATGAACTGCTCGGCATCCTCGTCTCCTGCGCCGGCGGTGAGGAGACCACCGCGAGGCGCGGCGAGATCGCCAGCGCCTCGCTCGACGACCTCGGCTACGACTCGCTGGCACTCATCGAAACAACGGCCAAGCTCAAGGTGGACCACGGCGTGGTCATACCCGACGAGCACGTCGCCGAAGTGGGCACGCTCGGCGAGCTGCTCCGCCTGGTCAACGAACGCATCGGGGATGCCAACCACGGCTCCGGGAGCACGCGGAACATGGACACTGTAAGGAGAAGCATCATGACGAACTCGGCACCGGCCGCCTCCCTCTACGAGCGCCTCGGGGGCGCCAACGGAATCGCCCGTGTGATGGACGTCCTTGTGGAGCGGCTCTTCGACAACGTATCGGCCAATCAGAACGCTGATGTGGTGAAGATGCACGACAAGGTGAGCCGCGCGGGATTCAAGTTCATGGTCACCGCATGGTCGGTCGAGGAAACGGGCGGCCCCAAGGTCTACCCGGGCAAGGACATGTGGGCGGCCCACGCCAACATGGTCGCGACCGAACGCGACTGGGACGTGGTGGCACTGGAGATCGCAGCCACGCTGAGTTTCTGCGGGGTCCCTGAGCAGGAAAGCAAGGAGTACATGGCCATCGTGGACAGCTACCGGGACATGGTGCTCGACGCCGCGTCGGAGCAGCGTCAGCGAGCCGTTGCCCGCAGCGCATGACGTCCCTGACGGTCTGAGATCGACGCTCACCGGCCACCGCCGGCCCGCGAGGCCGGGGGTGGCCGCACTTCGTATGCCCCTCGCGGGCCGGACGTGAGCGGACGCGGCATCGGACGCCCGCGGAAAGCTGGCCAGGACCATGGCGTAGGCATCGACCGTCCGTCCTCCGCAGACCTGGCGCAGCACACCGTGAGCACCAACAGCCTTGGTGTGCAGCTCAGTTGAGGCACAGTCGCGGGCCCAGAAGGGGTTGATGCTGCCATGTCGACGACGCTACGATCTAGACCATGCTCGAAGTCAAGGCGGAACCTGTGCCCGAAGCCGGTCTGGCGATCGGGGAGGCCGCTCGCCGCACCGGCGTCAGCGTGCACACCCTGCGCTATTACGAACGCGTGGGCCTGGTCGTCTCCGCCATCGACCGCACCTCGGGCGGACGACGGCGTTACCACCAGCCCGACCTCCACTGGATTACGGTCTGCACAAAGCTGCGGGCCACTGGCATGCCCATCAGGACCATCCGGCGCTACGCCGAGCTCGTCACCGCAGGCCCCGGCAACGAGCAGGAGCGACTCGCGCTCCTGGAGTCGCACCACGCCAACGTGGCCGCCCAGATCGCCGAGTTGCAGGACAATCTCAAGACCGTCGACCACAAGATCGACGTCTACCGGGGCAGGCTCGCCGCCGGCGACGCCGACCAGCTGTGGGTTCCCACTCCCCTCGCCAACAGGTGACAGCGCAGGGCCTATGACGGGAACGATCCCCGCACTGAGCTATCGGGGTGCCTTGTCGGAGCGGATCGGGGGGCCGAGATGCTCTACCTCAAACCAGAAATCCGGGCGGGGGACATCGGGGTCGCTCGACTCCGCGTTGAAAATGTTCTCCAGGCCGCCAGGGGTGGACACGGTCAGTCCTGCGACGGGCTCGGCACCTGCGTTGGCGAAGGAGTGCGGGGTATTGCGCGGCATCCAGGCCAACTGGCGCGGGCCAAGGGTGAAGCGCTCGTCGCCGATCTGGAACTCCACCTTGCCCTGCAAGATGTAGAACGCTTCGTCGAAGTTGTGCGCGTGCAGGCCGGGTCCAGACTGCCACGGAGCGAGGTGCCACTCAAGGAGGCTGAACCGGCCGTCGGTGTCACTGGCCACGAGTTTGAAGGCAGTGTCGAACGCGGTACCGCCGGCGTCCTCCGGGCTGGCGGTATCCGGCCGAGCCTGCGACGACTCCAGCACAAATGGTTTCGATAGTTGCACGATTACCTCATCGGCGTAGGTGAGTCGGTGGTCGAACGCTTCACGACCTGCTGTTGCGCCGCCGGTTCCGCGGTGGGGGTGATTCCCCTTCCAGGAAGCGCCGGCTGCCGGCACCACGATTCCTTCGGCGGCAGGTGCGCGCCGAAACGTGCCTCCGCCCTCCACCCGTAACCGACGGGCGCATCGCGACGCCGGCCCGGTGAAGGTCGGCGACAGATCATGCAATGCCGGCGCGGACGAAAGCGCGTATCGCGTCGTTTGTCTCCCATGGTGCGGGCCAGCATTAGAGCGCAGCTCAAGCGCAGCTAACCCGTGCGCCGACGAGGCCTCGTTCCGGGGGCGGCATACGGGCGCGTGCGAGGGGACAAGAGAGGGCCTGCCGGTGGCCTGCAGCCGAGTGCGGACAGGGATCCAGATCAGATCCATCTGGTGATAGCGGCTGGTAGCGGCGCCGACCGACCGGGGGGCGCGCGGATCTCGACTGCAACTTGATTTCGAGCGCGCTCGAAATTGTAGCGTCGCCGTCATGAGTCCTTCAACGCAACCCAAGCGCGAGCCAGTTCAGCGCAGACGGGTGCGGCGAGGGGCGGCGCGCTGTGAGGCACCGACCCACCGTGGTTCTGCAAACCCTCCAGCAGGTCACCGCCCGGGGCGCGTCGGTGCTCCTCCGGTGCCGTTTCCACCCGATTCGCCTGCCAGCGATGCGCTTTGAGGAAGCGTCGCTCGCGTTCATCAATAGCACTCCGATTGGATGGGACCCCCATGCCAGAGCTCAGCCGACGGCATCGACTCCTAGTGCTCACGATCTGCTGCGCCAGCATGATCGTCGTGGTCATGGACATCTCTATCGTCAACGTCGCGCTGCCGGCCATCCGCACCGATCTGGACGCCTCGGTGTCCAGCCTCCAGTGGACTGTCGACGCGTACACCCTGGTACTGGCGAGCTTCCTCCTGCTCTCCGGGTCAACCGCAGACCGGATCGGCCGCAAACGCATCTTCCTGGTCGGCCTGGCCATTTTCGGTGTCGGCTCGCTGTTGTGCGGCCTGGCGCCAAGCATCGGCTGGCTGATCGCGGCCCGCGCGGTGCAGGCCGTCGGCGGCACGATGCTCAACCCGGTGGCGATGGCCATCATCGCCACCACGTTCCCTGATCCAAAGGAGCGGGCCAGGGCAATCGGTGTGTTCGGCTCGATGTCCGGCCTGTCCCTGGCGCTCGGCCCGATCCTCGGCGGCGCCCTGGTCGACGCCTTCAACTGGCGCTCGATCTTCTGGATCAACGTGCCGATTGTGGCCGTCGCGTTGGTGTTCACCGCGCTGTACGTACCCGAGTCTCGCGCCCCCCGGGCACGACGGATCGACCCGGTGGGCCAGTTGTTGGTGACCGTCGTACTGGGCGCCCTCGTCTACGCCGTCATCGACTCCCACGAGCAGGGCTGGGGCTCGCCGATCATCCTCGCCCTGCTCGCCGTCGTCGTCATCGCCACGCTGGGCATCATCGCCTACGAGCCACGCCGCGCCGACCCGCTGCTGGAGCTGCGGCTGTTCCGCAGCATGCCGTTCAGCTCGGCGATCCTCATGGCCTTCTTCGGCCTGTGCGCCTTCGGCTCGTTCCTGTTCGTGACCACCCTCTACCTCCAAGAGGTGCGCGGCATGTCGGCATTGCGAGCCGGCCTGTGCCTGCTCCCGATCGGGGCCCTGATCGTGCTCCTCTCGCCGCGCACCGGCCGGTTCGTAGGCGCCCATGGCCCTCGCGTGCCGTTGCTGGTCTCCGGGACCGCGCTGGCTGCGGGTGGCGCCGTGTCGCTCATGCTGGGCCCGGCCACTCCCCTGCCTGCCGTGCTCGCGATCTACCTGCTCTTCGGCGTCTTCCAGGGCACCCTCAACCCGCCCATCACCAACACGGCGATCTCCGGTATGCCCCGCTCGATGGCCGGTGTGGCCACCTCGCTGGCCTCGGCAGGTCGGCAGACCGGCACCACCCTGGGCGTCGCGATCGCCGGAACGATCGTCGGAACGTCAGTGGCGAACGGCGGGAGCACGTACACCCACGCGGAGCACGGCGTGTGGTGGCTGCTGCTCGGCCTTGGCATCGGCATCGTGGCCCTGGCACTGATCAGCACCGGAAGCTGGGCCCGCAAGACCGCCCAGGAGGCTGCCGCCCTGTTTGAGGAGGTGGACCGGGGCGCAGCACCGCAGCAGCCCGCCGTCCGCCTCTGATCACGGCGCATGTGAAGCCGAACGCAGGGTCGTCGTCCGGAAGCTGGGACTGACCTTCCAGACAACGACCCCCGGCGCGGCCCGGCAGCGCCCCACGTCCCCTACGAAGGCGCGGGTCACAACCTTCCGCACCCCGTTTTAGCCCAAGACCGGGAAGTCGGGACTTGCGTTTTAGCCGAGTTCAAGCACCGCTCCAACGCCGGGCCGCACCATCGAATTCAGGATTTCCACCGGCCGGAATTTCCACCGGACCGGACCGCCAGGACCGAGGAGCAGTCAGTGAGCGAGGGAAGTCCCTCCGACCCATTCGTTGGTGTATGCCCCCGCCCTGGTCTCGAAGCCGGTGACGTGTTGTAACGGAATGCTCCAGACAAGCCATAGCCCGAAGGGACCGGTGCAATGACCGCAGAATCCACGCTCGCACGATTCACCGAATACATGGCAGGGCCCGCGAGGTTCATGAATATGGTGAGCCTGCACGAACTCGGCCTCATCTCCGCGCTCCGGGAGAACCCCGGCCTGACCGCGGCCCAGGTCGCCGACACCATCGGTGCCACGCCGGATGCCGTCGAACAGCTCCTGCTCCTGCCGGTCAAGGAGGGCTTGGTCAGGTACGACGACAGCTCTGGCGGCTACACCCTGGACCGGCTCGCAGAAGTACCCGAGGGCGACCTCCAGCGCGTCTACACCCTCATGAACATGATCAAGGTGGTCATGCTCCGGCAGGTGTACTACCTCAGCGACAGCGTCCGGACCGGCTCGCTCGTCGGGCTCAAGGAGCTCTACGGGTTCGACGGCAACTTGTACGAGGCCGTGGCCGAGCACAAGGACCTGCGCGAGTCCTGGGCGACACTCATGGACAACGTCACCGCGCACATCGACCCCTGGTTCTTCGACAACATCGACATGCCCTCGGGCGCGCGGGTGCTCGACCTCGCCGGCAACACCGGCCTGGGGGCGGTCCTGACCTACCGCTCGAAAATCGCGCCCGGCCTCCACGTGACCACTTTCGACCTCCCCGAGAAGGAAGCGGAGTGCCTGGAGAACTTCAAGACCCACGGTGTGGAAGAGCATTGCTCCTTCATCGGAGGTGACGTCTTCGCCAGCGTCCCCAAGGGCTTCGACGTCGTACAGATCAAGCACTTCCTGGACATGTTCGACAAGGCGGAGGTGTTCAAGATATTGAAGGGGGTGAACCGTTCGTTGGAGGTCGGCGGTCAGGTCAACATCCTGGTGCCGGTTTACCCCGAGGCCCCACGGGAGTCCAGCGCCGTCGACATCGACTTCTTCCCCGCCTTCTTCCTCGGCTGCACCATGGGCCAGGGCGGGCCCCAGAAGATGTCGGCCTACCGGAGCTGGCTGGAAGAGTGCGGCTTCGAGGTCACGAAGACGGTCGCCCAGGATCCCGCCAAGCTCCTGCCGGGCACCTTCGTCGTACATGGCATCCTGAGCGCGACGAAGGTCGCCTGACACGACCCGGCCCCGCCGGTCCGGATCGGCGTCCATCTGCGGCCGGCCCGGAGGGGGCGCCGGACTACGCCGCCTGGCGCGCGGCGGCCCTCCGGGCCGCCGAGGATCTCGGCGCCGACGCCATCCGCCCCGACGTCGACCGCGACCGGAAGACTGCGCCTGCCGAGAATGTCATCCATGCAGACCAGGAGCGTCTGCGACGGTGCGGCAGGATGATTTCGTGTTGCTTCGTCTCGCCTACCTGACCGTCACCAACCTGTTCGCCGCGCTCCGATTGCTACCGATGAGCGACCGCGACAAGGACACGGAGATCCTCGCCCTGCGCCACCAGATCACCGTCCTGGAGCGACAACTCGGCACGGACCGAATCAAGTTCACCCCCGCGGACCGGGCGTTCCTCGCCGCTCTACTGATCCTGTGGGTGCCGAATATTACGTCGGTGCAGTTCAGCCCTGCTATCGCGCCGACGACAGCGGTCGGCAATGATCACTGCCCATGCTCGTACG
The DNA here is from genome assembly GCF_055570235.1 of Streptomyces sp. NPDC031274. NCBI lineage: Bacteria > Bacillati > Actinomycetota > Actinomycetes > Kitasatosporales > Streptomycetaceae > Streptomyces > Streptomyces sp. NPDC031274. Next base: position 402,812 of record NZ_JBVIHP010000002.1, on the reverse strand, counting down.
CCTGGCCTGCATCGCCGTCTCCCACACCTTCACCGCCCTGCGGCTGATCCCGATGAGCGACCACGACAAGGACGTCGAGATCCTCGCGCTGCGTCACCAACTCACCGTCCTGCAACGCCGACTCGGCAACCAACGCCCCGGATTCCAGAAGGCCGACCGCGTTCCTGGCCGCTCTCCGCACCCCGTTGCCACGAACTGCCCTGCGCCGGCTACGGCTCATCGTCTCCCCGGACACTGTCCTGCGCTGGCACCGTGACTTCATGAATAGCCGTCACGTCCATCTCAGCCGCAACCCGCGCCCCGGCCGCCCCCGTACGGTCGCTTCCGTCCGCCGCCTCATACTCCGCCTCGCCGAGGAGAACCCGAACTGGGGCTACCGGCGTATCCACGGCGAACTCGCGCTCCCCGGCGTCAAACTGGCGCCCTCCACCGTCTGGGAAATCCTCAAGGCCGAAGGCATCGATCCTGCGTCCCAGCGCTCGAACGTCACCTGGGCCACATTCCTGCGCTCCCAGGCCGAAGCCATACTCGCGATGGACTTCATCGAGACCATCACCCTCACCGGGCAGCGTCAGTACATCCTCGCCGCCATCCACCATGCCCGCCGAGGCCTCCGTGTACTCGGCACCACCGCGCACCCCACCCACGCCTGGGTCGCCCAGGCGATCAAGAACCTGGTCATGGATCTCGAAGACGCCGGACAGCTCACCGCCATCAAGTTCATGATCCGCGACCGCGACGCGAAATACCCCGTCGTCATCGACGAGATCCTTTCTCAGGCCGGAATCCGCACCGTACTCACCGCCGTCCGCACGCCACGCATGAACTCAATCATGGAACGGTGGGCTCGCAGCCTGCGCCGTGAAGTCCTCGACCGCGCTCTGCTCTGGAACGAATCCCACCTGCGGCGAGCGCTCCGCGAGTACGAACAGCATTACAACCATCACCGCACCCACCGCACACTGCAGGCCGCCGCCCCTCTCCGAGTTGTGCCGGAACCGCTCAACCCACCACAGATCGAGCATCTTCGCGTTCGCCGACACGATCGCCTCGGCGGCGTACTCCACGAGTACCGACACGCTCCCTGACCTGCATGGACGTAATTATCGGCACGCACAGTGCCGCTGGGCGAACATGCCGGGGGGCGTCACATAGTTGGCCCACCCCAGGTCATGCGTACGATCTCCGGCTTCGAAAAGCCCGGGCCCGCCGGAGATCAGTACCAGGTTCCGCGCGGATGACCGCGGCTGACCGAGCGAGTTGCACAGATACATGCCCGACACCCCCCTTCCAGGCCTCCAGCCTGGAAGAGCCACCAGTCCGCAGCCAGGGCCGGCGGTACAGCCTTCCGTCCAGGCGAAGGCCCCCATCCGTTGTCATCGGGTCGATTGCGCTGGAGGATGGATGGCGTTCCCGAAACGCGCGCATTCGGGACGGTCCGGGGGGGGAACCATGACGGACGTCAAGGCCGCTGCGTCACCGGCCGACAACAAAGTGGTCCAGAGCTTGGGAGAGATCCAGGTCGAGGTACGCCCCGGCGCACAGCAAGCCGGGAACCTGACCTCGGGCCCACTGATCCAGCGCTTTCAGGATCGCGCCAGTGAACTGGGCACATCCATCGGGTCCGTAGCCGAGCGCCTTCGCACCTCGCTGGAGGAACACCTGACCGCCGATCCGGCCTCCGACTGGGCACTCGGCGAGGTGGTCCTGCAGTTCTCGCTGAGCCTGGAGGCGGAGAGCGGTGTGCTGATCTCGAAGGTATCCAGCGGCGCCACCTTCCAGGTATCGCTCACCTGGTCCCGTGACACCAATCAGCCATGAGCCTGCCGGCCGTCGGCCAACTCATAGGGGCCCAAGGCCCGTGCGGCACAGCCTTCGCCGTCGACTCACACACCTTGCTCACCTGCTGGCACTGCCTCACTGACAACAACGGGGCACTCCTCCGAGAGCAGTTCTGCGTACGGCTGGGAGCGGACACTGTCCTGACTGGCGTGAAGTACAACAGTCACGATCCTTTCCTCGACATAGCTCTTCTCGGCCTGGCCCCGGAGGACCCGCTGCCCGACGACTGGCACCCGCTGCCGCTCGGGAGTGCGGCGAACGCACAGAAAGGGGCACGTGTGGAGGCCCTCGGCTGGGCCCTGCACAATCCGTCGACGACCGCACCGCAGACCATGCCGGCCAAGGTGGCCGTCGAGCGTACGGCGATCCAGGACGGCCGACCGGCCATGCAGCTCTTCTCCGCGGAGGTCGGTTTCGGACTGCGCCCCAGGGGCTTCAGCGGGGCGCCGGTCCTCGCCGACACCCTCGCCGGCCAGGTGGCTGTCGGCATCATCCGCTGGATGCAGCCGGACGAGGCCGACTCCGAGCACGCAGTGGGCGGCACCGTCTACGCATGCCCCACGGCGGACATCATCGGCTGCTGGCCCCAACTGGCACGCTCCCTCGATCCCGTAGAGGCACTTGAAGCGCTGGCCGGGGAAACGGGCACCCCTGGTCGCAATCTCGTCATCAACTTCTTCGACACCCACCTCAACGGCCCTGATGGCAAGCTCCCGTTCGCCGGACGGCAAGCCGAACTCACAGCCCTGGACTCCTGGCTCGCGGACCCGGACGCCTCCGCCTACCACTTGGTCATCGGCAGCGCTGGCACGGGGAAGAGCACCCTGCTCACCCGGTGGGCCGAGAGTGTCGCCCAGCGACTGGACCCGGCGCTGCACACCGTATTCTTCCCGTTCAGCCTGCGTTACGAGACGGCTGGAGCCCACTCGGTGCTCCAGGCTCTGGTGCACCGGATAGCCCGGGTGCACGGGTACGTTCACAATCCCACCGAGAGTCCGCGGGACGCCCTGGCCGGACTCCTTTCCCGCCCCGCTCCCCACGGAACGACCCTGCTGGTGGTGATCGACGCACTGGACGAGGTCAACGGCTGGCTGTCCGACCAGCCATACCCGCTGCTCCTGCCACACCAGCCCGGCGACCACGTCCGCATCCTGCTCTCCGCACGCCGCACCCGCGGGCTGCCCTCCGCCGAGGACTGGTTCAACGTTCTCGATGTCCGTCCCGACGGCGCTTCGATCCTGCTGGCTGAACTGGGAGACGACGCGGTCACCGAACTACTGCGGCAGGCCGTCTCCGACCGTGACGGGGTGAGCGCCGAGGTCCTCGCGTCCGCCGCACCCCACCTTCTGCGGCTCACCCGGGGAGATCCGGTGACCACAGCCCTGTATCTCCAGGATCTGCGACGGCTGCCGGGCCAGGACCTGGAACAGTGGATCTCGCAACTGCGCCACACCCGCCCGGGACTTGAGGGATTCCTGGACCGCTGGTGGCGGGAGCAGAACCGGCTCTGGGACCACAAGGAACCCGGCCTCGTCGACGATGCGAGGTGCCTGTTCAGCGTCCTGGCTCTCGCTCACGGGCCGGTATCGCTGGGGGAACTGCGGCTGCTGGCCGGCAGGGTGCTCGACAGGAAGGTGAGCGGGGATCGGCTGACGGCAGCGTTGACCCTTCTCGACCGCTTCACCCTGCCCGGCTCCGAGGAAGCGTCCGTCGCTCTCGCCCACCCCCTGCTGGCCCATCTGCGGACACGACAACTGCGGTACACCGAGGAGCTGGACGAGTACCGGGGCGCATACACCGGCTGGGGCCGCCAGACTCTCGACGCCCTCTGGTCGGGCGACCTCGCGCCCGCGCGTGTACCCGGCTACCTGACCCGGCACCTCGCCGAGCATCTGATACCCGAACCGGAGCCCGACACCGAGCCGCACAGGGACGACGCACCCGAGTACTTCACCGATGCCATGCGGCTCGTACATCCACGGTGGCGGCAGGTACGGGAGGGAACCGCCGACGACATCGACGGCTACCGCCGGGACGTGGCGCGGGTATCCGCAGCCGCCCGCGGCGTCGACAACGAGGCGTTCTCAGCGGGCCGGAGTCTGCCTCGCCTCCCCGAGCAGGTCATGTGCGCCGCCGCCCTGGCAGGCGAACGTACAGCCCTCTCCGACGAGATGACGCCGGAGCTCGCCGCCCAACTCGTGCGACACGACCTCTGGCGGCCGGGCCGGGCCCTGACGTATCTGGAGGGTTTTCGGGAACTGCGGCGCTACGCCTGCGTGACGGGCATCGCGCACATGGCTCCCTCCACGAAGGAAAAGGATCTGCCGCGCCTGCGTCGCCTGCTGGAGCGCCTGGACCGGGAGGATCGGCAAGAACTCGCCGAAGCCACGGCCGCGTACGCACGTCGCGCATTGGAACTCGGGCATTCACTGGAAGCCGTGTCGGCGGCCGATTGGCTGGCCGAGCACATCCCCGGGCCGCCGCCTCCGCCGGTGGACCCACACGCGCCCGGCGCGCTGACGCCCGCACCTACGGAGCACCCGGCCCGCGCCTTCGTCCGCGTCTGGACGCTGGCCGAACTGATTCCGCTGCTTCCCGAGCCACTTGCCTGTACCGCTTTCTCCGCCGCCTTGCGGGAGATCCACCACAGGGACGGCCTCGATTACCCTGCCTGTCACCTGACGCGCCATGTCACTCGGCAGCAGGCCGAGCGACTATGGCCACCCACGTCGTACGACAATCTCCCGGAGTGGGTCAGAGCCACCTACAGCAAGGCCGTTCTCGACGCGTACTCCGATCAGCCCGGTGGCCCCTACGGGCCGGGCCAGACACTGGCCGCAATACTCGACCGGCGGAACGATGGCACCGTACCCTTCGCCAAAGCCAGCCGGCGACCCCCTGCCGGCGGACTGAACGGCGAGGCGTACGTGGCGGCCGCCCGGTGGCTCGGGGACAGGGTGCAGCAGCAGGCACTCAGGCTGGCGCTGTCCACCGGAAACGAACAAGGGGCCGACTTCGCACAGCATGGCCAGGTGCTGGCCGAGATGCACTACGACGGGCTGATGAGCGTCGTACCCTCACGCTACGCGCCATGGGCGGCCGAGCAGGTGTCGAACCGCATGAGCGAGGCCGAGCGGACCCGAGCGCTCATCCAGCTACTTCCCGCCTTGGAGGGAGAGGAGCGGAGGAAGCGGGCGGACGAGGTCTTCGCGACGCTGGATCGCTTCTCCCGTGAGCGCTGGCCCTTCGGCGCCCAGACCTGGGACATCATGTTCATCTACTCCCCCGCGTTCGCGGCCGCCGGTTACATCGGCCGCATTCTGGACCTCATCGAGACAGGGGCCCTCGATCCGAACGACGGCTGGATCGCGGGCATCGCCCCCCTGCTGAAGCCGGATGAGACCGAACGGGCGCTCACGCTCACCGCCCCCGATCCCGAGCGCCGTGAGAGTTACCCTCCGCGCCGGTACGTCCTGGCCCAACTGGCCTCCTTCGGCCGACAGGAGGCGGCTCGTGCCCTGGACCTCGTCTACGAACAGACCGATTCCCAGCACCTGCCCGATGAGTTGCGTCGGCTCCTGAAACGCTACCTACCCGAACCCGACCGCCAGCCGAACGGCCGGGCCAGGTACGCAGAGGTCTGGTGGGAGAAGGAGATCGGCTGGCCCGGAGTCGTACCTGTGTACGCCAGCGGAGTGCGACGCTGCCCGGTCCGGCCAGAACTGTCGCAGGATCCGGACGAGGACAAAGGGGTGCGCACACCACAGAACTTGCTCGACCGCGCCTATCAGATGGCCCGGGCCGTGACAGACGCGGGCGTACCAGCCCTTCTGGAACTGGCGGAAGGATTCACGGACCCGTGGACGCGCCTCACTCTGTTGGCGAGCGGTACACATCTACCGCCGGGGAGCGGTTACGACACGATCGTCGGCGAAGTACTGACAGTCCTGCGCGAGCTGCAGCAAGAGACTCTGAGCTCGGAAGACTCGCCACACGATGACGGCTTCCCCGAAGGGTGTCCGTGGCTGATCCGCGGCACGGGTTCCTGGGCGCCTTTCTTCGCCCGACTGCTGTCACCTCGCGCCCGACCCGTGGTCAAGGAATTGCTCTTCGACGGCGGCTTCCTCGACGGCGTCGAGCGCACCCACTACGGCATGTGGGGTGACGACGAACATCAGCGCATCGACGACTGGGCGTACCGCCTCCAGCCCCTGACACCGTTACTGGATCTCACCGAGCTGAACGCGCTGCTGGACATCAAGGACCGCATCCGCTCGAGAACCACACGCAAGTCGTTCGAAGCGGCCCTCGCCGGCTGCTACGCGACACTGGGCGCGTACGAGAGGGCGTTCGAGCTGGCGCAAGGGCTCGCCTGGGAGTCCGACATCCTGTACCGGAGCGCGCTGGCCGACATCGCCGTCGTCATCCCCGCCGAGCAGATTCCCCAGTGGACATCAGCGGTCCACGCCGTCTTCGAGGATCCGATGGCGCGCGGCCCGATGTGGTCGGTGATCAATGACCGCTTGTCGGAGCTGGGACGAAGCGATTTGTGGCGGATGGTCGACCACTGGACGAACGAGGCCCGGAACGACAGCGCCTTGGGTGTCTACGCCGACACCCTCCTCTACCGCGACGCGATAGCCCATTTGGGAGGCGCCGACGAACCGCGCCGCTTGCTCGACCTGATCGACGGATCCCCTGCGAGGAACGACTAATCCTTCAGGACGGGCAGTAGCGCCCGAGCTCAACGTGTGGGTGCTCAAAACTCGGCTCCACCTGCTGACCTGGCCTTGCGGTCAAGTCGAGGCAGGGCGAAATCCTGAGACATGGCTCTGCGACTGCTGTACCTGACCTTCCTGAAAGTCCTGGGATGGATTGCGCTGCTGGCACGATCGGAGGCCACCAAGAACGCGGAGATACTCATACTCCGACATCAACTCTGCGCCCGGCGAAATCTGCGCCTGCCGAAAATGTCATCCACGCAGATCAGGAGCATCATCGACGGTGCGGCAAGACGATTTCGTGTTGCTTCGTCTCGCCTACCTGACCGTCACCAACGTGTTCGCCGCCCTGCGATTGCTACCGATGAGCGACCGCGACAAGGACACGGAGATAATCGCCCTACGTCACCAGATCACCGTCCTGGAGCGACAACTCGGCACGGACCGAATCAAGTCCACTCCCGCGGACCGGGCGTTCCTCGCCGCTCTGCTGATCCCCCTGCCACACCAGGCCCTGCGTCGACTCCGGTTACTGGTCCGGCCAGACACGGTGCTGCGCTGGCATCGCGACCTGATGAAGCGGCGCCACGCCCGCACCTGCCGGCCCAAGAAGCCCGGTCGACCACCCACGCTCCACTCGATCCGGAGACTGGTCCTGCGCCTGGTCCGTGAGAACCCGGCGCGGGGTTACCGCAGGGTGCACGGCGAACTCGCCACCCTCGGAATCAAGGTCGCGGCCTCCACCGTCTGGGAGATCCTCACCTCCAAGGGCATCGACCCCGCGCCCGACCGGAACGCCACCACCTGGGCCGATTTCCTGCGCTCGCAGGCCGACGTTCTGCTGGCCTGCGACTTCATCGAGACCGTGACTCTGACCGGCCGACGCCAGTACATCCTCACGGTCATCGAGCACGCCACCCGCCGCATCCGAATCCTCGGCACCACAGCCCACCCCACCGCGGCATGGGTGACCCAGGCCGCCCGAAACCTGGCCATGGACCTCACAGACGCACAGGCCACCCACGCGTACCTGATCCGCGACCGGGACGCGAAATACCCCGCCCTCTTCGACGACATCCTGACCAACGCCGGAATCCAGGTCGCGCGCACCGGCATCCGGATACCGCGCATGAACGCCATCATGGAACGCTGGGTCCAGACCTGCCGCCACGAACTGCTGGACCGCACCCTCATCTTCAACGAGCACCACCTACGCCACGCGCTTCACCAGTTCGAACTGCACTACAACCACCACCGGCCCCACCAAGCGATAGACCAGTCGGCACCCCTGCGCGCCGTTCCCGCACCACTCCCCCGCACACAGATCACCCACCTCGACGTACGCCGAAGAGACCGCCTCGGCGGAGTGCTACACGAGTACCAACATTCCGCCTGAGCGCCGCGGATGGGGTTTTCGGCAGGCGCAGCTACGTGCGGCGGCTTGACGCACGGAGCATAGCGCTCAGACGAAGCGTTCACTATAGGCGCGAATCCTCCGACACCGCTTCCGTATGGCTCCTTTCAATCAGCTAGGTGCCGCTGCAAGTCAATGTGGCGGAATTGGTACACCGCTCCCGCCTGTCGCAGCACGCCCCGATATTCGTGGGCGTCGGCAAGGAAAGACATTAGATCACGCGGGAGTTTCCGGCGAATCGCCAGATAGTAACGGGCGACAACAAACGGGCCCCAGGCGGTGGCGGAGAAGGCGACGGACAATCCGACCCAGAAGCCGCTGCTGAGACCCACCACCAAGCCAAGCACAGGTATCCCTGCGAGCATCGCCCCCGGCCCGATTCCGACCCCAATACCGATCGCCAGGGTGAGTCTCCAAAATACCCGGCGATCCCGGACCCACTGGACCTTCGGGCCAACGTCCAGGGCCCGATCCGCGGAGCCAACACGTAACCCTGAGGCTGCGCCGAGCCCCAGTGCCACCATGACAACCGCTGCGGCAGGTGCACCCATCCTGGCGGTCAGGAGTGCCAAACTTACGCTCACGATGATCCAGGGCCATTCCCAAACCCAACGAATCTTGGTGGCTGGTGGCCGACCTCTTGACTCGAAAGTGAGCCAGAGCGGCAATGTGAGACAGAATCCGAGGATAATTCCTCCCACGAGCGAGGCCAAAGCCGTTCCGAGCTTGACGCCCATACTGGCGTCCGTGTAGATGGCCGTGAAGGTCGCGATTCCGCCCCCCGCCAACAAGCCGATTATCCAGGTAAGCAGTTGGGGAATTCCAGTGGATAGCGCCCGGTGGAGTTGCCACCAGGAAAAGTCGGGTGTGCCATGCAGGGTGTATTCCAAGTGATGCGCAAGAAAGGTCAACGCGGTTTCCGCCTGACGCGAAGTCCAACGGCAAGGGTAGCTCGGATGCGGCCGGTAGGCAGCAGGGATGAATGCAGAGAACAGTTGAGCCTCCACTGCGGCTCGGGTGGGAAAGCGCAACGTGTCGCAGAGTTCCCCGGGAGACGGCAGGCCCTCTGCGCGCTCACCGGGGCGTGGGTTGTAGATGGTTCGAGCAAGGAAGAGCATCAAAGGTGTGCCGAGTGCCTCTCCCACAGGCGTTGGCGTCCCCACACGTGCAGCAACCGCGGCCCAGCGATGAACTCCGTGGGTCGTGCCGCCCGCGTCGCGGTGCACGTATGGGATGGCTATGTCGGCGGAGAGGGGGCACAGTTCAATCCCGGCAGCCCCAGCCAGCCTCACCGGCACGCCGGAGGCCGGACGCAGCACGTCGCGGTACTCGACGACTCGGCTGGAGAGCACCAAGGACTGCCCTAGCGGCAGAGCACGGTTGATAGCAACGAGGGCGGCACCGCGGATGGCAAAGGGTAGCTCGTCGAAGCCATCCAGGATCGGCACGATCAGATGGTGGTCGAGCAAGGCACGAGCACGGTTGATCCGCCCGTAGGGGGACGGAGCTGGTCCAGCCAAGCTGCTGTAGTCCGCAGCAAGCCTGCCAGCCATCCACGCATACAGATCCTGGTGGACCGGATCCCACGATGCCAGCGAGAAAAGTACCGGGACCGGCCGATGCCCGTCGGCAGGCGCGCCTATGACGCGTTGGGCGAGCAGACCCAGCAGGAGCCGCAGGAGCAATACGGTCTTGCCGGCGCCAGGTGGACCAAGCACCAGCAGTCGCCGGGTCGGGACCTTGTGGGTGAACAGATGGGTGATTTGAGCTCCTGCCCCGGCCAGTTCTTCTGGCGTTTCAGCCCAGTCCACAGAGTCGTTGGTCGGCCCTCCGGGCCAATCGGCAGCTATCCGCCGCAACAGCGGCAACGTCTCGACCAGGTCATCAGAAGCGCTTTCCCAGGACACGGCGAGCGGATAAGGGTCGTTGAGCTGACGTACCCGCGCTTCGGCCTCCCACTGTTGCCGGACGGCCAAGGCCAGCTGCTCGGCGACCCCTTCCAACGATTGCTCCGACGCCCGCTGAGCGCTCGCCCTGAAAGTCACCCAGGACAGGAACAGCGGTGCCAAAGTAGGCAGCAAGGACACTGCGGTGGCTGCGGCTCCCAGGGAGAAGCGGTTGGCGAGCCATAAGGCGGCAACCACCCCACCTAACGCCAACATCAGGTACATTCCACCCACACGCCGCGTATCCCCCATGCCCGCCATCATCCCGCGGGATAACGACCTCAACCATCCCCCTGCGCGATCCGCATGCCGACTCTCGATATGCGCAGGCAAAAAGGAATGTCCTTGAACGCCGTCAGGGCGCGACGCTAACGCCCGGCCTCGGTGGATCTCCGCAGTCCACGACGAGCGGAGGAGAATCTCATGGCCTGGAACAGCATGCCGTGGTTCACCGAGGGCGGCGCGGAGCACTCCAGCGAGGTGGCCCGTCTCCTCGCTCCGGCTCGGCACACCCCGGCTGGGCCGCAAGCGCTCCCGCCCGGGGCATGCTCTGGCGCATCGCCTCCGTCCGCGACCTGCCCTCGTGGAAGCGACCCGTCTGCGCAGCCTGACCGGCGCCGCAGTGGGCACCGCCATCGTGCATCTGATCGACGACGAAGGCGTCACCCAGTCCAGCATCGCCGACGCGCTGGGTCTGCACCGCTCCTACATCAGCACCAAGAACAAGAACTTCCGGGCCACGGGCCTGTGGCCCCAACGAGGCACAGCCACCAGACACTCAGCTCAGGCCGTCCGCAGGCGGCCCGAAAGCGGGGGCACCGCGAGCTTGCGCGAACCGGCACCGCTGAGACACCGACTGTCGTACGGATCGAACTTAGATCGGTGTCCGCGAGGGACCATCCCCGCACGTGCGGGGATGGTTCCGGCTCCCCTCGTCGAACGGCCGCACCACACGAGCCACTCCGTCTAGCAGCCTGCTAGTGCAGGACTTGGCCGACTCGAGCCAAAGCTTGTTCCCGCGACGGTGTGGGAAGCAGGGCTGGTCACGGCTCTACGCCACGCCTCCTTCTGACCAGCCTCCGCCTTCCTACAGCCTCCGTGAGCCTCCGCTGCCGCGCTTGAGTGAGCGCTGCCAGCGGTCTTCGAGCACTTTGAGAATTCGGGTGTTGATCTTGTGGGCGACGTGGGAGTAGATGTCGTCGATTTCGTTGTTCATGGCGTGGCCGAGGCGGCGGGCCTGGGCGACGTCGGGGATGTTGTCCTCGATGAGCCAGGTTTTGTGGGAGTGGCGCAGGCCGTGGAAGGTCAGGCCGGGCTTGATCGGCTTCCACACGGTGTCGTCGGGGAAGGTGCAGCCGGCGACGGCCGGTGCCCAGTAGCGGCGTTGAGTGGTGGAGCGGCGCAGGAGTTTGCCGGTGACGGTAGTGAAGACGTGGTCTCGGCGGTGGGCGGCGAGGTCCTGGGTGAGGAGCGTGGTGAGGAAGGGGGGCAGCGTGACGGTGCGGACCGAGGCGGCGGTTTTGGGCGGGCCGTAGGTGTGGTGGCCGTTGATCTCGTGGAGGGCCCCATGGTCGGGGTGGACGCTGAGAGTTGCGGCGTCGAGGTCGACGGCGTCGCGGCGCAGGCCGGTGAGTTCGCCCCAGCGCATGCCCGTGTAGGCGGCGGTGATGATCAGCAGGCCGAGGTTGGCGCTGCCGAGGTGGGTGATGCGGCGGGCGATGTCCAGGACGTGGTACTCGTCGCACCAGGCGGCTTCTTCATGGCGGGTGCGGCCGCGCTGGCGGGGGATGCGCACGGGGTTGACCGGGATGAGGCGTTCGAGGACAGCCGCGGAGAGGATGAGGCTGAGGAGTTTGCCGATCGCGGCGACGGTGGTCGGCTTGTAGCGGGCTCGTAGGTGCTTGAGCCAGGTAATGACGGCGGTGGGGGTGATCTCGTCGAGCGGCATGTCGCCCCAGGCGGGCAGGAGATGGTTCTTCAGCAGGCTCTGGTATCCGGCGGCGGTGTTCGGGCCGACTTCGAGGCTGGCGGACCAGGACTTGGTCCACTGCGCGAACGTCGTCATCTGAGCCGAGGCGGCTGACCCGGACACGGTGGAGCGGGGAACGTGGGTGGCCTCGCTGCCCCGTGGCTCGGGAAGGTCGATGGGCTCAGGGCTGGGGATTTCGGGCGCGGCCACCTCGCCTACGGGGGCGGAAGGTTGGGGCAGTTGTGCCGCGTCGGGGGTCGAGGTGCGGGGCGATGCGTGAGGCTCGTTGAAGTTGTCCGCGCACCGGCTCGCGTCGTCGCGGTTGTCGAAGGTGGCAGCAGTGGCTGCTCTGCCCGATTCCGCCCAGTAGCGGACTCGCCATCGGTTACCTCGGCGTTCAACCCAGGCCATGGGACTACCTCCTTGGAGAGTGCGAGGACGCCCCCGTCGGGAACGTCGGGGAGCGCCACCCGCCGGTGCAGATGGGGCGGGCCGGTCCATGGACGCTCGGTGCCGGGTGAAGCGGAACCCGCCATCGGCGAACGGGGCGCACCTCGACCCGAACGGGTGGCGTTATGACGAGTCGGTGGGCTGCGCAGCGGGCGGATGCTGACCGGCGTGCACGAGCGCGTGCAGATCAGCGGTCGAGAAGCGCAGGTGACGACCGATACGGGTGTGCGCGATGGCGTCGGCCGCCGCCCTCTTACGGAGCCAGGAAGCGGGCACCTGCAGCAGATGGGCGGCTTGCTCGGGGGTGTACAGGCGCGGCACGCCGACCTCTGCGTCAGGGCCCGGGTAGCCGGAATCACTGCCGGTCTGCACTTGGCCGGGCGCGACTGCCGCCTCGTCGGGGTTGGAACTTTGGTCTTGCCCGGCGTCGGCTCCTGGCGGGGTTGTCATGGGTGGGGAGGTGCGGGATCCAGCTTCGTGTTCCGGGACGGAAGCGTTGCTGAGAACGGGTGGAGCCTCTGAGGCGGCCATCGTGGGCGGTTCCCCCGTCCGGGCGGGGATCGGCTTCTTGCGAGCGCGTTTCCCAGGACGGTGTGGTTCACCTGATGCTGGGTTGGCGGGTGTACGGCGAGTGGCGGGCTGCTGCAGTTGGTCAGCCGGTGACAGCCCCAGGATGTTGTGCAGGTCTTCGGGCTTGGGGGGGGGGGGGGGGGGGGGGGGGGGGGGGGGGGGGGGGGGTGGGGGAAGCACCCAGGGGTGTGGGGGGTTTTTTTGGTTTGGGGGGGGTGGCTCGCCCCCCCCCCCGCGGCTCGCTGACCGTTGACGCCGGTGCTGGAAGGTTCTGCACCGCGCGGTACCGCGGCGCTCTTTCGGCTGCTCCGCCCGGGCCGGCTCATCGTTCGCCTTGCGGCCGAGTGCGCAGCCCGACGGCAGGCGCCCAACTCTGCGCCTGCCGAAAACGTCATCCATGCAGATCAGGAGCCTCATCGACGGTGCGGCAAGATAATTTCGTGCTGCTTCGTCTCGCCTACCTGACCGTCACCAACATGTTCGCCGCGCTGCGGCTGCTACCAATGAGCGACCGCTGCAAGTATGCGGAGATCCTCTCCCTACGCCATCAACTCACCGTCCTGGAACGGCAGCTCGGGGCGGACTGGATCAAGCTCACTGCGGAAGACCGGGCATTCTTTGCCGCTCTGCTGGCACCACTCCCCCGTCAGGTTCTGCGCCGACTACGGCTACTGGTCCGGCCCGACACCGTGCTGCGCTGGCACCGCGGCCTGATCAAACGGCGCCACGCCCGCACGTGCCGACCGAAGAGGCCAGGCCGACCGCCCACAGCCCGCTCAATCCGCGTGCTGATCCTGCGCCTGGTCCGGGAGAACCCATCCTGGGGCTACCGCCGAGTGCACGGCGAACTCGCCACCCTCGGCATCCAGATCGCCGCCTACACCGTCTGGGGGATCCTCACGTCCGAGGGCATCGGCCCCGCGCCCGACCGAGCCGCCACCACCTGGGCCAACTTCCTGCGCTCCCAGGCCGATGCCCTCATGGCCTGCGACTTCATTGAGACCGTCACCTTGACCGGGCAGCGTCAGTACATCCTCGCCGTCATCGAACACGCCACCCGCCGCGTCCGGATCCTCGGCACTACCGCACACCCCACCGCAGCCTGGGTCAGCCAAGCCGCCCGCAACCTGGCCATGGACCTGACGGACGCCAACGCCACCCACGCGTACCTGATCCGGGACCGGGACGCGAAATACCCCGCCCTCTTCGACGAAATCCTGTGCACCGCAGGCATCCAGATCATGCGCACCGGCATACGCATACCCCGCGCATGAACGCGATCATGGAACGCTGGGTCCAGACCTGCCGCCACGAACTCCTGGACCGCACCCTCATCTGGAACGAACGCCATCTACGCCACGCGCTCCACCAATTCGAACTGCACTACAACACCCACCGGCCCCACCAAGCGATAGACCAGACAGCCCCCCTACGCGCTGCCCCCGCACCGCTCCCCCACGCACAGATCACCCAACTGAAAGTGCGCCGGAGAGACCGCCTCGGCGGAGTCCACCACGAGTACCACCATGCCGCCTGAACTGCACGGATGGAGTTCTCGGCAGGCGCAAAGACGCCGCACCCACTCGGAGCATCTCTATACGGCGCCCTACAGACGCCAACGGCCACTTGCGCCGCGACAAGGGGCCCCACAGGAGCAGTCACCCCGAACCGGTACCCCCCTCCGACCTGCACCGCATCTCGCTACCGCGTTCAACCTCTCGATGACGCGTGCACCGAGACGTCGAGTCCACGCAGTCATGGGGTCGGGAAAGCCGTCAAGGGGTCGAGTGGGAGCACGGCCCCATGACGAGTATTCAGACAAGGGGGCGAACAACGTGGCCCTTGCCCCATACACCAGACCAGCCAGCGGAACTGCTCCCTGGGAGCAACCGGATCGGGTGACCAGCCGTCCACCCCCGGTTGACGTCGCTCCCAGACTCCCGCTCCCTGGGAGCGCAGGGAGCGGCGTCCCGCTCCCAGAATTGCTCCCAAACACGAAGTAGAGGCCACCCGAAGATGGCCCCTACCTGCGACGTTTCCGTCGGGACGACAGGATTTGAACCTGCGACCCCTTGACCCCCAGTCAAGTGCGCTACCAAGCTGCGCCACGTCCCGATGCGCGTGTCTCGCGGTGTTCTGCGTGATCGCGCAAACAGAACTTTACCCCACGTTCGGGAGTGGTCCGCGCCCCCTCCCTGGCGGTCGGCGAGGGACAATCGGCTTATGAGTAGTGCACCTCGACCCGATGAACGTGGCCGTGACCGTGACGACGAAGGGCGGGCCCGTAACGCGCGGCCGCGTGATGGGCTCGGGCGGCCGTTGGCGTACGGCACTGAAGGGGTGGAGCGGCAGCCTGAAGGGGTTACCCGTACGCCCGAGGAGACGGTCACTCAGGCGCAGGCCCTGCTCGACGCGGGGCGGCCCTTTCATGCGCATGAGGTCTTCGAAGATGCCTGGAAGTCGGGGCCCGAGGACGAGCGTGACCTGTGGAAAGGGCTCGCGCAGTTGGCTGTTGGGCTGACCCACTCGGCCCGCGGCAACCTCACCGGCGGGGCGCGGCTGCTGCTCAGGGGAGCGGGTGCTATCGGCGCGGGGAAGTGGGGGGAGCGGCCGTACGGGATCGATCTGGATGGACTCGTGGTGTGGGCGCGGCAGTTGGCGGAGTCGCTGGATGGGGGCGGGCCGAATGTGGATGCCGCCGAGCACGCGCCACGGCTGCGTGGGGACGGGGACGGGGACGGCAGGGGCAGGGGCAACGGCAGCGGCAGCGGCAGCGGCAGCGAGTGACTCTGCGGGCCGGGGGGCATGGGTGGCATGGGTGGCATGGGTGGCATGCGGTACCTCGCCTGGTCAGGGCTTAGCGCACCCCAGTACCCCCGTACCGCAGACTCTCGGCGTGCGGAAGATCCATGTCATCGGTATCGGCGCTGGCGACCCCGGCCAATTGACCCTGCAAGCCGTCAAGGATCTGGAAAGCACCGACGTGTTCTTCATCCTCGACAAGGGGGAGGAAAAGGACAATCTCGTCCAGCTGCGACGTGATCTCCCCGACGCGCACTGCGAGCCCACCAGGCCGACCGGGCCTACCGGGCCGACCGGGCCGACCGGGCCGACCGGGCCGACGGTGCTTACCGCGTGGTCGAGGTTCGGGAGCCCGTGCGCGATCGCGCGGCGAGCTGTGCGGACTACTCCCCCGCGTCGGGGACTGGCGCAGCCGTCGGGCGGACATCTATGAGCGGCTGATCGGCGACGAGCAGGGTGCTGACGAGTGCGGCGCGTTTCTCGTGAGGGGGGGCAGCCCCGCGCTGTACGACAGCACCCTCGGGATTTTGGGGAGGTCCTCGAGCGGGGGCACGTGGCCTTCTCGTACGTTGTCGTGCCCGGTGTCAGCAGTGTCTCCTCCCTTGCCGCCACGCACCGCATCGGCCTGAACCGCGTCGCGCGTCCCGTGCAGATCACGACCGGGCTCCGTCTTGCCGACCGCGGTTTTCCCGATGGTGTCGATGATGTCGTGGTCACGCTCGATGCCCAGCAGGCCTTCCGGCAGTACCAGGGTGGGGAGGGCGGGGAAGGCAGGGAAAGCGGCGACATTTACCTCTACTGGGGTGCCTCTATCGGGACCGCCGACGAGATCCTCGTATCCGGGCCGCTGGACGAAGCCGCTCCCCGTATCGAGGCCCTCCGGGCCCAGGCACGCGAGCGCAAGTTGTGGATCATGGATACCTGTCTGTTGCGCCGCGATCCGGAGGACTGAATCCGGAGCACTGAGAGACAGGGGGCGATCGGACGGCGGCGCCCGTCACCGGACCGGACCGGCCCCGCATGCACTGGTCCCCGCGCGGTGTGAGGGTGACCGTGTGACCACCACCGCCGAGCCCGCCGCCGAGGCCCCAGCTCAGGGGCCGCCCGTCCTGGACAAGCGCCGCCGCAACATCGTCTTCGTGACGATCATGCTGGGGATGCTGCTCGCCGCCCTCGACCAGACCATCGTGGGCACCGCGCTGCCCACGATCGTGGCGGATCTGGGCGGTGCCGAGCACATGTCGTGGGTCGTGACGTCCTATCTGCTCGCGGAGACCGTCGCCACCGTACTTGTGGGGAAGTTCGGCGATCTCTTCGGACGGAAGATCGTTTTTCAGGTCTCGGCGGTCGTCTTCATCACCGGCTCATTTCTGTGCGGCCTGTCGACGAACATGACGCTGCTCATCGCCTGGCGCGCCCTTCAGGGCATCGGCGCGGGCGGTCTGATGGTGACCTCGATGGCGTTGATCGCCGATGTCATCCCGCTGCGCGAGCGCGGCAAGTACCAGGGTGCGATCGGGGCCGTGTTCGGCGTCGCCACCGTCATCGGGCCGCTTCTCGGCGGGCTCTTCACCGACCATCTGACCTGGCGCTGGGCCTTCTACGTCAACGTACCCATCGCGATCGTCGTGGTGATCGCCGCGGCCCGGAACATTCCCGTCGTGAAGTCCGCGGTGCGTCCCGTCATCGACTATCTCGGCATCGCGTTCGTGGCGATCGGCGCGAGCGCGCTGATTCTGGCGACGAGTTGGGGCGGCAACCAGTACGCGTGGGGTTCGGGCACCATCATCGCGCTGTTCGTCGGCGGTGCGATCGCGCTCGCGCTGTTCTGCGTGGTCGAGACGCGGGCCGCCGAACCGATGCTTCCGATGCGCCTCTTCGCCAACCCCGTCTTCACGGTCTGCTCGATCCTCAGCTTCATCGTGGGCTTCGCGATGCTCGGCGCCATGACGTTCCTGCCGACCTATCTGCAGTACGTGGACGGGGACTCGGCCACCATCTCGGGCGTGCGGACGCTGCCCATGGTGGTCGGGCTGCTCATCGCGTCCGTCTTCAGCGGCAACGTGGTGAGCAAGACCGGGAAGTACCGGATCTTTCCCATCGTGGGTGCTCTGGTGATGGCGCTCGGGCTTTATCTGCTCTCTCTCATGGGCGCTGAGACCGGCACTTGGCTCGAGTCGCTGTACATGTTCGTCCTTGGCAGCGGTA
The DNA here is from genome assembly GCF_055570235.1 of Streptomyces sp. NPDC031274. Lineage (NCBI taxonomy): Bacteria > Bacillati > Actinomycetota > Actinomycetes > Kitasatosporales > Streptomycetaceae > Streptomyces > Streptomyces sp. NPDC031274. Next base: position 384,890 of record NZ_JBVIHP010000002.1, on the reverse strand, counting down.
TCGGGCTCTGCATGCAGGTCCTGACGATCGCCGTGCAGAACACCGTCGTCTACTCCGACCTGGGGACCGCGACCTCCGGAGTGACCTTCTTCCGCACGCTCGGCAGCTCCTTCGGCACCGCCGTCTTCGGCACCATCTACGCCAATACGCTGAAGCCGAATCTGGCGGACGGGGTCGCCGCGGCGGCCGAGGCCGGGGGCGCGGATCCCGCTGTCGTGGCCAAGGCCGCGCAGAGTCCGCAAGGGCTGCACAGTCTTCCCGCCGAAGCGGCCGCGCCCGTCATCAAGGCTTACGCCGACACGCTGCACACCGTGTTCCTGTGGACAGTGCCCGTGGCGCTGCTCGGGTTCGTGGTGGCTCTCTTCCTCAAGCAGGTGCAGCTGCGGGACAGCGCGCGGATGAGTTCCTCGGACATGGGCGAGGGCTTCGCGTCACCGACGTCGGGCGGCAGCCCGGACCGGGTGCTCGAACTGGCGGTCGGCAACATCATCCGCAGTACCGGTATGGACACCGCGCGCCGTGTCATCCGCGATTCCGACACCCGGCTCGACATCGCGGGAGCGTGGGCCGTCATGCAGGTCTCGCTCTTCGACCGGATGGTCGGTCACGCGAGTCTGGGGCTCATCGCGGCCCGGCGTCAGCTGCCGTCCGAAGTTCTGGTGCCGGTCTTCAACCGGATGGTCGAGGAGGGCTTCCTCACCCGCTCCGGCCTGCTCTTCTCGCACACCCCCGCGGGTGAACGCGAGGCCGACGTGATCGGCAAGGCGTGGGCGAGATGGCTGGGCGAGCAGGTGGAGAAGGACAGCGGCCGTCCTGCGGACCAGGACCTCGTCAAGGCGGTCGACGCGATCGCGAAGCGGCTTCTCGTGGAGGATCTGGAGCACGGTCTGGCTCCCGAGGCGATGCAGGCGGTCCCGGCGGGGCAGTCAGTCCCGTTGAGCAAGGCCTAGGGCTGCCGCCGGCCGCGCCCCGCCGTCAGCGCAGGAGCAGCTGGAGTCCGCCGAGCACCGTGGCTCCGATCACCAGCTGCTCGAAGAGGCGTTGATTGATGCGGTGCACGGCCGCCTTGCCGATGAGGGCGCCCGGGACGACGAAGAGCACGAGCGCCGCGTCGAGCAGCAGCGAGTGCGCGTCGATCAGGCCGAGGCCCACGCTGAACGGCACCTTGGAGGTGTTGACGATGAGGAAGAACCACGCCGACGTCCCCAGGAAGCTCAGTTTCCGGAAGCCCGCGGAGAGTAGATACATCGACATCACCGGGCCGCCCGCGTTGGCGACCATGGTGGTGAAGCCGCCGAGCACGCCGTAGGAAGGCGCCTTCAGGCGGGCGCCGCGCGTGGGGCGTGAGGGTTCCGCCTCGTCGGCTGTGGAGGTCCGGCGGCGCCACAGCGTCACCGCCGCCATCAGCAGCAGGATCGCCCCGATCGACGTACGGACCGCGGCGTCATCGGCCCACATCAGGAAGACCGTGCCCACCACCACGCCGCCCGCGACGGCGGGGAACAGGCGCCACAAGGTGGGCCAGTGGGCGTGTCTGCGGTAGGTGAGGACGGCCAGTACGTCGCCCGCGATGAGGATCGGCAGCAGAACTCCGGTCGATTCACGGGCGGGCAGGACAGCGGCGAACACCGCGAGGCTGACCGTGTTGGCCCCGCTGACGGCGGTCTTCGAGAAGCCGACGAGCACCGCGGCTGCGGCGAGCGCGGCGAATTCCCAGAGAGATACATCGAGCGATACATCGAGAGATATGTCCATGCCAGGAACAGATGCTAGGCCCAACTGTCTCCGGGCCGTCAGGGGCGGCCACATCCTGGATGCCCGTGACGACCACCGGCCTAAGCCCTGCTGTAAGTGACGCGCAGTTCCCGCTTGAGGATCTTCATGCTGGGGCCGAGCGGCAGCTCGCCGGTGAACTCCACGCGGCGCGGGTACTTGTGGCGGCCCAGGTGTTCCTTGGACCACTCGGTGATCTGCGCGGCGTCGGGCGCGGAGCCCGGCGCCGCGACGACGACGGCGCAGATCTCCTCGCCGTGCACGTCGTCGGGCAGGCCGATCACGGCGACGTGCGCGACGTCCGGGTGGCGCATGAGGACCTCCTCGACCTCGCGCGGGTAGACATTGAAGCCGCCGCGGATGATGACGTCCTTCTTGCGGTCGACGATGGCCAGGAACCCGTCGGCGTCCTTGGTGCCGAGGTCCCCGGTGCGGAACCAGCCGTCGACGACGGCCTCGGCGGTCGCCTCCGGGCGTCCCAGGTAGCCGGAGAAGACGTTGTGGCCCCGGACCACGACCTCGCCGAGCTCCCCCGTGGGCAGCAGCTCGATGCGGTCTTCCACCTCGGCGCGGGCTATCTCCACGTCCACGCCCCACAGCGGGTGACCGATGCTGCCCGCCCTGGTGCCGAAGACCGGCTGATTCGCGGAGGCGGTGGGCGAGGTCTCGGAGAGCCCGTACCCCTCGTAGACCGGTACGCCGAAGGCCTCCTCGAAACGCTCCATCACGGCGACGGGCAGCGAGGCGCCGCCGGAGACCGCGAGCCGCAGCGTGGGCAGCCCGGGGATCGCGGCCGCGGCGGCCACGAGGTTCACGTACATCGTCGGCACCCCGTGGAAGGTGTTGACGCCCTCCGCAGCCATCAGCTCGATGGCCCGCGCGGCGTCGAAACGCGGCAGCAGTACGAGCGTCGCGCCCGCGCGCCAGGTGGCGTTCATGGAGACGGTCTGGCCGAACGCGTGGAAGAGCGGGAGAGCGCCGAGGGCGATGTCGTCGCCCCGCACGTCGTGGGCGTCGAAGGCGCAGACCGTCGCGTTCATCACCAGGTTGAGGTGGCTGAGCACGGCGCCCTTGGGGACGCCCGTGGTGCCGCTGGTGTAGAAGACGACGGCGGGGTCGTCGGCCTCGCGCGTGACGTAGCTGGGGAGTGGCTCGACCGCGCCCGCCAGGGTCTCGAGCTCGCCGCCCCCGCCGAGGGTCAGCATCCGTACGCCGGTGGCGGCGGCAGCGGCCTTGCCCGTCTCGGCCTGCGCCGGGTGGCACAGCAGCAGGGTGGCTCCGCTGTCCCTCAGGACGTGCTCGACCTCTCCGGCGGAGAGGAGGAGGTGTACGGGGACGACGACGCCGCCCGCGGCGAGGATCGCGTAGTAGGCGCGCGGGAACTCCGCGGTGTTGGGCGCCATCAGGGCCACCTTGTCCCCCGGCCCGACCCCGAGCCCCACGAGCGCCGCCGCCTGCGCACGGGCCTGCGCCCACAACTCCCGGAAGGTGAGCCGCAGTTCACCCTCGACCAGGGCGGTGCGGTCCGGTCGGCGACGGGCGGGCTCGGCGAGGATCGCGGCGAGGGACAGCGTGGCCATGAGTGGTGCTCCGTTTCCTTGCGGTGGTGCGGTGGTGCGGTCGTGCAGTAGCTCGGTGGCGCCATAGTGCGGTGGTGCGCACCTGGGGGCTCAGGGCCTGGCGCCCGGCTCGGTCAGCCGCGCTCGACGAGCAGCGCGCTGCCCTGACCGACGCCCACGCACATCGTGGCGAGCCCGCGTGCCGCGCCGGTGCGGCGCATGCGGTGCAGGAGCGTGGTGAGGATGCGGGCGCCCGAACAGCCGAGGGGGTGGCCGAGTGCGATGGCGCCGCCGGTCGGGTTCACCAGCTCGGGGTCGATGCCGAGGGCGTCGACGCAGGCGAGGGCCTGGGCCGCGAACGCCTCGTTGAACTCGGCCTCCTGGAGGTCGCCGACGGCCCAGCCGACGCGGGTGAGCGCCTTCTGGGTGGCGGGGACGGGCCCGATACCCATGACGTCCGGGTGCACACCGGCGGAGGCTCCGGCGACGTACCGCCCGAGGGATTCGAGACCCAGCTCGTTCAGGGCTTCTTCGCTGACGAGGAGGAGTCCGGCCGCGCCGTCGTTCATCGGCGACGCGTTGCCCGCGGTGACGGTGCCGTCCTTGCGGAAGACGGGGCGCAGGCCGCTCAGCTTCTCGTACGAGGTGTCATCGCGGACGCATTCGTCGAGGTCGACGAGGGTGCCGTCGGGCCGTGTGACGGGGAGGATCTCGTCGTCGAAGTGGCCGTTCTTGCGTGCCTCGGTGGCGCGTTGGTGGCTGCGGAGGGCGAAGGTGTCCTGGCGCTCGCGGGAGACGCCGTAGCGCTGCGCCACTTCTTCGGCGGTCTCTCCCATGGCGAGGACGCCGTGCAGGTCCTTCATCGCGGGGTTCACGAGGCGCCATCCGAGGCGGGTGTCGACGGTCTCCATCTTGTGCGGCAGCGCTTCGTCGGGGCGGGGCAGGACGAAGGGGGCGCGGCTCATCGACTCGGAGCCGCCCGCGAGGACGATGTCGGCTTCGCCGGACGCGATGGTGCGGGCGGCGGCGGTGACGGCTTCCATGCCGGAGGCGCAGAGCCGGTTCACGGTGGCGCCCGGCACGGATTCCGGGAGTCCGGCGAGGAGGGCGGCCATGCGGGCCACGTTGCGGTTGTCCTCGCCCGCCTGGTTGGCGGCGCCCCAGTAGATGTCGTCGATACGGGCGGGGTCCAGCTCGGGGGTGCCTGCGAGGAGGCCGCGTACGACTGTGGCGGCGAGGTCGTCCGGGCGGACGGAGGAGAGGGTCCCGCGGAGTTTGCCGATGGGGGTGCGGCGGGCTGCGGCGAAGTGGACTGGGCGCACGATACGGCTCCGGATCGTTTGCGGTCATTGTCTGCGGGTCTCGCGTGACGGCCTAGCGTAAATTAGCACTGCTAGTTTTGGAGTGTACGGGGCGCTTGCGCTGGGCGGAAGGGTGGTCTTTTTCCCCAACCCCGCCACTTCCCGAAAACCCGCTGGCGCGGGGGCCTCGCGGGCGCGGGGAGCTAATGGTCACGTCCACGCCACGGTCCTGCAGCTTCGCGGGGGCCACGCGGGCGCGGGAAGCTCTCCAAGGCCGTCACGCTCCGAAATCCCGGCTGCCGGAGTCTCTCGCGCCGTCATCACCGGCTTCGCCGAGTTCGTCCTCAAACGCCGGACGGGCTGAAAAGCCCCACCCGAACCGCTCCACCCTCCGCGTCCACCTTCCCCACCCAGCCCCCGGAGAGATACAGCCCCTGGTTAGGCAGCACCCTCAGCCGCACGCGTTGCCGGTGCAGGCGCCGCCCGTCCTGGGTGACCACCAGGACGGGGCGGCGCACGGCCTCCGCCGTCCGCAGGACGAAGCGGCTGCCCGGAGCGTCCGGCACGAGCCGGTTCGGCGCCACCCACCGCAGCGGAGCGTCCGCCACCACAGGTACGCCGCCGGAAGGCCATCGCGCACCCTCCAGGTGGCCCCGCACCGCATCCGCGACCTGTGCCCCCTCCTCCGCGGCCACCCGCGCGGGCTCCACCGCGTGCACACCGCTGCCCACCGCGAAGACGCCCGGTGAGTCCGTGCGGAATGATCCGTCCACCGCGGGGCCCCGCGTCCCGGGGTCGAGGAGCACGCCCCCGCGCCGAGCCAGCTCGTGGTCGGGGACGAAGTCCCCGGTGAACACCACCGTGTCGCAGTCCAGCGACCTCTCCCGCCCGTCGGGCCGCCGCAGCCGTACCCCCGAAAGCCGCCCACGTCCCAGGAGTTCGACCACGACCGCCTCGGTCACCAGCGGCACCCTCGCGGGCCCGAACCGAGCCGCCGCGGCCCGTGCCCGGCCCACCTGCGCCCGCGCCTCCTCCGTGACGAGCGCGGCGACCTCCACCCCCGCGCGCCGCAGCGTGGACAGCGCCTCGTAGCTGACCGCCTCCGCCCCCACGACGACCGCCCGCGTCCCGATCTCCTGCCCGTGGATGTGGACCGCCTGCTGCAGTTCTCCGGTGGTGAACACCCCCGCCGGGCGCGTCCCCGGCACGAGCCGTGCCGTCCGTGGCCTTTCCCGCGCGCCCGTGGCCAGGACCACGGCCCGCGCGGTGATCCGCTCCAGGCCGTGCGGTCCCGTCGTGTCCACCGCGAGCGACCCGGCCCACCCGGTGGCACTCACCCCGGTCCGCACCGCCGCTCCGGCGCCGAGGGCGGCCTCGACGAGGCGTTCCGCGTACTGCGGTCCCGTCACGCCCCAGCGCCCGAAACCTCGGTGGTCGCAGTGGCGCGGCACTCCGCCTGCCCGTGCCTCCCGTTCGAGGACCTCCACCGTGCCCGCGCCCGCAGTGGCGAGGCGGGCGGCCGCGGCGAGTCCCGCGGGGCCCGCGCCGACGACGAGGACGTCCACACTCCGCTGCCGCCTCATCGCGCGGCCCCCGACTCGCCCCAGCCGTCGAAGAGTTCGCGTACCGCGGCCCCGCAGTAGAACCCCTGACAGCGCCCGCCCCGCGCCCGTGTCCGTCGCCGCAGCCCGTCGAGCGACCCGGGTGGGACCGTACTGATGAGGGCGTCCCTGATCTCCCCACGGGTCACGCGCTCGCAGTGGCAGACGATGCTGCCGTACGCGGAGTCGGTCGCGATGAGGTCGGCGCGCTGGTAAGGGCGGGGGAAGGCCTCGCCGATGTTGGGCATGCTCACGGGGTCCAGGTTTCCGGCCACCGTCAGGTCCAGGTCGGGGCCCGCGGCATCGGCGAGCAGGCCGACGACGTACTCCGCGATCGCCATCGACGCGGTGAGGCCCGTGGACCGGATGCCGCCGACGGTGATGTACCGCTCCTCGGGGGAGCTGTGGATCTGGTAGTCGTCGTGCTCGGTGGCCGCCCGCAGCCCGGCGTAGACCGCGGTGACCTCCTCGTCGAGGAGTGAGGGCAGGATGCGCCGGCCCTTGGCACGCAGTCCGGCGAGGCCGTCCTCCGTCGTGTCCGTCGCCCCCTTGTCGTCCAACTCCTCCGCGGTGGGGCCCAGAAGGACGTTTCCGTAGATGGTCGGAGCCACGAGCACGCCCTTACCCAGCGCGGTCGGCACCGGCAGGAGGATGTGCCGGACCAGGTCGCGGGCGAGTTTGTCGAAGACGATGAGCTGGCCCCTGCGCGGGGTCACCGTGAACTCGCCGCGCCCCAGCAGCCGCCGGTCGAGCGCGTCGGCGTGCAGACCCGCGGCGTTGATGAGGTAGCGGGTGCGTACGACACCTCGGGGCGTGGTCAGTTCGTGGCAGTGGGAGCCGTCCGGCGACGGCGAGGAAATCACCTCCCCGACCTCGCAGTTGAGGTGCAGGTCCACTCCCTCGCGCACGGCCTGGGTGGCGTACGCGAGTGTCGTCGTCCAGGGGCAGATGATGGACTCGCCCGGGACGACGAGTGCGCCCAACGCGCCCTCGCCGAGGTGCGGTTCGCGGGATCTGACCTCGGCGGCGCCGATGATGCGGGCGTCGTCGTACTCGTTGCGTTCCGCCTTGTCCAGCAGGGCGGGCAGTGCCGCGAGCTGTTCCTCGTCCCAGGCGACGAGCAGGGCTCCGACCGGCTCCACCGGGATGCCGGACTCCTCCGCGTACGCGGCGAGCAGGCGTCGGCCCTCGCGTACGAGACGCGCTTCGAGGGAGCCCGGCACGGCGTCGAAACCGGTGTGCAGGATGGCGGTGTTGGCCTTCGACGTGCCGTCACCGACGTCGCCGGAGGCTTCGACGAGGGCGACCCGGAGGTGGTGGTGTCCTGCCAGTTCGCGGGCGATGGCGGAGCCGACGACCCCGGCTCCCACCACGGTCACGTCATAGGGCTCGGAGGGCAGCGGGCCCTTGGCGGTGACGGTCATGACGACGGTACGGGCGCACGGTCGAGGAGGGCGTCCACGGCCGCGCGGAAGCCGCCGATGCGCTCGGCGGCCTGTGCGGCGTCGATCTTCGGTTCGTAGACAGTGGTGGGCCGCCACCGGGGAACCACGTCTCGCACCGTGAGCTTCGGGTCGAGTCCCATGCGTGCGACGACACCCGCGCCGAGGGCGGTGACATCGGGCAATGCCGAGACTTCGACGGGTATTTGGAGCAGGTCCGCCTGGGTCTGCATCAAAAGGGCCGAGCGGGTCAGACCGCCGTCGACGCGCAGGCTCGTCAGGGGCTCGCCCAGATCGGCGGCCACGGCGTCGGCCAGGGACGCGACCTGGGCCGCCACGCCCTCGCACAGGGCGCGGACCAGATGGCCGGGGGACGTGTCGAGACCGAGGCCGGTGATCGAGCCGCGCAGATCGCCGCGCCACCAGGGCGCCGCGAGCCCGGCGAGCGCGGGTACGAAGGTGACGCCGCCCGCGTCGGGCACGGACGAGCCCACCAGGTCGAGGTCCGGCGCCCCTTCGATGACGCCGAGGTCCGTGAGCCAGCGGACGGCGGAGGCGGCCGTGTAGACCTGCCCGTCGAGGCAGTAGCTGCTCTCCCCCGCAAGGCGCCAGGCGACACAGCTGACCAGGCCGGACTCTCCCCGGCGTGGCCGGGAGCCGGTCTGGGCGAGCAGGAACGCGCCTGTTCCGTACGTGCACTTGGCGCTGCCCGGCTCGGTCACGTCCTGTGCGAGGAGCGCGGCCTGCTGGTCGACGAGGAGGCCGGTCAGCGGCAGCTCGGGGCCGAAGGCCTTCGTGGTGCCGACCGGGCCCGCCGCGTCGACGACACGCGGCAGCCGCTCGTCGGCGAGTCCGAAGACGTCAAGGGCGCGCGGTGACCACGTGACGTCGTCCAGGTCGAGGAGTTGGGTGCGTCCGGCGGTCGCCGCGTCGGTGACGAACTCACCGGTGAGCCGGTGGACCAGCCATGCGTCGCTGGTGGTGACGACACCTTCGCGGGTGAGGTGGCGGCGTATCCACGCCATCTTGGGCGCGGCGAAATAGGGGTCGAGCGGGAGGCCCGTCAGGTGCCGCAGCTCAGCCGCGTAGGGACTGAGTTCCGCACAGAGGGGCTCCGCGCGCCGGTCCTGCCACACGATCGCCTCGGTCAGCGGGCGGCCCGAAGCGGGGTCCCAGGCGAGCACCGTCTCGCCCTGGTTGGCGAGGCCGACCGCGGCGACCGGCTCCCCCGCGTCGGCCAGGGCGCGGCGTCCCGCGTCGACCACCGAGTCGTACAGGGCCGCCGGATCGACCTCCACCAGGCCGCCGGGGAGGTGGCGCGGACGTACGGGCGCGGCGCCGGAGCCGATCACTCCGCGGTCCGGGCAGAGGACGAGAGCCTTCGTGCCGGACGTGCCTTGGTCGATGGCGAGGACTGCCTCGCCGCGCGGTCCGCTGCCATTCGTGATCACCGCGGAAGCCTGCTACAGCCGCCGGGAGGGCGTCAAGAGCCCCCTCCCCGGGGGCCCATCCCCGACTTTTCGGAAAATGCCAACCGGCGCGCCGAGTTGACCTCAATTCAAACTCAAAAGATCCACGAACCGCCCTGAGAACGGAAGTTCCAGATCTACACTGACCGCCGAACAACATCATTTCGTCATAGGCCAGTTCACACACGCTCTGCCCTCCGCCCTCCTCCCCCACAGAGGATTCATGCCCACTCCGTCAGGCCGCCCGGTGTATCACCCGGCGGGCCACGACGAACAGTTGCGCGCCGTGCTCCAGGACCTCAAGACGGGTCGCTGGGTGTCGACGCGCAACCTTCTCGACTCCACGCCCGACTGGGGCCTGTGGACGCAACGTACGCAGATCCTGGCGGCCGCCGTCGCCGGTTCCGATGTGGTCAGGGCCTGGCTGACCGAGGAGCCGCACAGCGCCGCGGCGTCCGTTCTGCACAGCAGGGTCCTGGTCGAGCGGACCCTGCGCGCTCATCGCGCCGGACACCGCCAGACCAACGAGCTGTGGCGCGAGGCGGCAGCGGCGTGCGGCGCCGCGTTGGACACCTCGCCCGAGGATCCCGTGCCGTGGGTCTGTCTGCTCGCCCTCGCCCAGCTCGACAAGGGGCAGCGCTGGGACGAGCACCGGGTGCCGGCCCCCGAGCCGATGCTCTTCCCCGGCCCCTGGCATCTCCTCGCCGAGGCCGACAAGCGCGACCCGGGCAACCGCGAGGCCTACCACCGGATGCTGCAGTTCGCGTACGCGCGCCGCCCCGGAGGTCCGCTCACCGAGGCGGTCAACTTCGCTCACTGGGCGTCCGGTTCGGCGCCCGCGGGCTCGGCGCTGCACCTGTTGCCTCTGTACGTGCGCGTCGAGCGGTACCGCAAGGACGGCGGCAGCGAGAACGCCCTGGACCTGCACTGGATAGGGGAGGACGCGACCCGCTCCGCCCTGCGCGCGCTGCACCTCTGGTTCGAGCACGCGCCGCCCGCGTCGACCTCGCTCCTCGACCTCAGTCACCTGGCCCACGCGCTGTGGGGCGCGCATCACTTCCAGGACGCGGCGAGAGTGTTCGACGCTCTGGACCCCTTCTACACCGTGGCGCCGTGGACGTACCGCACGCGCTCACCCGGTGACACGGACGCGGCGGCCGAGATGTTCATGCAGGCGCGTACGCGCTGTATGACCGCCTTACGCGACCCGGGCTGAGGCCCCCTGCCACCCCCGGCAACGGCCTTTCGCCCAGCACCACCCGCTCCCCGAACGACCGCTCCCCCACCGGAGGTACATCCGTGTCCCGCACCACCTGGTCGAGCCCCGCATCGGCCACAGACCCGCTGCCCGACGAGGAACAGAGGCTCAGGGAGCTCGGCTACCAGCCGGTCCTGGCGCGCCGGATGGGCGGCTTCGGCAACTTCGCCATCAGCTTCTCCGTCATCTCCATCCTCTCCGGCTGCATGACCCTGTACGGCTTCGGTCTCGGTACGGGCGGCCCGGCCGTGATGCTCTGGGGCTGGGCGGGCGTCGGGCTCTTCGTCCTCTGCGTGGGCATGGCGCTCGCCGAGGTCACCAGCGCCTACCCGACGTCGGGGGCCCTCTACTACATGGCGGACCGGCTCGGTGGGCGGCGCTGGGGCTGGTACACGGGCTGGTTGAACCTGCTCGGTCTGCTCGGCGCGATCGCGGGCATCGACTACGGCGCCGCGCTCTTCTCCGGGGCGTTCCTGAACCTGAAGTTCGGCTTCACGCCGACGCCGGAGAAGACCTTCCTGATCTTCCTCGGCATCCTGCTCCTGCACGCCGTGCTCAACCTGTTCAACGTACGCCTGGTGAGTCTGCTCAACTCGATCAGCGTGTGGTGGCACGTGGCCGGTGTCGCGGTGATCGTGGGCGTCCTCGCGATCGTGCCGGACCACCACCAGTCGCCGGGTTTCGTCTTCGGTGAGTTCGTCAACAACACCGGCTGGGACAACCCGCTCTACGTCACGGCGATCGGTCTGCTCCTCGCGCAGTACACCTTCTGCGGATATGACGCTTCCGCGCACCTGTCGGAGGAGACCTCCAACGCCTCGGTCTCCGCGGCGCGCGGCATCGTGCGTGCCATCTGGGCGTCGTGGATCGCCGGTTTCATCCTGCTCGCCGGGCTGACGTTCGCGATCCAGGACTACGCGGGCACCGTGAACACCGACACCGGCGTGCCGCCCGCGCAGATCATGATCGACGCGATCGGCGAGTCCGGGGCGACGGCGCTGCTGCTCATCGTGATCGTGGCGCAACTGTTCTGCGGCAACGCCGAGACCGCCGCGGCCAGCCGCATGGTGTTCGCCTTCAGCCGCGACAACGCGCTGCCGGGATCGAAGATATGGCGCAAGGTCAGCTCCCGGACCCAGGTGCCGGTACCCGGGGTCTGGCTCTCGGTCGGTCTGGCCGCGGTCATCGCCCTGCCGTCCCTGTACTCGACGACCGCGTACACGGCCGTGACCGCCATCAACGTCATCGGGATCACGCCCGCGTACGCCATCCCGATCTACCTGCGCCTTCGGGCGGGCGACCGCTTCGAGAAGGGCCCGTGGAACCTGGGCCGCTGGAGCAAGCCCATCGGCTGGATAGCCGTGCTCTGGGTGGTCTTCGTGACGATCCTGTTCTGCCTGCCCCAGGTCTCGCCGGTGACGGTCGACTCGATGAACTACGCGTCCATCGCGCTCGTCGTGGTGCTCACCCTCGCCACCATCTGGTGGTTCGTGGCGAAGGGCTCCTACAGCACGCCGTCGGCGTACGGGACGGAGCGGGAGCAGGCGGAGATCGCGGAGGACATCATCTAGGCGACGAGTGGATCCTTCGTCGCGTCGCCTTAGGGGAGACGGTCGTTGCCTTACGGGAGACGGTCGTTGAGGATCCGCTGGAAGAGTCGGTGATCGCGCCAGGCGCCGTTGATGTGCAGGAACTCCGGCGCGACACCGAACTCCTCGAAGCCGCACTTGGCCAGGACCCGCTGCGAGGGCACGTTGTCGAGGAGGGTGCCCGCCTCGACGCGGTGCAGGCCGAGTTCGGTGTCGGCGGCGACGCAGGCCTGCTCGACGGCGGCGGTGGCCAGGCCGCGGCCGATGTGGTCCACGTCGATCCAGTAGCCGAGATTTCCGCTGCGGAAGGGGCCGAGAACGATGCCGGACAGGGTGATCGAGCCGACGATGTCCCCCTCACGGTCGAGCACCCAGGGCGCCACACGCCCGGCCCGGCACTCCTCCAACTGGGCACGGAGCCGGGCGGCCTGCGCCTGCGAGGTGAAGTAGTCCTCGGGCCGGGTGGGTTCCCACGGCTCCAGGTGCGCGCGGCTGCGCAGGAGGGCGCGGGCGAGACCGCCCGCGTCCTCCGGCGTGGCGGGGCGCATGACGACGTCCGGGGTGATGCGGGCGGATGCGGTGATCATGCGCCAAGAGTAAGGACTGCGGCGGGCGCGCGGGCCGGTCGGCTCACCTTCCGCCCGCCACGCGCAGGACCGTGCCGGACGTGTACGACGCCTCGTCCGATAGCAGCCAGGAGACGGCCGCGGCGATCTCGTCGGGCTGACCGGAGCGCCCCAGGGGGATGCCCGCGGCGAGCTTCGCCGGGCGCTCGGGGTCGGCGTGGAACTCGGTCCAGATCACGCCGGGCGCGACGGCGTTGACGCGGATGCCGTCCGCGGCGACCTCCTTCGACAGGCCGACGGTCATCGTGTCGACGGCCCCCTTGGCGGCGGCGTAATGGACGTACTCGCCCGGGGCGCCGAGGGTCGCCGCCGCGGAGGAGATGTTCACGATGCCGCCGCCGGCGCCGGTCCGGGTCATGTCGCGGATCGCGCGGCGGGCGCAGAGGAGGTAGCCGAGTACGTTCACGTCGAGCGCGCGGCGCATGGCGGCGGCGTCGGCCTGCGCGAGCGGCCCCACCGGGGCGCCGATCCCGGCGTTGTTCACAAGACCCGTGACCGGGCCCAGTTCAGCGGCGGCGGTCTCGAAGAGGCGGTCGACGTCCGCCTCGTCGGCGGTGTCCATCCGGACGGTGACGCAGCGGGCGCGTGCGTCCGCGCTTGCTCCTCCCGCGCTCGCGGTCCGGACTTCCGCGGCCACCTTCTCGGCGGCATCGGCGTCGGAGTGATAGCCGAGGGCGATGTGGTGGCCCTCCTTGGCGAGACGGACGCAGATGGCTGCGCCGATGCCGCGGCTGCCGCCGGTTACGACTGTGACGGGGTTCTGCGGCACTGTTCCTCCGAGGGGCGGGGGCGAGGTCGTCATTTGATCGATCATTCACCAGCCCGCTCACTCGGGTAAAGCGGTCGTCGCGCCCCTGTGGACCTCATTGGACCTTCCGCCGAGGGACTTCAGCGTTCGTGGTTCGAAAAGCACAGGGTGCGCGCGGGTGTCGACGGGCCTGGATGGCCGGGGTCAGGCGGCACGTCCTTGCCGTCGGCGTCGACCAGGCGGATCTCGTCGTCGGGCGAGAGCGGGCGACCCCGCGTGGTGAGCACGGTCTCGTCCGGGTCGATGTCGGCGGCCATACGGTCCACGCGCCGGTTCAGGTTCGCGACGGGGAGCCCGGCGAAGTGCTCGCCCGGGGCCCGTACACCCCGCGCGGCTCCTACCGGGCCCCCGATCATGAGGCACGTTCCTTCACCACCGACGGCTACTTCCGTACCGGACGCCTCGCGCGGCGCACCCCGGACGGCAACCTGGTCGCCCAGGCCTTCTCGTCCCCCTAGGCCTTCTCGGGGACCCCGCTCCCGGACACCTGGTCCTCGGGGGCGGCCTCCTCGGGGGCCAGGCTGTCCATGAAGGAGGAGACGGAGAACACCGCGCGCCCCGGGCCCGCGGGACCGTATCCGGGCGGCGACGACAGACCGTTGGACTCCATCGTCGCGCGGTACGCCTCCAGGAGACGGACGTGGTACTCCAGCGGGGCGCCCAGCGGGTTCGCCTTGCCCAGCGGTGTCGTGGGCTCCGGGCACCAGGTGGTGAAGCGGGGCGTGATGCCGCGCGACATGAAGTACTGCAGCCCCTCGACGGTGGAATCGATGGCCTCGCCGACCGTCTTGAAGCCGAACGGCTCCGCCATCTCCACGCCCGCCACGAAGTTCGGAATGACGTTGCGCGGTCCGAAGACGTCCGCGGAGTCCAGGATGCGGCGGTGCCACTCGTCACGGCCCACGTAGCGCTCCTTGCCGGGGCAGTAGCGCTCGAAGAGGTAGGGGTCCCACACCTCGTAATTGGGGTGGTAGATCCGTACACCGTAGTCGTGGAAGCGCTGGACGTCCGCCTTGGGCAGCGCCTGCGCGACGACCTTGCCGATCCAGCGGCCGGGGAAGCGCTCCTCGATGGCCTTCGCGTACTGCCCGTAGAAGTCGGCCTCGTCCTTGCCCTGGAGCTGCGAGGTGATGGCGCCACCGGTCAGCGTGTACGCGGTGGAGGACTTCGCGGTGTCGTACTTGTCGATGATGGCGAGGGCTTCGAGGACCTCGTCCATCGGCTTCACGCCCGTGTAGGGGCGGCCCGCCGCCTTCTGCTGGCGCCAGTTGTGGTTGATGTCGCAATACCCGCACTCCTCCTTGGCGCCGAAGTACTGGCAGACCCGGAAGACCGTCAGGTAGATGAGGTAGCCCCACTGGATGGTGGGCGCCACCTCCATGACGGACTTGCCGTTCTCCAGCGTGTGCCGGTAGTAGTCCGGCATCGGCGGCAGGCCCACGTCGGAGATCCGGACGCCGTCCAGGTACAGGCCGAGTACGCCGTCGCCGTCGGCGGCCACGCGGTAGGGCGATGAGGGGTTCACGCGGACCGAGACGACCGTGCGGCGCAGGTCGTAGGGGCCTCCGGTGAGGACGATCTCCTCGGGCGGGCGGCGCAGGGCGGCGGCGCCGAGCTCGGGCAGTGTGCTGTGGTCGAAGGAGAAGATGAAGTACGACTTCGGCTTGATCTCACCGCCCTCGTTGTCGCTCAGCGCGGACTCGTCGAAGGCCATGCCTCCCCTGAGCAGGTCTTCTTTGATCACCGCTTCTCGCGGCACCTGCGGGAACCGCTCCATGAGTCCCTCTACGAGCTGGGTACGGCTCTCGCTGCGGCTTGCCATCTGCCGGGCACCTCGGATCCTGTCGGTGAATTGTGCTTTCCCGTGGCCCCCACGCTAATACCCTCCTCCCGCGGCGCGGACCCGCCTCCGGTTCTGGGCCCTCCCGGCCCTGCTCTGCCGGGAACCTCGGAGTGCCGCTCTCGCGTTGTCCTGGCATGAATGAGCTGGTTGCCGGAGGGAACGTGCCGCTGCCGGACGGTGCCGTCACCCTCCGGGTCTCCGGCCCCTTCGACCTGTCCGTGATCGTCACGGGCGACAGCGGGAAGGTCGCGGGCGACGGCGACTTCGTCTTCTACAACCAGCCCGCCGCACCCGGCGCCCGGCTCCAGGGCGACACGGTCACGGTCGACGGGCGGCGCCTGCGTGCCGGTGCGAGCCGCGTCACCGTGGCCGTCAGCCCCGCCGATCCCGGCACTCCCCTGGGCCGCCTTCCCGGCATCACGCTCCAGGTGCACGGGCCCGGCGGACAGCACGTGGCCCGTTTCACACCGCCGCGCCCGGACCGCGAGACGGTGCTGCTGGTCGCGGAGATCTACCGCAGGGGCACGGGGTGGAAGCTGCGGGCGATCGGGCAGGGGTACGCGGACGGGCTCGCGGGGGTGGCGAGGGACTTCGGGGTGGACGTGGCGGAGGACGAGGGCCCTCAGCCGGCCTCCCCCTCCGTCGCCGGTCCACGCGCGACCACCGCTGCCGGTCCACCCGCAGCCGCGCCCGCCGGTCCATCCGCACCCGCGCCGACCGGTGCGTCCATGCCCCGCCCTTCGGCCGCACCCGACCCCGGCCTCGGCCCCGACGGATTCCTCCCGCTGGTCAACACCGCGCGGGCTTCGACGGGCGCCCCTCCGGTCACCCTCGACGCCCGGCTGACCGCCGCCGCGAGCGCGCACGCCGCCGGGATGGCGGCGCGGTCCACGCTGAGCTCGGAGCACGCGGACGGCACGTCCCTCTACCAGCGCGTGGTCGCGGGCGGGTACGCCTACCTGGCCATCGGCGAGCATCTCGTCTCCGGGCCCCGCACGCCCGCCGACTTCCTGGAGTACTGCCTCTCCGGTGAGCAGTCACGGCGTACGGTGCACAGCCGCGCGTACACGCAGGCCGGGCTGGCCCACACCACCGACGCGCGCTCCGGTGACGTCTACTGGACGGCGCTGTGGGCGACCCCTCTCACCTCACAGGGGCTCGCGGAGTGGGCGTCGGCGGTGCTCCGTCTCACCAACGCCGAGCGGACGGCGGCCGGTCTTCGCCCCCTCTCCCCCGACCCGCTCCTGACCGTGGCGGCGCAGGGCCACAGCGCGGACATGGTCGCCCGCGCCTTCTACTCCCACACCTCGCCCGACGGCGGCGAGCCCTGGCACCGCGCGTCGGCGGCGGGCAGCACGCACCGGGCGATCGGCGAGAACATCGCCTGCGGGCAGCGCACGCCCGCCGAGGTGGTGGACGGCTGGATGAACAGCCCCGGCCACCGGGCCAACATCCTCAAGCCCTCCTTCACCCACCTCGGCGTCGGCTTCGCGGGCGGCGGCTCGGCAGGGACGTACTGGACCCAGCTCTTCGGCGGCTGAGGACCGCGCCCCCTCCCAGCCGTCAGCCCACCGCCACCGGGACCCCGCGGCGAGCCGACTCATAGCCCGCCGCCACGATCTTCAGCGTCCGCAGCCCGCCCTCGCCGTCGGCCACGTCCATTCCGCCGTCCTCCGGTCCGTACAGGAACGCCCGCAGCATCCGCTCGTCCAGATCGGCCCCGAAGGGCAGTTCGAGCCCCTGTCCCCGGCGTTCGCTGTATCCGTGGACCGCCTGGTCGAAGGCGTCCATCTCCAGGGTCGCCCGCTCGCCGACCACGGTGAGTTCGAGCCCGCCCCAGGAGTGGTGGGAGCGCGGGTGCGACCAGCTGCAGTCGATCGTGGCCACCGAGCCGTTGTCGTAGGTCACGGTGACCAGGCCGCTGGTCTCGGCGTCGACCTCGCCCTCGTACATGCGGTTGTTCGTCTGGGCGTACACGTCGACGGGGCGGGCCTCGCCGAAGAGGTCGTCCAGGAGGTCGGCGATGTGAACCGTGTGGTCCATCAGGGCTCCGCCGCCCGCGAGTTCGGGATCGGCGAACCAGCGCCGGGAGGCGGGCATGGAGCCGTTGTTCGCGCCGGACACGGTCAGGACCCGGCCCGCCTCGCCCGAAGCGACGGCCGCCTTGACGGCCGCGTACGCAGGGCTGAAGCGGACGGGGAAGGCGACCGCGAGCCGTACGCCTGCCGCGCGGCAGGCCGCGAGCATCGCCTCGCCGTCCGCGACCGTCGTGGCCAGCGGCTTCTCGCACAGGACGTCCACGCCGCGGGAAGCGGCGAGCTCCACGAGGGGCCGGTGGCGCGCGTTCTCGGAGCAGACGATCACCACGTCGGGGCCCCAGGCGAAGACCTCGTCGTACGACTCCGCGTAGGCGACCCCCATCTCCTCGGCGAACGCGCGTCCCCGCACCTCACCGGGCGCCGACGGCCCGGTGTCGGGGTCACTGGCGATGACCTCGACATCCGGCATGCGCGCGAGGAGCCGCAGGTACCCCGCCGCGTGGAGATGGGCGAACGACAGAACGGCGACCTTCATCGCGTGACCTCCTTGATGTCCGACTCGATACCCGACTCGTTGCCCGACTCGATACCCGTCCGGATCTCGACCGCCCGGCCCGTGCGACTCGACTCCACCGCCGCTTCGGCGATCCGCACCGCCTCGATCCCGTCCCGCGCGCTCACCCGCGGCTCACCGCCGCCCTCCTCCCATGAAGCCGCGAACTCCCGCAGCTCGGACAGGTAGGGGCTCTCCGTCATCGGGCTCGAAGGGATGCCCTCGTTGGCCGCGCGCACTCCTTGCGCGGTGATGCGGTAGCCGGGCACGGACGTGGAGTCGTGCCGCAGGAGGCCGTCGCTGCCCGCGATCCGGAACGTCGTACGGAACTGCTGGTCCGGGAGTCCCCAGAGACCGGTGATGTGGCTGATCGCGCCGGAGGCGTGGGTGAGGACGGCGGTCGCCGAGACCACCTCGGCTTCCGTACCTCCCTCGGCGTGCTCGACGCCCCGCGTCTGCGCGTGCACCCGGACCACGTCGCCCGCGATCCAGCGGGCGATGTCGACGTCGTGCACCATCAGATCCATGATCACGCCGCCGGACTGGGCAGGGTCGGCGAACCAGGGAGCCCACTGCGGGCGCGCACCGCCCCGGGTGAACCGCAGTACGGCAAGCTCGCCCAACTCTCCCATCTCGACGGCCCGTTGCATGGCCGCGTACGCCGGGAAGTACCGCACGACATGTGCGGGGTGCAGCCCTACGCCCGCCGCTTCGGCGGCTGCCGCGATCTCCTCCGCGTCGGCGGCGTTGAGCGCGAGGGGCTTCTCGCAGACGACGTGACGGCCAGCGGCAACGGCCGCCAGGGCGAGTTCTTTGTGCGTGGGGGTGGGCGTGCAGATGTCGACGGCGGTGCAGTCGGCGAGCAGTTCGTCGAGGCTCGACACGGCGGCGACATCGCGCCCCGCGTACTCGGCGGCGAGCTTCACCGCGGAGCCGTCGACGGTGTACACGCTGATGCGCGCACCCAGTTCCAGCCAGCCGGGGAGATGGGCGCGGGCTATGCCGCCCGCGCCGATCAGACCTATTCGCATGGGCAGAGTCACCTTTCGTGATTCCTGGAGTGGGGTCAGCTCTTGGAGCCGGAGAGCGCGACGCTCTGCACGAAGTGCCGCTGCAGGAAGAGGTAGACGACGAGCATCGGCAGGCTCGCGATGAGCGAACCGGCCATCATCACGGGGTAGTTGGTCTCGAACTGGCCTTCAAGCGAGGTCAGTCCGGCGCTGATCGGCATCTTCTGCGGGTCCGTGTTCACGATCAGCGGCCACAGGAGGTCGTTCCACGACCACATCGCGGTGATGACGGCGAGCGCGGCGAGCGCGGGCCGCACGAGGGGCAGCATGATCGACCAGAAGATGCGGAACGGACCCGCGCCGTCGATCCGCGCGGCTTCCTCCAGCTCCTTGGGGAGTGTGAGGAAGAACTGCCGCAGCATGAAGGTCCCGAACGCGCTGAACATGCCGGGCAGGAACAGCGCGGGTGCCGAGTTGAGCAGGCCGAACCGCTGGATGATGTCGTACTGCGGAAGGACGAGCAGCGAGCTCGGCACCATGAGGACGGACAGGAAGAGCCCGAACAGGACGTCGCGGCCCCGGAACTGCATGCGTGCGAAGGCGTAGGCGGCGAGCGAGCAGAACACCAGCTGTCCGACCGTGCGCCCCACGGTGTTGAAGACGCTGTTGAAGAGCATCTCCCGGAACGGCAGCGCGCTGAAGACCTCTTCGAAGCTCGACCAGTTCCAGGTGTGGGGCAGGAAGGTCGGCGGCACCTGAGCCGTCTCGGCGAGGGACTTGGCCGCGGTGAGCAGCTGCCACAGGAAGGGGAAAACCATCACCAGGGCACCGAACGAGAGCACGGCGTGGGTGGCGACCGAACCGGCGCTGACGCGCCGCCGGCTCGCGGGCCGTGCGCAGGACGCACGCAAGGACTCACGCATAGTGCACCCACCTCTTCTGCAGCTTGAACTGCACCAGCGTCAGCGCCGCGATGATCAGCATGAGCAGGAAGGCGAGGGCGGCGGCGGGGCCCTGGGCGTTCTCGATGAAGGCCCATTTGTAGAAGAGGCTCACCACTGACTGGGTGTCGCCGATCGCCGGGTTCTTCTCGGCCATCATGATGTAGATCAGGTCGAAGGTCTGCAGCGAGTTGATCATGCAGATGATGGACGAGAAGAAGATCGTCGGACTGAGCAGTGGCATCGTGATCGTGAAGAAGCGGCGCAGCGGTCCCGCGCCGTCCAGCTCGGCGGCCTCGTAGTAGTCCTGCGGGATGCCCTTGATGCCCGCCATGAAAATGATCAAGTAGTAGCCGGTGGTCGACCAGACCATGACGGTGCCGATCGCGTACACGGCGGTCGAGGGGTCGGAGACCCAGTAGCGGCGGTCCGCGCCGAACCACTCGAAGACTTCGTTGATCAGTCCGTAGTCGCCGTTGTAGAGCCAGTTCCAGACGAGGCCGACGGCGACGGGCAGCGTCACGAACGGGATGAAGTACAAGGCGCGGTAGACCGCGACGCCGCGCAGTCCGCGCCGGTTCAGCAGCGCCGCGACACCGATGGCGACCGGCAGGGCGAGCAGTCCGATGACGCAGTAGATCAGCGTGTTGCCTAGCGCCTGCCAGACGGAGACGTCCTTGAGGACGCGTACGTAATTGTCGGTGCCGATCCAGGTGTTGCCGCCGAACGCCCCGAACTCGGTGAAGCTGTAGAAGAAGGTCTGGAGCAGCGGCCAGAAGTAGAAGAGGGCGAAGCCGATGCCGAGCGGCGCGATGAAGAGGTAGGCGGCGCGCTGGTTGCGGGACTTGGGGGCGGATCCGGACTCCGGTCTGCTACCGAGGACACGGCCCCGGCCGCGGCTCCGCCCTGCCGCCTTCGCCGCCGCCGTGGAGGGAAAGACACTCATCATGCGCGCTCCTCCTTCAGGGCCCGGTCCATCTGCTCGCCCAGCGTGCGGGCGGCGCTCTCGATGCCACCCTTGCCGCTGAACGCGGCGCCCAGGAGGGGATATTGGAGGTTCTCCCAGACCGCGGTGTTCTTCGAGCTCGGGTACGCGACGGCGTACTTCTGCATCTCGACGAAGCACTTCAGGTCGAACTCGGGCATCGACTCGATCCAGGCGTCCTGCGTCCCCTCGTACGAGGAGATGGTGACGCCCGTGGACGCCTGGATCTCGGCGGCCCTGCGACCGGCCATGAAGTGGACGAACTTCCAGGCGGCAGCCTTCTTGCGGCTCTTGGCGGAGATGACGTTGGCGAGGCCGTGGATGATCGTGGCGCGCTCGCGGCCCTTGGGCAGCACGGTGACACCGCCGTGGTCCTTGATCGCGGGGGTGGCGTGCATCTGGCCGGAGTACGCGGATATCTCGTAGACCATGGCGGCCTTCTCCGACCAGAAGCGATTGCGGGCCTTGGACTCGACCATCGCGCTCTGCGGCGGTGACCAGCCGCGGTCGATCATGTCGGTCCAGTAGCGCAGGCCCTCGATGGAGCGCTCGTCGCCGAAGCCCGACTTCCCGTCCCTGAGTACGTAGCCGCCCGCGCCATGGATGGCGGGGTAGATCTGGGCCTGACGGTCCATCTCGGCGGCCATGCCGTGCACGCGCTCGCGCGGGTTGGTCAGTTCGGCGGCGGCGTCGCGCACGTCGTCCCACGTCCATGTCTTGTCGGGGTACTTGATGCCCGCCTTGTCGAAGAGCGCCTTGTTGTACCAGAGGCCGATGGTGTCGAAGTCCTTGGGGATGCCGTACTGGGTGCCCTGGTACGCGTAGATCTTCACGAGTGATTCGGGGTGGCGGTCCACGGGGGTCGCGTCGCTCTTGATGTGGCCGCTCAGGGGTTCGAGGACCCCGCTGGAGGCGTACAGCTGGAGGTTGACCGCGTTCATCCAGAACACGTCGGGGGCGGTGCCGCCGCGCATCGCGGTCTTCAGGGTGGTCCAGTAGCTGGACCAGGGCGTGAGTTCCATGCGCACGGATATGCCGGGGTTCTCCTTCTCGAAGGCGTCGATCACCTTCTGCAGCCCCGGCACATGGGCCACGTCCCACACCCCGTACGTGAGGGTGGTCCTGCCACCGCTCTCCTTGCCGTCGTCACTCTCGCCGGAGCAGGCGGCGAGCAGGGGCGCCGCCATCGCTCCGTGGAGCAGAGTTCTCCTGCGCATGAGCGCCTCCGCCTTCGTCGTCCTACGGCGTCGCATCCGTCAGGAGATCGGATTCGACCTGGTCAAGTGCCTTGCGTACGGCGCCGATCGCGACGCCCTGTTCGCCGAGCGTGCTCAGTGCGATGCGCGGGACGTGCAGCGTCAGCGGGCGCAGCCTGTCCTCGATCAGCGGCACGAGATGGCCGCCCAGCGGGGTCGCGCCACCGGTGAGCACCACCAGCTCCGGGTCGACGGCGAGGGCCAGGGCGGCGATGCCCGGCGAGATGCGGTCGGCGAAGTCCGCCACGGCGGCGAGTGCGCGTGGGTCCGCGGTGTCCGCGGCGCGGGCGAGGGCGGCCACTTCGGACTCACCGGTGTGCCGCGGGCCCTTCCAGCTGAGAGCTTCCTGCGCGGTGTTCATGCCGAGCAGCGGGAGCAGACCCAGCTCACCCGCGCCGCCGCGCCGCCCCCGGTGAAGGCGCCCGCCGATGGTGAGGCTGCACGCCACGCGGTGTCCGGTCAGGACGCAGACGACGTCTCCGGCGAGGGTGGCCGCGCCCTGCCAGCGCTCGGCGAGCACGGCGAGGTTCACGTCGTTCTCGACGAGGGTGTGGCCCGGCTCGCCGTCGGCGAGGAGCCGCCCGAGGTCGACGCCGGACCACTCCGGGATGACGTGCGAGGTGATGGTGCCGCCCGCGTCGACGACGCCGGGTACGCCCACGCAGCGGGCGAGGATGTCGTCGCGCCGCACGGAGTGCGCGTCGAGAAAGGCTTCGAGTGCCTTCCGCAGCAGGTCGAGCCGCTCGGCTCCGCCCAGCTCCGGGTCGATGTCCTCGCGCTGCACGGCGAGCACCGTCCCGCCGAGGTCAGCGAGGATCAGCACCATCTTGTGCAGGCCTATGTCGGCGCCCACCACATGGCCCGACTCCACACGGAACCGGAACCGCCGGGCCGGGCGACCCGGCGCGCGCTCCCCGTCCTCGCGCTCGGCCTCCCCCGCCCAGCCGTGCGCGGTCAGCTCCTCGACGGCTGATTCCACGGTGGGCCGGGAGAGTCCGGTGCCTGCGGCGAGTTCCGCGAGTGTCTGCGGGCTTCGGCGGTGCAGGGCGCGCAGCACGACGGTGGTGTTCAACCGGCGCAGCGAGGCGAGATCGTGCCCCCGTGTTCCGTTCCGTAACACTTCTTCACCCCATGTCGAGGCCGTGGCAGCCCTGTTGACCTGTGGGTCTTCCGCTGCTCCCGGAGATTTGGGAGGACACTTTCATATCTCTGCCCGATGAGGAACCCCCTTCACGCGGACGGAATTGTCGAGGGCGGGCCCGACCGCGGGGCGGTTTACCGGGATGTAACGGCATCCCCCGAGCACCCCCGGGCGACCGCCGGACAGCCGTCGGTGACGAAGTCGAGGTCAGCCGGTACGGGACGGCATTTCGCTGACGGTTCATCAGGAAAGACCGGTGTTAACTCCGTGCGCGACCCCTTGCCAAGGGAGATCGTACGTGTTCGGATTATCTCTGTCGGGCGGTCACCCACCGCCTCGTATCCGCAGTTCAGACCCTGTACGGCGGGCCGGTGAAGCCTGTCTGCCCTCCTGCCCCATACCCCCATTTTCCCTCGCACGAAGTGTCCGGAGTCGTGCTGCCCGTTTGCCTGCGGCAGCCCGAAAGAGCCCGAAAGAAGGGACCCCCCGTGTTCGATCTTTCGTCCGTCGATCTGCTCGACGCGTTCACCCGCGAACTGCGACTGTGCAAGCTCACCGAGGGCGAGCACGTCGTCGTCCTCTCCGAGCCCGGCAGCCGCGGCGACTACGTGGCGGCGGCGTTCGGCGCCGCGAAGGCGTGCGGCGCCCATGTCATCGCCGCGACCGTCCCCGGCGGCAGTCCCGCGCCGATGCCGAGCACCCACACCGGCGCGGGCCCGGGCCTCGTCTCCGTGCTCAACGACACCACCGCGCAGGACCTGCTCAAGTCCGCCGATCTGGTCGTCGACATCACCCGCGAAGGCTTCATCCACGCGCCGGTACAGCAGGAGATCCTGCGCGCCGGAACCCGCATCATCTTCGTCTGCGACGCACCCGACGTGCTCATCCGCAATCTGCCCAAGGAGTCCGACAAGGACGAGGTGCTCGAAGGCGTCCAGCTGCTCAAGCGGTCGGCCGTCATGAAGGTCACCTCGGACGCGGGCACGGATCTGACCGTGCAACTCACGGGTTCCAAGCCCGAGTTCCAGTGCGGCTTCGCCGACGATCCGGGCCGCTGGGACCACTGGCCGAGCACCATGGTGCTCGCCTGGCCGGAGATCTCCGACGGGCAGATCGTGCTCGCCGAGGGAGACATCCTGCTGCCCTTCAAGGAGTACGTGCGTCAGCCCGTGACCCTGCAGATCTCGGGCGGGCAGATCGAGAAGGTGTCGGGCGGCGCCGAGGCCGAGCTCCTGAACACGTTCTTCGAGGACGCGGACGATCAGTGGGCGCGCAGCCTCTCGCACATGGGTTGGGGTCTGATGCGTACGGCCGACTGGTTCGCCACCGCGATGTATGGCAAGGACGACCTGATGGGCATGGACGCCCGCGCCTTCGCCGGGAACTTCCTGTGGTCCACGGGACCGCACCCCGTCCTCGGCCGCGAGTCGTACGCGCATCTCGACATCGCCATGCGCGGCTGCACGGTCCGGGTCGACGACACCGAGGTCGTCACGGGCGGCCGTCTCACCGAGCGCTGACCCGCTCCGCGCGTCAACTGCCCGATCGTGCAAGCAAGATGGAGGAAGCGTGGCGTCCAGCCAGTCGTACGAAGTCACCGTCGTCGGAGGCGGCCTCGGTGGCCTGACCGCCGCCCTTGCGCTGCGGCACCGCGGCCTGCGGGTCACCGTGCTCGAACAGGCCCCGCAGCTCGGCGAGGTGGGCGCGGGTATCCAGACGGCTCCCAACGCCAGCCGCGTCCTGCTCGGCCTCGGCCTGCGCCGGCAGCTGGAAGCCATCCACACCGAACCGCTCGACCAGGTGCGGCGGCGCTGGAAGGACGGCAGCGTCGTCGGCCTCACCTCCCTCGGCCGACGCTGCAAGGAAGAGTTCAACGCGCCGTACTGGCACTACCACCGGGCCGATCTGCACCGCGTCCTCATGGACGCCTGCGTCGACCCTGCGGGTCCTGGCCCCGTCGTCGCGCTGCACACGGCGAGCAAGGTCGCCGAGCTCGACCGTACGGACCCCGCGCGCCCGGTGGCGATCACGGACGACGGGCGGCGGTACGTGTCCGACGCCGTCATCGGCGCCGACGGCATCCGCTCTCAGGTGCGCGACCTGATGGGCGCCCCGGACACCCTGCAGTTCTCCGGCGAGATGGCCTACCGGGCCCTCATACCGGGCGACTTGATCGCGGCCGACCCGGCGACGCGCTGGCTGGTCGACCGCTACCAGTCCACGATCTGGTACGGACCCGACCGCCATCTGGTGCACTACATGATCCGCGGCGGCGAGTACCTCAACATCGTGGCCTGCGTGCCCTGCACGGACGAGGTGGCCGAGAAGTGGTCCGTCGCCGCCACCGCGCAGGACCTCGTCGACGCCTTCCCCGGCTGGGACGACCGCGTCCCCGCGATGCTCTCCAAGGCGAAGGAGGACGTCTCCTGCTTCGCGCTCTACCACCGGCGCCGCGACCCGGTGTGGCAGGACGGCCGGGTCGCCCTGCTCGGCGATGCCTGCCACGCGATGCTCCCCTACCAGGCGCAGGGCGCTTCGCAGGCCATGGAGGACGCCGCGGTGCTCGCCGAGGAACTGGGCGCGGTCACGGCGGACGGCATCGAGGGAGCACTGCGCCGCTATGTCGACCGGCGCGCCAAGCACGCGGGGATGGTCCAGGACGCCTCGCTGCAGAACAAGACCTTCTACCACTTCCCCGACGGCCCCGAGCAGCAGGCGAGGGACGAGAAGCTCCGGCGGAACTTCGACGGCGAGTCCGATCTTTCCTACGACTGGCTCTGGGGCGGCAGCCCGCTCGCCGACCCCGATCTCGGCGCGTTCTCGTACCAGTTCACACGCTGATTCCCCCCTGCACCCCCCTGCACATCCGCTGACCCGGCACCCGCGAGCGCCGCAGAACGTCCCCGACACGACCCCGTGGAGCGAACGTGAAAACAGGCGATCAGATCGTTCAGGACCTTCCCTGGAGGTGGTCGGTCCAGGGCAAGATCTTCATCATCGGTGGCCTCGGCTACCTCTTCGACGCGTACGACATCGCCTTGAACGGCTTCCTCATGCCGCTCCTCGGCAAGCATTTCGACCTCTCGCTCAGTGAGCGCGGGCTCGTCGCCACCGCGAACCTGGTGGGGATGGCCGTGGGCGCCGTCGCCTGGGGCGCGGTCGCCGACCGTATCGGCCGGAAGAAGGCCTTCAGCGTCACGCTGCTGATCTTCGCCCTGTTCTCGGTGTTCGGCGCGCTCGCGCCGACGTATCCGGTCTTCCTCGCGCTGCGGTTCCTCGCGGGTGTGGGGCTCGGCGGCTGTATCCCCGTGGACTACGCCCTGGTGGGCGAGTTCTCGCCGCGCAAGTACCGGGGCAGGATCCTGACCGCGCTCGACGCGTGGTGGCCGGTGGGCGTGACGCTGTGCGGGCTCGTCTCGACGGCGATGCTGACGCTCGACGGCAACTGGCGGTGGATGCTGGCGACGATGGTCCTGCCCGCGCTGCTGCTCTTCTGGGCCCGGCGCGGCATCCCCGAGTCGCCGATCTATCTGACGAAGAAGGGCCGCGAGGCCGAGGCCCGGAAGGTCATCGACGACCTGGTGGCACGGACGGGCGCACCCGTGGAGCCCTACGTCATCCCCGAGCCGGTGGCGGACGAAGGCCCGCGCGGCGTGGGCGCCGCCGTCGACCAGCTGCGCCGCATCTGGGCCTTCAGCCCGCGCATCACATCGGCGGCCTGGCTGCTCTTCGCCACGATCATGCTCGTCTACTACGCGGCGCTGAGCTGGATGCCCTCGATCCTCAAGGAGGAGGGCCAGGGCGACACGGCCGCGTTCATGAGCACCACCCTGATGAGCGGCGTCGGCATCGTCGGCGTCCTCGTCTCCACCGCCCTGGTCGACCTCGTCGGCCGCAAGTGGCTGATCGGCGTCTCGGCCCCGGTCGCCTCGCTCGCCCTGGTGGTGTTCGCGCTGGTGCGGGACCTGCCGACCGGCTCGGTCGTGGCCATCGGCATCTTCGGCTTCCTGGCCCAGCTGGCCATCCCCGCCCTGTACGCGTACGTCTCCGAGCTCTACCCCACTCCCCTGCGGGCCAGCGGCTTCGGCTGGGCCTCATCGGTCAGCAGGGCACTCACCGGGTTCGCACCGCTGCTCTTCGGCTCGGTGATGTGGCCGGTGCTCGGGCTTCCGCTGACGTTCGCCGTGCTCGGCGGGACCGTCCTGGTGGCCGTCGTGTGGATGGCGGTGGCGGCGCCGGAGACGAAGGGCCGGGAGCTGGACGGCGACGAGGAGTCGCCGCATCCCGCGGCACCGCTGCCGGTCCCCGAGCAGGCGGCGCTCTGAGCGGCCCGCACCGCCCTGCTCCCCCGCGCATCCCTGCGGCGCCCGCACGCCTTGCTCCCCCGCGCACCCCTACGTACGACAGGAGGACCATGAAGCCCGCCCCCTTCGCCTATCACCGGGCCCGCGACCTCGACGGCGCCACGCGGCTGCTCGCCGAGCTCGGTGACGACGCCAAGGTCGTCGCCGGCGGCCAGAGCCTGGTCGCGATGATGAACTTCCGGCTCGCCCGGCCCCGGCACCTGGTCGACATAGCCGCTCTGCGGGAGCTCGACGGGGTGCGCACGGACGCGGCGGGCGGGCTGCGCATAGGGGCGCTCACCACCCACCACACGGTGGAGAGGGACCCGGCGGGGCGGATCGGCGCGGACTTCGGTGTGCTGCGCGATGCCATGCCGTGGATCGGGCATCTGCCGATCCGTACCCGTGGCACGGTCGGCGGCAGCGTCGCGCACGCCGACGCCACCGCCGAGTGGTGTCTGCTCGCCCTCGCCCTTGACGCCGAGTTCGTGGTCCGCGGGCCGCGCGGCGAGCGCCGGATCGCGGCCGGGGACTTCTTCCTCGGCTACTACACCACCGCGATCGACTTCGACGAGATCCTCGTCGAGATCGTCTTCCCGCGCCCCGCACCGCACGCCGCGCTCACCGAATTCGCCGAGCGGCAGGGGGACTTCGCGCTCGTCTCCGCGGTCGTGGACCTCGACGTCGCGGGCGGTGCGGTACGCGGCGGGCGCGTGGCGCTCGGCGGGGTCGCCGCCGCCGTGGTGCGCGTGCCTCAGGCGGAGGCGGTCCTCGCGGACGGCGGATCGTTCGCCGAGTGCGCGGCCGCGGCGGCGGACGCGGTCGATCCCCCGGCCGACGCGTCCGGCAGCACGCACTACCGCAAGCAACTCGTCCGCACGCTGGTCCTGCGTGCCTGTGAGGAGGCGAAGACCCGATGAACAAAGCGGGAAAAGACGGTCAGTTGGTCGGCAGGTCCGTGGCGCGGCGCGAGGATCCGCGGCTGCTCACCGGGCGCGGCAGGTTCGTCGACGACATCGCGCTGCCGGGCATGCTGCACGCCCAGTTCGTCCGCAGCACGGTCGCGCACGGCGAGATCACGTCGATCGACCTGACAGCGGTACGTGATGTGCCGGGCGTCGTCGCGGCATTCACGGCCGACGATCTGGAGCTGACCGACATCACCGCCCAGCTCGGCCGCCCGCTCTCGGAGTTCGTGCCGACCGCGATGCCCGTCCTGGCCCGCGACCGGGTCCGCTATGTCGGAGAGCCCGTCGCGATCGTCGTGGCACGGAACGCGTACGCGGCGGAGGACGGCCTGGAGGCGGCCAAGGTGAGCTACGCGCCCCTGCCCCCGGTCACCTCGGAAGAGGCGGCCCTCGCGCCCGACGCGCCTCTCGTCCACGAAGAGGCCGCGCACAACACCCTCGTGGACGTCTCGCTCTTCGCCACCGACGGCATCGACGAGATCTTCGACTCCGCCGCCTGCGTCGTCGACGTCGCGTCACGGACCGGTCGACAGAACGCACTCCCCCTGGAGACGCGCGGCGTCGTCGCCCACTGGGACGATCGCGAGGAACAGCTCGTCCTGCAGACCTGCACCCAAGTCCCGCACCAGGTGCGCACGGTGGCGTCCCGCTGTCTGCGCCTCGACGAACGAGCGGTGCGGGTCGTGGTGCCCGACATGGGCGGCGGATTCGGCCAGAAGTGTGTCGTCGGGCGCGAGGAGATCGCCGCCGCGGCGGCCGCACTGCGCCTTCGCAGGCCGGTGAAGTGGATCGAGGACCGCAAGGACGCGCTGTCCGCCTCCTTCCTCGCCCGCGAACAGCACTACGACGTGCGCGCCGCCTTCGACGAGCAGGGCAGGATCCTCGGCCTGGACGCCGATGTGGTGTGCGACATGGGCGCCTACTCCTGCTACCCGTTCACGGCGGGCATCGAGCCGCTGATGGCGGCGGCCGAGATGCCCGGCGTCTACAAAGTGCCCGCCTACCGGGTGCGCGGCCGGGCGGTCACCACCAACAAGGCCCCCACCGCTCCCTATCGGGGGGTGAGCCGTCCGCAGTACGTGATGGTGGTGGAGCGGCTCTTCGAGCGGGCCGCCCGTGAACTGGGCCTGGACGCCGTGGAGATCCGCCGCCGCAACGTCATCACCGAGTTCCCGTACACGGGCGTCAACAGCATCACGTACGACCCGGGCTCCTATCTGGAGTCGCTGAACCTGTGCGAGCGGTTGGTCAAGGACGAGGGCTGGTACGAGAAGCGCTCGGAGGCGGCGGCGCGAGGGCGGCACATCGGCATCGGCTACTCCTGCTTCAGCGAGCGCACCGGCTACGGCTCCAAGGCCTTCGCCCAGCGCAAGATGCGGGTCGTCCCCGGCTTCGACATCTCCGAGGTCCGGATGGACACCAGCGGCGCGGTGACCGTCACCACCGGCACGATGAGCCACGGGCAGAGTCACGAGACGACGATGGCGCAGATCGTCGCCGACGAACTGGGCCTGGACATCGGCAAGGTGAAACTCCATCAGGGCGACACCGAGCGCGTCACCTACGGCTGGGGCACCTTCGCGAGCCGCTCCATCACGGTGGGTGGCAGCGCGGTACGGCTCGCGGCGGCGAAGCTCGGAGAGAAGCTGTGCCGGATCGCCGCGGCGCGCTGGGAGGTCGGCCCTGAGGACGTGGAGCTCGGGGTGGGGACGGTACGGCGCCGCGACGGCGCGAGCCTCACCTACGAGGAACTGGCCGATACCGCCTATCTCCAGGCGCACTTGCTGCCCAAGGACATCGAGCCGGGCCTGAGCGCCACCGCCACCTTCGACGTCTTCAACGACGGCACCTTCTCGAACGCCACCCACGGCGTGGTCGTCGAACTCCACGAAGGCACGGGGCAGGTGGAGATCCTGCGGTACGTCTGCGTCGAGGACTGCGGTGTGGCGATCAACCCGCAGGTCGTGGAGGGGCAGTGCCGGGGCGGCATAGCGCAGGGCATCGCGGGCGCGCTCTTCGAGCAGGTGACGTACGACGCCCAGGGCGAACCGTCGGCGACCAGCTTCATGGACTACAAGGTGCCCACCGCCCATGAGATCCCCGACGTCCTCATCCATCACCTGGAGACGCCGTGCGCGTTCACGGAGACCGGCGCGAAGGGCGCGGGCGAGGGCGGCACCATCGGGGCGCCGGCCGCCGTGCTCAACGCGGTCAATGACGCGCTGCTGCCCACGGGCGTCGAACTCGACCACACCCCCATCACCCCGGAGACGGTGCACCGCGCCCTGAACCTGGAGCTCTCCTCATGACCGACACCGGCCACCTGACCACCACCGGCGACGCCAGCGACGTTCTGCTGCTCACGCTCGACGTCAACGGGGAACGGCACGAAGTGATCACCGAGCCCCGCCGCACCCTGGTGGACGTGCTCCGGCACGATCTGCGCCTGACCGGCACCCATGTCGGATGCGAGCACGGCATCTGCGGCGCGTGCACGATCCTGGTCGACGACCGGCCCGTACGCGCGTGTCTGATGTTCGCGGCGCAGGCCGAGGGCGCCCGGATCCGTACCGTCGAATCGCTGTCGGACGGGGCCGAACTGAACGACCTGCAACGGTCGTTCAGCGAGCATCACGGCTTGCAGTGCGGCTTCTGCACCCCCGGCTTCCTGATGCTCGCCGAGGGCTTCCTCGCCGAACGGCCCGAGGCGACCAAGGACGAGATCCGCGAGGTCGTCGCCTCCAACCTCTGCCGGTGCACCGGCTACCAGACCATCGTCGAGGCGATCGACGGGTGCGCCGTCGCCCGGCGCTGCCCCAAGGAGTCCTGATGCAACTCACCAACTCGGTCCCGGTCAAGGCCTCACCGGACGAGGTCTTCGCCCTGATGAACGACGTCGAGCGGGTCGCCTCGTGCATGCCGGGCGCTGCGCTGGAAGGGCGCGACGCAGACGCCTGGCAGGGCTCCGTGAAGATCAAGGTAGGCCCGATCAGCGCCGCGTACGCCGGTACGGTCCGCTTCCTGGAGGTCGACCCGCAGGGGCGGCGGCTGCGGGTCCAGGCGCGCGGGGCCGACACCCATGGGAGCGGCGACGCGGAGGCCGAGGTCGCGCTCGAAGTGCTCGCGGCGCCGGAGGGCGCGCTGCTCCAGATCTCCACGGATCTGGTGATACGCGGCAAGATCGCGCAGTTCGGGAAGGGTGCCATCGCGACGGTGTCCGACCGGATCCTGCAGCAGTTCGCGCGGAATCTGGGGAGCCTGCTCGATCAGGACCGGACACCGGCACCGGCCGCTTCTTCCTCCGGCTCTTCCGGCTCTCTCGGCCTTCCCTCCACGGCTCCCCGGGCCACCCGCCCCGCGCCCGCCCCGGCGGAAGCCGAACTCGACGGCCTCTCCATGCTGCTCGGTCCGGCCGCCGTCAAGTACGGCGCCGTCGCCGGCGCCTTCGCCTTCGGCCTCTTCGAAGGCTGGCTGCTCGGCCGCCTCGGTTCCCAGGCACGGGAGCTGCGCGCGCTGAGGAGGGCATCGTGAACTACGGCCAGGAGACGGAACGTACCTACGAACGAGCCGGATTCGGCGCGCCCGTGCGCAGGGGCAACCGCCCCGCCATCCTCGTCGTCGACCTGACACGCGGCTTCACCGAGGACGGGTTCCCCTCCGGGGCGGATCTGACCGATGTGGTGGGCGCGGTGGGCGAGTTGATCGAGAGCGGGCGCCCGGCCGACGTGCCCGTCATCTTCACCTCGATCTCCTACACACCCGCCGAGGCCGCGGGCGACGCCGTGACCTGGCTGCGGAAGGCACAGGGCATGCGATCGCTCGTCGAGGGCGGCGACGAGGTCGCGCTCGATCCCCGACTCCCGCGCGACCCCCAGGACTTGATGGTCGTGAAGAAGGGCGCTTCGGCCTTCTTCGGGACCTCGCTGGCCGCCCTGCTCACCGGTCTCGGCTGCGACACGGTCCTGGTGTGCGGGGCGACGACGAGCGGCTGTGTGCGGGCGAGCACGGTCGACGCCGTGCAGAGCGGTTTCTCGGTGCTCGTGCCGCGCGCGTGTGTCGGCGACCGCGCCGAGGGACCGCACGAGGCGAGCCTCTTCGACATCCAGGCCAAGTACGGCGACGTCATCGACCTCGAAGATGCAGTCGGCTACCTCGGCACCCTCACGCACGCAAGGAGGACCGCATGACCCCGCCCGACCGCTGTCTGGCACAGTCCGCCCTGGCCGACCTGGCCGATGTCCCCGCCACCAGCCGCTGGGTCCGCTCGGGCGCCACACGGCTCCACCTCCTCGACTACGGCGGCCCCGGCGCCCCGCTCCTCGTCCTGCCCGGCATCACGAGCCCCGCCGTCACGATGGACTTCGTGGCACGTGAACTGACGGATGTCGTACGCCCGTTGGTGCTGGACGTCCGGGGGCGCGGGCTCTCCGACGGCGGCGGCTCCTACTCCCTGGAGGAGTACGCCGAGGACGTCGAAGCCGTCGTCACGGGGCTCGGCCTCGACCGTCCGGTCCTGTTCGGGCACTCCATGGGTGCGCGCATCGCCGCGGTGACGGCGGTCCGCGGCAAGGTGGCGCTGCGCGGCACGGTGCTCGGGGACCCGCCGATGAGCGGCCCCGGACGCGGGCCCTACCCCACGCCCCTGGAGGCCTTCCTCGACCAGTTGGCGCAGGCCGCGCGCGGCACCGACGCGGACGAGGTGGCCCAGTCCTGGCCGCGCTGGCCGCGCAGGGAGCAGGAGCTGCGCGCCCGCTGGCTGGCCAGCTGCGACGCGTCGGCGATCGCCGCCACCCATCGCGGCTTCGAGACCGAGGACTTCTTCGACTGGTGGCCCTCGGTGCCGGGACCCACGGCGCTCCTGTACGGCGCGGACAGCCCCGTCGTCACCGCGGCGGGCGCCGCCGAGGCCGCGCGGCTGCACCCGTCGGCCGTACTCGGCAGCATCCCGGACGCGGGTCACATGCTGTTCTGGGACAGCGGACGCGCCGCCCTCACCGCCCTGCGCGAGGCGCTGCGCCCGATGCTGACCTGACCGTCCGAACCGATCAATCCCCGTGCTTAAGTGGGCCCCATGGCTGACGAAACCTCCCCCACCACGGCTACGACGTCAGGGCCGCCCGGGCCGCCCGCTGCCCTCACCGCCGCTCCCGGATACCAGGTCCGGCGCCTCTACCAGGCGTATCTCGCGGTCTGGATCCGCGCGGTGGACCCGACGCTCACCGGACCGCAGTTCGCCGTGCTGCAGGCCGTGGACGCCTCGCCCGGCCGCGACCAGCGGTCGATGGCGTCGGCGGTGGCCCTGGACACGTCGACGATGGCGGACGTGGCACGCCGCCTGGAGAACCGGGGACTGCTCCTGCGCAGGACGGCGGCCGACGACGGCCGCCGCAAGCTGCTCTATCTGACCGAGGAGGGTGAGCGCACTCTCCGCGACTCCAACCGTCGCGCCCGCGACCTCGACGAGCGGCTCCTTGAGCCCTTCGACGGCGAGCGGCGCGAAGAAGTCATGCACCTCCTCACGTCCCTCGCCGATCACTGGGAGGGGCTGACCGAGGACTCGTAGCCGTACGCATCGCCGTACGAGAACATCCGGAGGATCCCGTGGCAGTGACCGCGACGACAGCGACCGACCACCACATCGGCATGATCGTGCCCAGCTCGAATCTGACGATGGAAACGGAGCTGCCGCGCATGCTGCGCGACCGCGAGTCCGTGGCCCCGCAGGACCGGTTCGTCTTCCACAGCAGCCGGATGCGGATGAAGCACGTGACGCCCGAGCAGCTGAAGGCCATGAACGCGCAGACCGAGCGGGCCGCGCTCGAACTCGCCGACGCCAGGCCGGACGTGGTCGCCACCGCCTGCCTCGTCGCGATCATGGCGCAGGGTCCGGGACACCACTGCACGGCGGAGGACGAGATCACCGCCGCGCTGCGCTCCGAGGGCGCGCAGGCGCCGGTGATCTCCAGCGCGGGCGCCCTGCTCGACGGCATCAAGGCGCTCGGCGCGGCGCGGGTCGCGATCATCACCCCGTACATGAAGCCGCTCACCCAGTTGGTCGTCGACTACATCGAGGATGCCGGGATCGAGGTCGTGGACGCGCTCAGCCTGGAGGTGCCGGACAATCTGGCGGTCGCCCGGCTCGACCCCGCCGACCTGCGCGACCACTGGCGGCGGGTGGATCTGGGCCGCGCCGACGCGCTCGTCCTCTCGGCGTGTGTGCAGATGCCTTCGCTCGCGTCGATCCAGGCGGTGGAGGACGCGGCGGGCCTTCCCGTCCTGTCGGCGGCCACCGCGACGGCGTACCGCGTCCTGACCGAGCTGGGGCTTTCGCCGCATGTGCCGGGCGCGGGCAGTCTGCTCCGGGACCCGAGTGGTTCTTGAGCGCGGGGGACCGAGCGGGCACGATGACACGATGAACGGACGCACGCGAAGTCCGTCTGAACGCCAGTCCCATCCCTGGGAGTTGACGCATGACCGTGATCCCGCCGCCCTCCACCCACCCGATCGACACCAGCAAGGCACACCCCGCCCGGGTCTACGACTGGTACCTGGGCGGTAAGGACAACTATCCGGTGGACGAAGAGCTCGGGCTTCAGATCGTGTCGCTCGAACCGCAGGCCAAGTACTGTGCGCAGCACAACCGTTGGTTCATGCAGCGCGCCACGCGCCACTTGGCGGGAGAGGCCGGAATTCGCCAGTTCCTGGACGTCGGCGCCGGGATCCCCACCGAGCCGAACCTCCACCGCATCGCCCAGTCGGCGGCCCCCGAGGCACGCGTCGTGTACGTGGACAACGATCCGACGGTGCTCGCACACGCGGAGACGCTGCTGGTGGGGACGGCCGAGGGGGCGACGGAGTTCCTCCAGGTGGACGCGCGCGAGCCGGACAAGATCCTCGAACAGGCGGAGGGCGTCCTGGACTTCACGCAGCCGATCGCCCTTTCACTGATCGCGCTGCTGCACTTCATCAGCGATGACGACGGTGCGTACGACGTCGTACAGGAGCTCGTGGCCGCCCTCGCTCCGGGCAGCCACCTGGTCCTGTCCCAGATCTCCGCCGACTTCGATCCGGAGCGGACGCGACAGGCGGTGGAGATGTACAAGGCGGGGGGTGTCACGCTCGCGCCGCGCGCGCGGGCCGAGGTGGAGCGGTTCTTCGAGGACCTTGAGCTCCTCGACCCCGGCATCGTGTGGGCGCCGGACTGGCATCAGGAGCTCGGCGTCGACGAGGTCAGGGACGGGACGTCGGTGCCGATGTACGCGGGGGTGGCGCGCAAGCCGTAGCAGGTGGTGATCGGGATGCCGGAAATCGCCCTGCGGGCGGTGAGTTGACGGCAGGCTGAGTTCGGGCCCCCGGCAACGGTGCCGCACCCATGGGGCAGGATGACGCTCGCACCGGACACGAACATACGTCCGGTGCACCCGTACGACCTGGAGAAGGAACTGATGGAGCGAGCCCTCACATGGCACGACCTGATCACCGCCGGTATCGCGGTGGCCGTAGGCATCGCGGCGGGTCTGCTGCTGCGCATGATCCTGCGGTGGCTGGGCGAACGGGCCAGCAGGACCCGGTGGAGCGGCGATGACGTCATCGTCGACGCCGTGCGCACCCTGGTTCCCTGCGCGGCGATAACCGCGGGCGCGGCCGTCGCCGCGGCCGCGCTGCCGCTCACTCCCAGGACCGGCCGCAACGTCTCGATGACGCTGACCGCCCTGCTCGTCCTCGCCGGGACCCTCACGGCGGCCCGCGTGGTCACCACCCTGGTGAAGTCCGTCGCACAGTCCCGGTCGGGCGTCGCGGCCTCGGCGACGATCTTCGTCAACATCACCCGCGTGGTCGTGCTCGCGATGGGCTTCCTCGTCGTCCTGCAGACGCTCGGCGTCTCCATCGCCCCGCTGCTCACGGCCCTCGGCGTCGGCGGCCTCGCGGTGGCCCTGGCCTTGCAGGACACCCTGGCCAACCTCTTCGCGGGCGTACACATCCTGGCGGCCAAGACGGTGCAGCCGGGCGACTACATCAAGCTCAGCAGCGGCGAGGAGGGCTACGTCGTCGACATCAACTGGCGCAACACGGTGGTGCGTCAGCTGTCGAACAACCTCGTCATCATCCCCAACGCCCAGCTCGCGGGCACGAACATGACCAACTTCAGCCGCCCCGAGCAGGACCTGTCGATCATGGTCCAGGTCGGCGTCAGCTACGACAGCGATCTGGAGCAGGTCGAGCGCGTCACGACCGAGGTCGTGGAGAGCATCATGACGGACGTCGACGGCGCCCTTCCCGAGCACGAACCGGCCGTGCGCTTCCACACGTTCGGCGATTCCAGGATCAGCTTCACGGTGATCCTGGGCGTCGGCGAGTTCAGCGACCAGTACCGCATCAAGCACGAGTTCATCAAGCAGCTCCACCAGCGCTACCGCGCCGAGGGCATCAGGGTGCCCGCCCCGGTCAGGACGGTGAACGTCCAGCAGGGCGAGCTGCCGCCGGGCTTGATCCCGCATCAGCGTGAGGCCGTCGTGCCGACGAAGTCGGTGCCGTAGCGCACAGCGCCCCGGCACCGACGGGCGGAATCAGCGGATCAGCGCTTGATCTCCTTGATCTTCAGCATCCGCGTGATGACCTTGTCGAGCTCCTCGTCGTCGAAGACCTTCTTCCAGTCGTCGCGCACGATCGACTCACGGCCGTAGTCCATCGCGATCAGGCACGCGTCGGAGAACGGGTTGGAGCCCTTGAGGGTGTTGGCGAGCGCCACCTGGGTGTGGCCGAGCAGCATCGCGCGGGCGGCCTTCTCGGGGACTCCGACGGTGTGCACGGTCTCGTGCAGCGCCTCGGTGAGCAGCGCGCCGACCATGCAGGCGATGGTCTCGACGAGGGTCGGCTCCAGGACGGCGAGCTGCTTGACGGTCACCCAGTGCACGTCGACGACCGGCGCGTACATCACCCGGATCACGGAGTCGGCGAGCTCCCGCTTGGCCTCGTCGCCGCCTTCGTAGGCGGCGACGACCTCCTGAGGTGCGGCGATCCCGCCGAACGTGTCCTGCCACTCCTCCTTGGTGGTGCGCTCCAGGAAGACGGAGGGGTGGCAGGGGTGGGCGCACGCGTAGTGGATGTCCTCGCGCTCGAAGAGCAGGCCCGCGTAGGCCGCGGCCGGGTCGAGGGTGAGGACGACGGCGCCGGACCTCATCAGCGGGACGAGCTCGGCGGAGACGCTGCCGAGCACGATGTCCGGGACGGCGAGGATCACGACGTCCGCCTCCCCGACGGCGTCCGTGGACTCGGTCAGCTCACGGCCGAGGCCGCGGATGAGCTCCTGGCCCTTGGCGGACGCCTCGGAGAAGAGGACCCGGAAGCCGCTCTCCACCAGGTTGTTGGAGACACGCTGGCCCATCTTGCCGGCGGCCCCGATGACGGCGACGGTCTTCACGTCGACCTCGGTCTGAATCTCGGTGGCCATTACTCGCTCCTCAGAAGTGTGCTGATGCTGTGCTGCGTCCACTGGTGTTCGAGCCGGGCCGTGGCGTCGAAGCCGCCGTCCTGCCACGGGAGCCAGTGCTCCACGATCTGGTTCACGCCGGGGGCGCCCGGCTGACGTGCCCCGTCGACCGCGGCGATCATGCCGTCGTGGTCGAGGAGGCCGGTGCCGAGCGGACAGCCGGCGTAGGTGAAGCCGACCCAGCCGTCGCGGCGGGTGAAGGCGAAGTCCTTGACGTGGATGTTCACGACGTACGGCGCGGTCGCCGCGACCACGTCGGTGGGACGCTCCAGGCGGGCCACGCTGTTGCCGGGGTCGAGGACGACGCCCAGGTGCGGGCTCGCGACACCGCGGACGACGGTGAGCAGGTCGTCCGTGGAGACCTGCTCGTACGTCTCGAGGCCGAGCCTCACCCCGGCCGCCTCGTACGCGGGCACGCTCTCCCGGAGCAGCGTGCCGGCCTCGGCGGGAGTGGGCCGGTGGGAGGCGGTGTTCATCATGGAGCGGACGAGCGTGACACCCAACCGCCGTGCCATGTCGAGGTACTTGAGCAGGTGATCGGGCCGTACGCCGCGGGTGCCGAGCTCCAGCGTCAGGCCGAGTTCGTCGGCGATGGCGCGGACGTCGGCGAGCTGCGCGGCGTCGTACGTCTCGATCTCGGGGTAGTCGCAGATCTGGAAGACCTGGCCGCCCAGGGCACGGGTGTCGCGCAGCATGTCCGGCAGCGTCATGGGCCGCGGGGCACGCTCGGAGATGCGCCAGAAGTACGCGTAGGTGCTGATGCCGTACGCCATCACGCCACCTCCGCGGGAGAGTTGGCGATGACCTCGTCGAGGATGGACGCGACGGCGGCCGGGTCGTGGGCGAAACGGCCCAGGAAGAGGCCGCCGACGTCCTGGCCGAGCCGGGTGAGCAGGCCGGGGCCCGCGCTGCCGCCGTAGATGACGGTCGAGCCGGTGTGCGCGGGGCGTCCGTCGAGCCAGTGGGTCAGGGCGGCGCACACCGTGGCGATGTGCTCGGCGGACGCGGGCTCCGCGGCGCCGATCGCCCACTGCGGCTCGTAGGCGAGGACGACCTCGCCGGTTGTTCCGTGCAGCAGCCGTTCGGCCTCGGCGACCGTGCGGCGGGCCGCCTCGTCCGGGGTGACCGGGTCGAGTTCGCCGACGCACAGGACCGGGGTGAGGCCGTTGCGCAGGGCGGCGGCCGTCTTGGCGGCGACGACGGTGTCGCCCTCGCCGTAGAGGCGGCGGCGCTCGGCGTGACCGACCTCGGCGTAGCGGCAGCCGATCTCCTTGAGGAAGGGGCCCGAGACCTCGCCGGTGTACGGGCCCACGTCCTCGGTGGCGATGTCCTGGGCGCCGACCGCGACGCCGGACCCGGCCAGGATCCCGGCGACCGGGACGATCGCGGGGAAGGCGGGCAGGACGAAGAGGCGGGCCGCGCCGCTGGTGACGGCGGGGTGCCGGTCGGCCGTGCGGGCCAGGCGGCGGGCCCAGTTGAGGGTCTGGGTGTGCCCGAAGTACATCTTCAGGCTCACCCCGATGGTGACCGGTGCCGCGGGCATCAGGCGGCCTCGTAGTCGCTCATCAGCCGCACCTTGGCGGCGGACGGCGAGGTCTCGTCGAAGCGGTAGGTCAGCCACTCGGCGGCCAGCCGGCGGGCCAGCTCGATGCCGACGACGCGCTGCCCGAAGGTGAGCACCTGGGCGTTGTTGGAGAGGATCGCGCGCTCCACGGAGAACGAGTCGTGCGCCGTGACCGCGCGCACCCCCTTCACCTTGTTGGCGGCGATCGCGACGCCGAGCCCGGTGCCGCACACCAGGAGGGCGCGGTCGGCCTCGCCGCGCGCGATCATCTCGGCGGCGGCGATGGCGACCTTGGGGTAGGCGGTGTGCCCGTCGGCGTCCACGCCCACGTCGGTGACGGAGGCGACCAGGTCACTGCCCTGGAGGTCCTGCTTGAGGGCTTCCTTGTACTGGTAACCGGCGTCGTCGCAGCCGACGACGACACGGAGCTTCTCGGTCATGGCTCTCTTCCTTAACTGCGGTGGGTGAGGACGCCGTGCACGGCGCGGACGATCAGGGCGAGCGAGTGGGCGCCGGCGTCGACGGTGCCCAGGGACTTCTCGGCGTGCGGCCGTGCGCGGCCCATCCGGGGCAGCAGCTGAGCCGTGTCCCGGGCCGCCCGCTCGGCGGCGGTGGCGGCGGCGTCCCAGGCGGTGGCCAGGTCCGCACCGGCGGCGACCCGCTCGCCGAGGGTCTCGGCGAGCGGCACCAGGACGTCGACCATCGTCTTGTCGCCGACCTGCGCGCCGCCCAGGGAGATGACTCCCGCGGACGCTTCTCGTACGCCGTTCGCGACGGCGGCGGCATCAGGGCGCACGGTGTTGCCGAGCGCGGCGCCGACGGAGCGCAGGATCACTCCCCACAGGGCGCCGGACGTGCCGCCCGCCCTGTCGGCCCAGGCGTCGCCGGCGAGGGTGAGCAGGGACTGCGCTCCGGCGCCCGACTCCCCCGCCCCTACAGCTGTTTCGTACGCGCCGAGCGAGCCGCGCCGCATGCCGATGCCGTGGTCCCCGTCGCCCGCGACGGCGTCGATGCGGCCGAGCTCGTCGGCGTGCTCCTCGACGGTGTCCTTGATGACCCGCAGGGCGTCGAGGGCGGTCGCGGCGGCGCGCCGGGACTCCTCTGTCGCCTCGGGCACGGCGGCCTCGCTGACGTGGATGTCGTCGAGGCCGCTCTCGTCCTCGTCCGAGGAGTCGTCGGCGGGCCTTGTGACGACGCCCTTGCGGTACGCGGGTGTGTCGGCCGGAGCCGTCCACAGCGCTTCGAGTTCCTCGTCGAGCCAGGTCAGCGTGAGCGAGACGCCCGCCATGTCGAAGCTCGTGACCAGCTCGCCGACCTCGGGGTCGACGGGCTCGATGCCCGCGTCGGCGAGCAGCTGGGCGACCCTGCGATAGACGACGAACAGCTCCTCGTACTTCACGGAGCCGAGGCCGTTCAGAATGACGGCAGCGCGCTGCCCCCTCAACTCGGCTACTCCGTCAGGGAGTTCTTTCAGCAAGGTGGAGACGAGCAGCTCGGCGGCGTCGTCCGCGCTCGGCACGGGCCGCTCGTCGATGCCGGGTTCGCCGTGGATGCCGAGGCCGACAGCCATCCGCCCCTCGGGGACGGTGAACAGGGGCTCTTCGGCGCCGGGCAGGGTGCAGCCGGAGAAGGCGATACCGAAGGAGCGGGTACGGGCGTTCGCGTGCTCGGCGACGCGGGTCACCTCGTCGAGCGAGAGGCCCTGTTCCGCCGCGGCGGACGCCGCCTTGAAGACGGGCAGGTCGCCCGCGATGCCGCGCCGCTTGGCGGACTCGGCGGGGCCGGCGCTGGAGATGTCGTCGGTGACGGCGACGGTGCGCGCGTCGATGCCCTCGGACCGCAGCCGCTCGGCGGCCTGGCCGAAGTGCAGGACGTCGCCCGCGTAGTTGCCGTACATGAGGAGCACTCCGCCGCCGCGGTGTGCGGCCCGGGCGACGTTGCGTATCTGCTGGGCGGAGGGCGAGGCGAAGACGTTGCCGACGGCCGCTCCGTGGGCGAGGCCTTGACCGACCAGGCCGGAGAAGGCCGGGTAGTGGCCGGAGCCGCCGCCGATCACGACCGCGACCTGGCCGCGGGTCTGCGCGGTGGCGCGGACGACACCACCGGGCACGGGCCGCACCCAGCGGCCGTGGGCCGCGGTGAACCCTTCGAGCGCCTCGTCGGCGAACGCGGCGGGGTCATTGTGCAGGCGAGTCATCGCTTGGCCTCCATCGGCTCGTGAACGGCCGGCTGTGCGTCGGCTCCGTGCCGGGTGCCGAGCCGGATCATCAGGGC
This sequence comes from Streptomyces sp. NPDC031274, assembly GCF_055570235.1. Classification (NCBI taxonomy): domain Bacteria; kingdom Bacillati; phylum Actinomycetota; class Actinomycetes; order Kitasatosporales; family Streptomycetaceae; genus Streptomyces; species Streptomyces sp. NPDC031274. The sequence continues at coordinate 343,057 of NZ_JBVIHP010000002.1, read as the reverse complement.
GGCGGACAGGAGCATGAAGAAGCCGACCAGGTAGAGCGGCAGGTAGTAGGCGCCGCTCAGGTCCTTCAGCCAGCCGGTGATGTAACTGGACGCGAATCCCGCGATGTTGCCCGCGGTGTTGATCAGGGCGATGCCCGCGGCCGCTGCGGCACCGGTGAGGAACTTGGACGGCACGGACCAGAAGACCGGCAGGGCGGCGAAGATCGAACACGCGGTGACGGTGATGACGGCGACGGTGGCCGTCGGTGAGCCCATGTAGAGGGCGAGCGGGATGGTGACGCCGCCGACGATCGCGGGCCCGGCGATGTGCCAGGTGCGGGTGCCCTTGCGGGTGGCGTGCCGTGTCCAGAAGAAGAGGACGATCGCGGCGGGGAGGTAGGGGATCGCGGTGATCCAGGCCTTGTCCATCACGCTGAACGTGGTGTCGTACTGCTCCTGGAAGCCGTTGATGATCGTCGGCAGGAAGAACGCGAGGGCGTAGAGGCCGTAGACGAAGCCGAAGTAGACGACGGCGAGGGTCCAGACGCGGGCGTTGGTGAAGGCGGCCTTCAGGTCTCCCTTGGCGTGCTTGCCCTCGTCGCCCGTGTGGCCGGTCTTGTGGGCGTTCTCGGCGGTGAGTTCCTCGGTGAGCCAGGTCTTCTCCGCCGGGGTCAGCCACTTGGCGTCGGCCGGGCGGTCGATCAGATAGAACCAGGCGATGACGCCGAGGAGGATCGCGGGGACGGAGACGAAGAGGAACATCACCCGCCAGCCCTCGAGGCCGAACAGGCCGTGGTGGCCGATCAGCCAGCCCGCGAGCGGGGCGCCGAAGACCGTGGTCAGCGGCTGGGCCAGGTAGAAGAGCCCGAGGATCTTGGTGCGGTGGCGGCTCGGCACCCACTGGCTCAGGAAGAGGATCGCTCCGGGGAAGAACCCGGCCTCGGCGACGCCGAGCAGGAAGCGCAGGGCGTAGAGCTCACTGCTGCTGCTCACCCAGGTGAAGAGGAGCGAGACGACGCCCCAGGTCACCATGATGCGGGCCAGCCAGCGGCGGGCACCGAAGCGGTGCAGCGCCATGTTGCTGGGGACTTCGAGAACGATGTAACCGAGGAAGAAGATCCCCGAGGCGAAGCCGAACTGCGCGGCGGTGAGCGCCAGATCGTGGCCCATCCCGTTGGGTTCCGCGAAGGAAACGGCGGTGCGGTCCAGATAGTTCACGAAGAACATCAGGGCCACGAAGGGGACGAGGCGGGTCGAGACCTTCTTGATCGCCGATCTCTCGACGGCTGATCTCGTCTCCGGTACTGCGGGGGGCGCGGCGCTGGCAGACATGGCGACTCCTCGGCTCGCCGGACGGCTTTGTCCGGTCTGGGTCACTCTCGGCAGGCGACGGGGCAGCGGGGGGCCGACCACGCCGGGGGCCGATCTGGAGTTCACGCTAGGCCCGATTTTCAAATTGGTCACCAATTTACCAAAGTGGCGAATGTCGCAGACTTCGGAATCGTTAAATCCTTGACAACGGCAGGTGACGCGGGCGAAAGGAGGACGGCGGAACCGGGAGCTGGACTCCCTGACCGCCCGGTACGGCGGTCTGGTCTACTGGTGACCGTGACCAGTCAGCCCGATCACCAGCAGCCGGATCTCGCCCAGCTCCTGCGCCCGGTGGTGCGCGAGTCCTCGGTCAGCGAGGTCGCCAAGCGCCTCCTCGACCACCTCTCCGCAGGCAACATCAAGCCGGGCACCCGGCTCCCCGCCGAGCGCCAGCTCGCCGAGGCCCTGGGGGTGGCCCGCTCCAGCGTCCGCGGGGCGCTGTCCGCCCTCGACATCCTCGGCATCATCGAGATCAGGCCGGGCTCGGGCTCGTACGTCCGTGAGGGCACGTCGGAGTTCCTGCCGCGCGCCATCAACTGGGGTCTGATGCTCGGTCAGCGGCGTACGCAGGACCTGGTCGAGGTGCGCACGTACATGGAGGGCGTCTCGGCGCGGCTCGCCGCCGAGCGGGCGGGCGACGACGATGTGCGGCGCCTCGAAGGGCACTTGGAGCGGATGCGCGAGGCGGGCTCGGACGTCAAGGCGTTCGTCGACGCCGACATCGCCTTCCACCTGGAGACGGCACACATCGCACGCAACTCCGTGCTCAGCGACATCCTGCACAGCATCCGCGCGCTGCTCCAGGTGTGGATGGAACGGGCCGGCGACATCGAGGGCACCGTCACCGGCACCCTGTGCGAGCACGGCGCGGTCCTCGACGCGATCCGCGCGGGCGACCCCGAAGCCGCGGACCGGGCGATGGCGGAGCACATGCGGATGGCGAACGTACGACTGCAGTCGTCCCTGGACGGGGAGGGCGCCGCGGGGCACTAGGGCCCTCCTGACGGACCCTTGCGGCCACGGAGACCGGCGACCGGCGACCGGGCCGCCCTCGACAACCACCATAAGCAACCGCTTAGTATCGGGTGTGCGGGGCTCCCTGCCCCGGGATCGGTACCGCCGTCACCGCATGGAGAATCCGCATGGCATCCCTGCTCCTTTCCCGCCGCGACCTCGAGTTCCTGCTGTACGAGTGGCTCGACGTGCCCGCGCTCACCGGCAGGGAGCGGTACGCGGACCACTCCCGCGAGACCTTCGACGCCGCCCTCGACCTGAGCGAGCAGATCGCCACGCGCCACTTCGCCCCGCACAACAAGAAGAACGACGCCCAGGAGCCCACCTTCGACGGGGAGAAGGTGCACGTCATCCCCGAGGTGAAGGAGGCGCTCCGCGTCTTCGGGGAATCGGGGCTCCTGGCCAGCGCCATGGATCATGAGATCGGCGGCGGGCAGCTGCCGTCCGTGGTGGCGCAGGCCTGTTTCGCGTGGTTCCAGGCGGCGAACGTCGGCACGGCCGCGTACCCCTTCCTGACCATGGGTAACGCCAATCTGCTCCTCGCGCACGCTTCGGAGGAGCAGATCGACACCTTCGTACGCCCCATGGTGGAGGGCCGCTTCCTGGGCACGATGTGTCTGTCGGAGCCGCAGGCGGGTTCGTCGCTCGCCGATGTGCGGACGCGGGCCGAGGCGCGGCAGGACGGGACCTACCGCCTCTTCGGGAACAAGATGTGGATCTCCGGCGGCGAGCACGAGCTCTCGGAGAACATCGTGCATCTGGTGCTCGCGCGCATCCCCGACGGCCCGCCCGGCGTGAAGGGGCTCTCGCTGTTCATCGTGCCCAAGGTCCTGGTCGGGGACGACGGTGCGCTCGGCGAGCGCAATGACGTCGTGCTCGCGGGCCTGAACCACAAGATGGGTTACCGAGGGACCACGAACACCCTGCTGAACTTCGGCGAGGGCGTCCACAGGCCCGGCGGCGAGCCCGGCGCGGTCGGCCATCTCGTCGGGGAGGCGAACCACGGCCTCGCGTACATGTTCCACATGATGAACGAGGCCCGGATCGGCGTGGGCCTGGGTGCCACCGCGCTCGGCTACACCGGCTATCTGCACGCCCTGGACTACGCGCGCACCCGCCCGCAGGGCCGCCCCGTCACCGCCAAGGACCCGGCGTCACCGCAGATCCCGATCATCGAGCACGCCGACGTACGCAGGATGCTGCTCGCCCAGAAGGCGTACGTGGAGGGCGCGCTCGCGCTCAATCTGTACTGCGGGCGGCTGCTCGACGAGCAGAACACCGGCTCCTCGCCCGAGGAGCGCGAGGAGGCCGAGCTGCTGCTCGACGTGCTGACGCCGATCGCCAAGAGCTGGCCCTCGCAGTGGTGCCTGGTGGCCAACGACCTGGCGATCCAGGTGCACGGCGGCTACGGCTACACGCGCGAGTACAACGTCGAGCAGTTCTACCGAGACAACCGCCTCAACCCCATCCACGAGGGCACGCACGGCATCCACGGCCTGGATCTGCTCGGCCGCAAGGTCGTCATGAACGGCGGTGCGGGTCTCGCGCTGCTCGGCGAGCGCATCGCGAGGACGACCGCCCGCGCCGCCGCCGCGGGCGGCGTCGCGCCCGGGTACGGGCGTGCGCTCGGCGCGTCCGTGGCCCGTGCGGTGGACGTGACCCGGCGGCTCTGGTCGACGGGCGACCCGCAGACGGCCCTCGCCAACGCGAGCGTCTACCTCGAAGCGGTCGGGCACGTGGTCGTCGCCTGGATGTGGCTGGAGCAGCTGCTCGCGGCGGAAGCGGGCAGCGAGGACTTCCACGCGGGCAAGCGCGCCGCCTGCCGCTACTTCTTCCGCCATGAACTGCCCAAGACGGAGGCCCAGTTCACGCTCCTCGAAAGCCTGGACCGGACGGCCCTTGAGCTGCCCGAGAACGCCTTCTGACCCAGAAGTACAGGACCAGCGAACACACCGCGGCGAACGCACACCACGTGGAGACGTACTCCCGCCGCCACAGCACCACGCACACCGCCGCCCCGACGGCGACCAGGACGCCGAAGAGGACCAGGCCCCGGTCGCCGGAGAGGAACAGGGAGCCGATGGTGGCCAGGAGGTATCCGGCGACGATCAGCCCGGGCTGAGGCAGGCCGAACGCGTACCCGACCGTGTGGCCGTGGATCTCGGCCGTCACGGTGCGGGTCGCCAGCGAGTACGAGAGCGCCGCCGCCGTCGCGATGCCCGCGGCGAGGGGGATCAGCAGGCGGCGGCGCGCGCTCGGCGGCGCCGCGCACAGCACCGCCACGGGCAGCCACAGCGGGAGCAGCGGCAGGGCGATCACGGCCCAGGCGACGGTGGCGGGGCCCGTGCCGCCGCCCTCTCGCCAGACCTGCGACTCGATGATCTGGTGAGCGCCGAGTAGCAGCGGGAGCGCGGCGAGCGGCAGATCGCCCGGGCGGGCCCCGCGGGCCGCCCGGGTCACACACGCGACTCCTACCGCTGCGATACCCGCGCCCGCCACGACATCGGCCGTCGCGCTCCAGCACATGGCTCCCACGCTACGACCCCCGTCACCGGGGGGCGCGGCGAGGCGGGCCGCAGGGGTTACGCGGGGCCGCGCGGGTCGGGCTCGATGTTCTGGTTGAGGCGGAACACGTTGTCCGGGTCGTAGGCGGCCTTGACCTGGGCCAGGCGTGCGTAATTGTCGCGGTAGCTCGCCCGTACGCGTTCCTGCCCCTCGTCCATCATCATGTTCACGTAGGCGCCGCCCGCCGAGTACGGGTGCAGCGCGTCGAAGTAGTCGACCGTCCAGCGCTTGATGAGGTCGGCGTTGGACGGGGACGCGTCCACTCCCGCGAAGACGCTGGCCCAGCGGGCGCCGCGGTAGCTCCAGGCGGTGTCCGTGGGGCCGTGGTCGTGGGCGGCGCCGTCGATGGGGTAGAGGTGCATCGTCGACTTCATGGTCGGCAGCTCGGCGCCGAACTTGGCGTGCAGGGCGACGGCGTCGTCCGGGATCTCGTCGACGAAGTCCGCGCGCCAGTACCACTGGTCGCCGGGCGGGTAGAGCCCGTCGAACATGGACTGGAGCACCGGGTGCGGCATCTCCCCCACGGCGTGCAGGAGCGGATCGGGCAGCGCGTCGAGCAGGGGCGCCATCGCCTGGGCCGCCGCGTCGGCGTCCTCGGTGGTGTGGCACCACACGACGCCGCAGACCTTGCGCAGGTGGATGCTCTCGGGGAAGGGCGGGGCCGGGGGCACGGTGCCGAACATGAAGAAGCCGGTCGCCTCGCGGGGCGCACCCGGCAGGAAGTCACGGTAGGCGGCGAGGACTTCGGCACCCATCTCGACGGGCCAGAAGGTGGGGCCCGCGATGACCGTGCTCAGCTCGTGGAGCCGGAAGAGGAACGAGGTGACGACGCCGAAGTTGCCGCCGCCTCCGCGGATCGCCCAGAAGAGGTCGGCGTTCTCCTCCTCGCTCGCCCGCACCTGACGGCCGTCGGCGAGGACGAGGTCGGCCCCCAGGAGGTTGTCGACGCTCAGCCCGAACCTGCGGGTGAGGTGGCCGAGGCCGCCGCCGAGGGTGAGGCCGCCGACGCCGGTCGAGGAGATGATGCCGCTGGGCGTGGCCAGGCCGTGCTCGTGCGTGGCGCGGTCCACCTCGCTCCAGACGCAGCCGCCGCCGACCCGCACCGTGCGGGCCTGTGCGTCGACCTCGATCGCCTTGAGCGGTGAGAGGTCGGCGACCACACCGCCGTCGACGGTGCCGAGGCCCGCTCCGTGGTGGCCGCCGCCGCGGACCGCGAGCGGCAGGCCGTGCGCGCGGGCGAAGCCGATGACGCGGGACACGTCGTCGGCGTCGGTGCAGCAGGCGACGAGCGCGGGGCGCTTGTCGGCCATGGCGTTGTAGACGGCGCGCGCCTCGTCGTACCCGGCGTCCTCCGGTCCCTTCAACTTCCCCTTGAATCCTGCCAGTTCCCGGCGTGCTTCCTGTGCGGACGTCATGGACATGGACTCCCCCGTTGGATCGGTGCATCCGATGAGCCCGTTCTAGTGCCGCCCCCGGCGCTCCGATATCCGTGCCCACCACCCAGCTCGCGTCCGGCCATTGCCTACTTTTGCCTACTTCTCGCGGCCGATCTCGATCCCCAGCTGCGTGGCGCGGGCGGCGACCTCGCGCCGGGTGCGGGCACCGAGCTTCTCCAGGACCGCGCGGACGTGGTTGTCGACCGTGCGTACGGACAGGACGAGCCGGCCCGCGATCTCGATGTTGGTCAGGCCCTCCACCAGGAGCCTTCCGACCTGGAGCTGGCGGCCGGTGAGGCCAGCCGGGTTGCGGCGGGTCGCCGCGTGCGGACCGCGCGGGATCCGGGCCACGCCCAGGGTGCGCAGTTCGTTGCGGACGATCCTGGCCAGGGGTTCGGCGCCCAGGGCGTCCAGGCCCGCGAGCGCGGTGAGCTTGTCCGCCGGGTCCGGGCTCTCCGCGAGGGCGGCCGCGTACTCGTAGGGGCAGCCCGCCGCCCGCCAGGCCTCGGCGGCGAGGCGCCACTGCCCGGCGGCCTGCAAGGCGTACGGGTGGTCGGAGTCGTCCACGGGGACGGGCTGCCCCGCCCTGGCGAGCCAGTGTCCGAGCTCCGCGCGGTACGGCGTCGCGGCCAGGTCCCGCGCCTGTACGTACAGGGGGCCGACGGCGTCGATCACGGCCGCGTGGTCACCGCGCAGCCAGGCGGCCTCCGCCCGCGCCGCCGCGACCGGGGCCGTGCGCTGGAGCTCCCGGGTCCGCGCGGCGACCTCCCGGGCCCGTCCGAGGAGTTCGTCGCCGCCCTGTGCGCCGCGCCGGATCCGCACCCGTGCGAGTACGGTCAGGGCGGGGCAGCGCGCGGGCGGGAACTCCTGCGCGTCACCGGACTCGGCGAGCTTCTCCGCCTCGCCCCACTTGCCCGCGGCGAACTGCCGCAGTGCGAGCTCCACTTGGAGGTAGCGCAGGAATCCCAGGTGCTCCGTGCGGTCCGCGAACTCCATGGCGGGGGCCAGGAAGTGGTCCGCCTCCGTGAACCGCAGGTTCTCCAGGAGCGTCCAGATGACATTGGCGTAGGCGCGGCAGGCGTGCTCGGCCTCGTCCGCCTTCAGCGCGACCGCCAGGCTCTCCTCCAACTGCGGTCGGCCAAGCGGATCACCGCCGCGCCAGCGGGCCGTGCCCACGTTGTTCAACGCGTGCGACAGGATCGCCGCGTCGCCCGTACGCCGGGCCAGAGTGATCGCCCGTTCACCGTACCCGACGGCCTCGGCGTACCGGTCGGAGAGCATGCGGAGCTGAGAGGTGTTGCTGAGCGCGAGCGCCAAAAGACGCTCGTCCCCTGCCTGTTCGAGTACGTCTATGGCTTCTCGGGCGGCCTCCTGTGCGGCGTCCGCGTCGCCCGCCCACCAGTGGATCCGAGAGAGCCAGCGCAGATCGGCGCCGAGCGCCCTCATGTCGCCGAGGGAGCGGCGCAGAGCGACGGCTTCCAGCTGGGCGCCGACGGCGGCCGGGGAGTCGGCGATGGTGTAGCTCTCCACCGCGAACCTCTCCAGGAGGTCGGCAAGTTCGGCAGGACCGTAGCGCTCGCGCCGGGCCAGGACGAGCCGCAGCTGGGCGGCGGCCTCCCGGTGCGCCCCTGTGCGTGCGGCGTCCCTGGCCGCGTCGGGGCCGTAGCGCGCGATGGCGTCCTGGTCGCCCGCCTGGGCGGCGTGGTGGACGATGCGGGAGTAGTCGGTGCCGGGCTGCGCGACCAGGACGGTGAGCACCTTCCGGTTGAGTTCGATGCGCCGTGCCGCGGGCAGCGAGTCGGCGATGGCACGCCGGATGATCTCGTGCCGGAACACCACTCGCTCGGGCGTCACGACGAGGAGTCCGCGCCGTTCCGCCGCGGTCAGCTGGCCCACTCCGTACGGCAGTAGCGCGTCGGCCAGGGTGCGCTCGGTCGCCGACGGCACCACGGCGAGCTGTTCGAGCGCGTCGCGTGCGGCGTCGTCGAGGCCGCGAAGGCGGGCCAGGACGGCGTCGACCACGGTCGGGGGCACGTCCCCGGTGCCGCCCGCCGCGACGACCTCGGCGACGTAGAAGGGGTTGCCCGACGTCACGGCGTACACCTGCGCGGGATCGAGGTGGCTGGGCGCGCTCAGGGTGCGCACGGCGTTCCGGGACAGACGGGACAGGGGCACGCGGTGCACGCGGGCCGCACGCGACACCTGGCCCAGGAGGTGGCGCAGGGGGTGTTCGCGGCTCAACTCGTCGTCGCGATAGGTCAGTACGAGGACGGCGGGCATGCGGTCCACGCGGCGTACGAGGAACCGCAGCGCGTCGAGAGAGGCCTCGTCCGCCCAGTGCACGTCCTCTACGACGAGGACCGTCGGATGCGGCGGGTCGCCCAGCTCGGCCCGCAGCGCGTCGTACACCCGATGCCGGTCGCCGCCCTCGGTCACCGCCTGCGCCAGCTCGGCCCCCACGCTGCCGACCAGGTCGCGGAACGGCCCGAGCGGGCGCCGCGTGGCCAGGTCGTCGCACTGCCCGACAAGCACCCTGGCCTGCGCGGACAGCACACTCGGCAGCGCGTTCACGAGGCTCGACTTGCCGATGCCTGCCTCGCCGAAGACGAGCGCCACCGAACCCGCGCCGTCGGCCGCTTCCAGAGCGGCGGCGGTCAGTCGAACCAACTCAAGATCCCGCTCGAGGATCCCCCCGTCCACGCGCCAGATTCTCCCATGCGACCGCGCGTTTCCGTCGCCCGTACTGGGGTTCGGTCAGCGCGCGCGTGCCTCTGGTACGGGCGTCATGAGGCGAGGTCCCGGTGGTGCGGGTTGGCTTCCGCGCCCTCTGTGCTGAGCGGCACGAGGGCCGATGCGGGGCCGGGACCGAGGGCCGCGCGGCGGTCGTCGGCGCCGCCGCCGGTCAGTGCGGCGCGCACGCCCGCGAGCGACGCGGCTCCGCAAGGGCCCGGGGAGACTCCGAGGGCGGCGAGCTCGCGGGCCGCCCGTGCGCTTTCCGCGTCGGTGACGGCGACGGCGACGGCGACGGCGACGACGGCGTCGAGGCCTTCGCGCAGGTAGGGCCAGGCGAGGCTGGAGGGGGTGCCGCGGTTCAGGCCCGCCATGGCCGTGTCGCCGGTGACGACGCCGGCCGGCGCCCCGCGGGTGGGGCTCTCGATGACGCGGGCCGCCGCCTCGGGCTCCGCGGAGAGCAGCGCGGCGGCCCTCTCCCCTGCGGGGCGGCTGCGGTAGTGGGTGACGACGGCCTGGGCCTCCGCGAAACGACATGAGTGAACCAGGTACGCTTGCGTCATCGATCTCACGATGATCGCACCCTCGTTCCCTGCCAGGAGGACGCATGACCTCGGCGCCGCAGACCGCCCGCACCCCCCAGACCCTCGACCGCCCCTTCAGTGTCGGCAGCCTCACCCTGCCCAACCGCATCGTGATGGCACCCATGACGAGGGAGTTCTCACCGGGCGGCGTGCCGGACGCCGACGTGGCCGAGTACTACGCCCGCCGCGCCGCTGCCGGTGTCGGCCTGATCATCACCGAGGGCACGTACGTCGGCCACGCTTCGGCCGGTACGAGCGACCGGGTCCCGCGCTTCTACGGCGACGACGCCCTCGAAGGCTGGCGCAAGGTGGTCGAAGCCGTGCACGCCGCGGGCGGCAAGATCATTCCGCAGCTGTGGCACGTCGGCGTCGCGCGCGACGAGGGCAATGGCCCGGTGCCCTCCGCCCCCTCGGCGAGCCCCTCCGGGATCGGCCTCGACGGGCAGCCCAAGGGCAGCGCCCTCACGGCCTCCGATCTCGACGACGTGATCCGGGCGTTCGCGGACGCCGCGGCGGACGCCGAGCGCATCGGCTTCGACGGTGTCGAACTGCACGGAGCGCACGGCTACCTGCTCGACCAGTTCCTCTGGGAGCGCACGAACCAGCGTACGGACGGCTACGGCGGCGACCTCGATTCCCGCACCCGCTTCGCCGCGGAGATCGTCGCAGCGGTGCGGGCGGCCGTCTCGCCCGACTTCCCCGTCGTCTTCCGGTTCTCGCAGTGGAAGGGCGGCGTCTACGACGCACGGCTCGCCGAGTCCCCCGAGGAGCTGGAGAGCATACTGACGCCGCTGGTGAACGCGGGCGTCGACGTACTGCACGCCTCCACCCGCCGCTACTGGGAGCCGGAGTTCGAGGGCAGCGACCTCAACCTCGCGGGCTGGGTCAAGAAGATCTCCGGGAAGCCGGTGATCACCGTCGGCTCGGTCGGCCTCGACCAGGTGTTCATCGGGCCGCAGGGCTGGGCGGTGCCGTCCGCGTCCACGGGCATCGAGCCGCTCATCGACCGCCTGGAGCGGGACGAGTTCGACCTGGTGGCGGTGGGCCGCGCCCTCATCGCCGACCCGGAGTGGGCGGCCAAGGCCCTGGAGGGCCGGCTCGGTGACGCGCTGCCCTTCGACAAGTCGCAGCTGAAGAGCCTGGCCTGAGCGACAGTCGACGCGATCGCGGGTGACGGCAGCCAAGGCAATACGCTGCTGTCGCCCGCGGTCGCGTAGGATATCCCCATGACCTGGCCTGCGACCGAGCGCTACTTCCCCACCGCCGTCCCCGGCGGCCTTGGCCTCGTGCAGGACATCCTGAACACCGCACCCTCCGGCGGCGCGGCCGAGGCCGACCTCCTCGGGGACGTCGCGGCCGCACAGGACTGGATCTCCGTGGCCCTGCCCACCTGGGCCGAGAAGACGGGGCGCACGGCGGTGCGGCTCACGCTCACCGAAGAGGACCTGCCCAAGCTGCGGCAGTTGCGCGAACAGCTGCGCCGCGCCCTGCACTCGCGGTGCGGCAGCACCGGCGGCGAGAGCGAGAGCACCCGCTCCACCTCATGCGCCCTTCAGGTCAACCTGCACGGCGACGCGGCCCTGACCACCGAGCCCGAGGGTGAGGGCTGGCGCTGGCTGACGTCCGCCGTGCTGTGCGAGGCACTGCTCGCCCAGACCACCGGCGAGTGGCGGCGCCTGAAGATCTGCCGCAACGAACGCTGCGCCACGGCGTTCTACGACCGCTCCCGCAACAACTGCGGCGTCTGGCACTCCACTCGGGGCTGCGGAAACGCCGCGAACCTGCGGGCCTCGCGCCAGCGCCGCCGCGCGGGCGCCGAAGCGGAGCCGACACCGGACGTCCACGGTCGGGCGTAGAGCCACCGCGGTCGTCAACTGCCGTACTCCACCAGGCTGGTGGGTATCACGATGCGCTGCACCGAGCCGGGCTTCGGCTTCCTTCCAAGGTCGGGTCCCCTCCCCCGTAGCCGGTCGGCGAGGAGTTCGCCCGCGGCCCGGCCGAGTTCATCGCTGTCGTACGCGACGAGCGTGAGCGGCAGGCCGAGCGCGTCGGCCAGTTCGAAGTCGTCGAAGCCCGCGAGCGCGGTGTCGGTGCCGGAGGCGCGAATGGCGCGGAACGCCCCTATCGTGTTGCGGTTGTTGGAGCAGAACAGCGCGGTGGGCGGCTCGGGCAGCGCCAGGAGTCCGGCCGCGGCCCGTCGCGCCTCACGCGGCTCGGTCTGCCCCTGCCGTACGTAGTGTTCGTCGAAGGGGATGCCATGGGCGGCGAGGGCAGCGGCGTACCCGCGCAGGCGCTCGGTGCCGGTGTAGACGGCGGGCGGTGAACCGAGGAAGCCGATCCTGCGGTGGCCGCGGGTGATCAGCCGGGCGGTGGCGGCGCGGGCCCCGCCGAAGTCGTCGACCAGCACGCAGTCGGCCTCGAACCCTTCAGGCGGGCGGCTGGCGAGCACCACGGGTACGCCGTCGGCAGCCGCCGCGGCCAGATGGCCCTGGTCGGCCGTCGCGGGGACGGCGATGATGCCGTCGACGCGGCGTGCCACCAGGTCGGCGACGAGCTCACGCTCGGCGTCCAGGTCCTGGCCGGTGTTCCCGATGACGGTCTTGAAGCCGTCGCCCGCGATCACGGAGTCCACACCGAGGGCGAACCGCGAGTAGAAGGGGTTGGCCAGGTTCGTGACGACGAGTCCGACCAGGCCTGTGCCTCGTCCGAGGCGCAGGCTGCGGGCCACTTCGTTGGGCCGGTAGCCGATCTCCGCCGCGGCGACGCGGATGCGTTCCCGGGTGGCCGGGAGCACGCTCGCGTCGTCGCGCAGCGCCCTGGACGCGGTCATCGCGCTGACTCCCACCCTTTCGGCGACGTCCCGCAGGGTGGGCGGGCCGTCCGCGGGGGGCCGCGGTTCGGGCATCGTCATGTGTGTCCTCTCCCCGGGGATCGCCTCGCCGCCCGGCGCCCACCGGCATCCACGTACTCCGCGGCCCCGATCAGCGCCGCATCCGCGCCCAACGTGCCGGGACGCGGTCTCACCGGAGTATCCCCGAGGCCGACGCCGACGGCCGGACCGACCAGGTCCCAGGACAGCGCCATGGCGCCGCCGACGACGACCGCCGACGCGCCGAAGTCGCGTACGTACGGGGCGAGAACCGTACCGAGAGCGACAAGGGCCTCGTCAAGGACCTGTGCCGCCCACTTCTCGCCCTGCCGCGCGCGCACGGCGATGTCCCGCACGTCCACGTCGTGACCGCCGGAGCGAGAGCCGCGCCGGGAGCTGTGACGGGAGCCGTGCCGGGATCCGTAACGGGCCAGGATCGCCCGCCGCGAGACGAAGTCCTCCAACGGCGCACCTGACCAGCGCAGCAAGTCGACACGGCCCTCGGGCGGCACTCCGGGCCCTGTCCGGCGCACGACCCCGCCCGCGAGGAACGCCGACCCCACCCCCGTCCCCAGGGTGATCCCCACACAGCGCCGGTGCCCGACCGCGGCCCCCGCTCGCCACTCCCCGAGCGAGAACGCGTGCGCGTCGTTCAGGAACACCACGTCCGCGGGCCTGGGCCGCACGCCGTCAAGGAGCACCGCGCGCACGTCGACGCCGTACAGATCGTCGAACTTCCCCACGCCCTTGAAGCGCGCGATGCCCTTCTCGTAGTCGAAGGGCCCCGGCACGGCGGCGCCCCACACCTGCCCCGCGGGCACCTGAAGCTCCCCGGCACAGCGCACGACCGTGCCGAGGATGTGCCCGGCGTCGCCCCGCGCGTCGAGTGAACGCCGGACACGGCGGCTCACCCGTACCCGGAACGGGTCCACCACAGCGGCGGTGACATGGGTCCCGCCGATCTCCAGAACGGCTCTCACGCGTGGCCCGCACGCACGGCTCTTCGGTCCCGTACGAGCGCCTTCACCACCTTGGCCGGGCCTTCCCGCGCCTCAAGGCGGTAGCCGCCGACCGCCGCGGGCACGGTCAGCGTCTCCGCGTACGCCAGCGCGTGCCGCTCCCCCGCCGATGTCAGCACGGTGATCCCCTCCCCCTCCACCACATTGAGCACGTGGAACCGTCCCCCCGTGTCGTCACCGGCGACGGCATCCCCGTCGAGGGTGTAGCGCCGTACCTCGTAGAACATCTCGTCGAGCGCGCCGAGCAGTTCCTCGCGCCAGCCGTCCCCGCGCCGCAGGACGCACGGCTCCTGCACCAGATCGCGGGTCACCGCGTCGCCGCGCCGCTCCGTCTCCAGGTTGGCGAGGCCGTGTTCGTAGGGCAGCGGACGCGGGTTGCCGTCGGCGTCAGGGCGCAGCCAGTCGTAGAAGCGCAGGCTGTAGAGGTACGGGGTCGCGCTGATCTCCAGTACGAGGTTGCCCGCGCCGCTGGCGTGCGGGGTGCCCGCCGGGATCATGAAAAGCCTGCCCTGTTCGGCCGGGAACGCCATGACGTGGTCCTCGGGGTCCATCGGCACCCCTTCGTGCGCCGCTTCCTCGATCTCCTTGCGGAAGAGAGCGAGGTCGACGTCCTCGCGCAGGCCGAGGTAGACGCGCGTGTCGGCGCTGCCGAGCGTCATGTAGTACGTCTCGTGCTGCGTGTAGTGCCAGCCGAACCGCTCGCGCATGTACGACTCCTTGGGGTGGCAGTGCACCGAAAGATTGCCGCCGCCCACCGTGTCCAGATAGTCGAAGCGGATCGGGAAGGACGTGCCGAACCGGGCGTGCGACTCCGCTCCGAGCACCTCGTCGGGGTGCAGGACGCACAGGAGCTGGAAGGGGACCTCCGCCTGGGCCTGGGGTCCGTGGCCGATGAGGATGCCCGCTTCGGGGGCGATGAGTTCGTAGCCGAGGGCGGTGTTGCTCGCTCCGGAGTCGAAGCCGAGGGCGCTCTGACCCCAATGCCCGCCCCAGGGCGTGGAGTTGAAGAACGGCCTGGTACGTACGGGACGCCGGGCGAGGTCGGCGTAGCTCGCCCGCAGGCCGTCCCCGTCGAGGAACACGGGCCGCCCGGGCTCCTGCACGTCCAGCCAGCCGTCCAACTGGCCGACGAGAGCGTCACGGTGGCGGTCGATCATCGGCCAGTCCACATAGAACAGCCGCTTCAACTCGGCCCGCTCGCCGGGCAGTCCGAGGTTGCTCCCCTCTCCGGCCGCCACCGCGGACTCCGCGTACCGCTTGGGCAGATCGGCGTACCAGAGCACGTCGTGCAGGACCAGGGACGCGCCGGGACCGTAGACGAGTACCAGTCCTCGCGTTTCACCGTCGTCACCGCCGTCACCGTCGTCCCGCGGGAGTTCGTGGAACAGGTCGGACAGGGGGTTCTCCGCGAGCTTGCAGTAGTACGGGTCGTCGGCGTCCGGCGCGCTCATGGTGCGGCGCCGCACCACGGCGGGGGGCGCGTAGCGCGTACGGATGTCGAGGGTGCGTACGGGCAGGGGGCAGGCGGCGGTGAGCTGGGCCGCGATGGTCTCCCAGTCGGCGGCCGGTGGCCCTTCGACGGCCACGATCGCGGGTTCGGCGGGCAGTCGGGCGGCCACCGCCTGCCAGCCGCTGGTCAGTACGGCCCCCGGTGCCGGGGGGTAACGCGGGTCGAGCCGGTACACGCATGCTCCTTCGAGCGGAGGTTCTTCTCGGGGATTCAGGGACGTACGAACAGCACCGCGGTCGTGCCGAGGGTGGGTATGCCGACGGACAACACACCGTCCGATACAGGCAGTTCGCTGACTGTCGCGCCCAGATAGTCCGCGCTGTGGGCGGCCACGACCGGAAAGTGGACCCGCACCGGGCACGCGACCGGTTCCTGTGCGAAGGACTGCAACCGGAGCAGGATCTCGCCGGGCCTGGGCGTCGTGGCACCGACAAGGCGTACCCTCGCGTCCCCGAGGTCGGCGAAGGAGAGCGATGCCCGCCCTTCGCCCTCGGCTCCCCTGGCCCGCACGGCCCGCAGCGGGCGGCTGAAGGCCGCCGCCGTCCGGGGGCCGAGCCCGTCGGCGGTCGGGCCGCAGGCCAGGCTGTAGCGGTAGGTGAACTCGAAGCCCTGCTCGCTGGGGAAGTTGGTATCCCAGAGGTTGTTGTGGATCCAGGAGAAGACGGTGGCGGGCTCGTCGTGCCCCATCGTCTTCGGGAAGGGCGCGTACGGCAGCGCGATGTTGCCGAACTGCACCAGCGGCGCGTCCTGCGTGGACCAGGCCACCGCGAGGCCGTCGTCGGCGAGCGTCACCCAGCGGCGTACCGCCCGCATGTGCAGGGCCGATCCCGGCACCACGGGAAGGGACGTGCCCGTGACGCCCCCGGACGCCTCCATCCGCACGACCGGCTCGTCGAAGGCGAAGGGGAACGCGAAATAGGCACTCTCCTTGCCCGGTGTCGCGTCCTTGTCGAGGCGGTTCTCGATGTCGAGGCGGGGCACGCCCACGGGCAGCGTGAGGGTGGTGCGCAGCCGGTTGGCTCCGGCCGGGCGCGTCTCGTACGTGATCGATTCGGACGTCGGCGTGGAGCGGCGGGCGATGAGCGCGGCGGGCGGGGCGACGGCGCGGTTGCCGAGGTGTTCGAGGCGGTCGGACGCCGTCGTACGGCTTGAGTTGTGGTTGAAGGCCCCGGCGGTGGTGTAACTGTCGTGGATGTAGCCGTTGAAGCCGACGGTCGCGTCAATGCGGACGAGTTCGCGGCCGGTCGCCTTGTCGACGACCGAGGCGATGCAGGCGTGCGCCAAGTCCACGCGGACGGCAAGGTGTTCGTTCTCCAGGAGGGTCGGTTCAGGGAGGGCGAGGGCCGCGGCGGCGGTCTGTGCCGGGTCCTCGCGCTCGGTGCCGCCGGTGGGGTTCCAGCCGGTGGCGGCCTTCAGAGCCGTGCCCCGTGACCGCTCGTCGGTCCGCGTGGCGTCGGCGGTGATGTCCAGGCGGACCGAACCCGCGGGCGGCACCTCGTCCACGCGGACGAGGAGGAACCGTCCGGCGTCCCGGTGGTCGTCGTTGGTCTGCGGTTGTTCCTCGTGGGCGAGCCGGCGTCCGTCGCGGGCGTCGCGCACGGCCACCGGGCGTTCCAGGGGCACGCTGCTCTCCGGCAGGAAGATCCGTACGACGTCCGTGCGCGGCCAGGAGCACGTGTTGACGACGTGGTAGGTCGCCGCCACGCCCGGCGTCACCGCGAGCCGCTGCCCGAGCCGGGCGCTCGCCCTGCCGAGGAGCGCGTAGCCGTCGTCGTACGCGCGCATCGCCTGCCCGTACTTCCAGTGCCACTGGTGTTCTCCGGAGTGGCCGCCCTCGTCGCCGTGGGTCCACGGGTCGCCGGCGCCCCAGGTGTGCTCGTCGAAGAGCGACACCGCCTCGTAGACCCCGGCCGCGTCCGCGCTGTCCTCCTCGGCCCCCGTGGCGTCGAGGATGCCTGCGAACGTGCCGATGGTCTGGGCGTCGGCGACCACGGACTGGGCGGTGCGGGCCAGGGACAGCGGCCGCGCGCCGGAGCCGACTCCGTCGACCCACCAGTCGGTCCAGTCGCCGTCGAAGGTCTGGATGGCGTCGCCGAGTCTGGACTCGGCGTCCGTGAAGAAGTCCTCGTTGCGTGAGAGCCGCAGCTGGGGGTGGGCCCAGGTCTCGTTCCAGCGGCGGACGGTGTCGGCGATGATGCGGCGGGGCGGCGCGTTGTCGCCGAACTTGCCCTGGACGCGCAGGTGGAGCACGTCCCAGGGGTAGGGCTCGCGCTTGATCTCGGTCTGGTCCATGGCCCAGCCGAAGATGCCGCCGCGGTAGGGGTACGGGTTGGTGGCCAGGGAGGTCAGATAGGCGGGCAGCAGGTCGTCGACGTCCGTGTAGTTCGTGTCGAAGCCGAGCAGCGGGCCTTCCATATAGGCGAGGCCGTGCGGGGTGTCGGTGACCCAGACGAGGACGCTGTTGCCGCTGGGGGCGCGCCAGCGGAAGAGGCGGGGCAGCTTCTCTCCGCCGACCAGGTGGGGGACGGATCTTCCGGCCCAATTGTGCGCCACGGAGAGGTACTTGACCCCGGCGTCGGACAGGGCGTCGACCAGGCCGACGACAGCGCCCGGCACGTCGGTCTGCATGGCGGAGGTGAACGTGACGCCGTGCGTCTCGCGCACGTCGCGGGCGAGCCGGAGCAGTTCGTGCAGCTCGTCCGTGGAGCAGGTCTCGGTGTGCAGGTTGAACGGCAGCGCGGTCAGCTCGATGCGCCCCTCGCGCACCCGGCGTACGAACTCCTCGACCTGCTCGGCGGGACGGGCGTCCGCCCACTGCCGGAACGACCACAGGGACTCGACGCACCACCGGAATCGCGACTCGGCGGGCCAGTCGTCGGTGGCCCTGGTCAGCTCCAGGCAGGAGTCGAGGAAGGAGAGGTGCTCGGCGAGTACGTGGCCCTGGGGGTCGGTGTAGCCGATGTCGAGGTGGGAGTGGTGGACCAGGTGAAGGGTCCACCGCCGCTGCGGGGTGAGGCGGACGTCAATGCCCTCGGCACCCTCGGTGGTGTCCGGCAGGCAGACGGTGAGGCGGGTCTCGGTGTCGACGGCGGGCACCATGAGGCGTACGGAGCCGCCGGGACCGGCGAGTTGTTCGACGGGCAGTGCGGTCCCCGACTCGGTGCGGACGGTGAACTCCCCCGGTAGCACGGACCCGTTGACCGCTTCGATCCGCAGTGACTGAGAGAGGCCGTCACCCTCCCCCGTCCTGCGCAGCAGCGGTTCCTCCGTGAGCCTCAGGGTGCTGCCGCCGAGGCTTCCCTCCGCGGTGATGACCGAGGAGCGCAGGCTGTCGCGTATCCGGTCGTAGTCCCAGTCGGTGGTGCGGACGAGGGCCCGTGTCGTCATGCGGTTGCCTCCGGCGGGTCTCGGCGGGTCTGGTCTCAGCGGGTCTCAGCGGGGCTCAGCGGACGGATGCGGTGACGCCGCGCAGGAACAGGCCGCGGAACACCAGGAAGAGGAGGAGCGTGGGCGCGGAGACGATCAGCGCGCCGGCCAGGATGACGGGCGGTCCTGTCGAGGAGTAGGCGTTGTTGAGGGTGGTCAGGGCGGCCATCACCGGCTGGACGTCGGGGCTGCGGCTGAGCGTGATGCCCAGGAGCAGGTCGTTCCAGACGGCCGTGAACTGGAAGATGAAGGCCGCGCCGAGGCCCGCCTTCATCAGCGGCACGTGGATGCGCCAGAAGATCCGCCGGAAGGAGGCTCCGTCGATGAGAGCCGCCTCGGTCAACTCGGGCGGCATGGTGGTCATCTGATTGCGGATCAGGAAGAAGGCGAACGGCACCGCCCATGCGGCGTAGATGAGCATGAGCCCGAGCCTGGTGTCGTACAGATCGGCGTCCGCGTACAGGCCGAAGAGCGGTGCGAGGAACATCTGGAGCGGGAAGAGCGTGCCGGAGTAGATCAGCCAGAACCAGAAGTCGGGCCTGGGGACGGGCAGAACGACGACGGCGAACGCCGCCATGGCCGCGATGAGCACCGCGGCCGTACCGCACACCATGGCGTAGAGCAGCGAGGCCTGGAAGCTGTCGCCGATGCCCGCCACGTTCCAGGCGGTCCTGAGGTTCTCGATGAGGTCGTAGCCCCGGACGGTCCAGTCGGGCTTGCCCGTGTACTCGGTGGCGGGCGTCAGCGCGTTGACGACGAGGAGGTAGAGCGGGATCAGCCAGAGCAGCACGCATCCCGCGATGAAGAGATGGCGCACGGTGCGGCCCATGAGTGCCTCCTCAAGCCTTGGCGGTAGTGGCGCGGGAGTCGGCCTCGGGCATCTGGCGGCGCAGATACATCCAGGAGGAGGCGACGACGATGACCGAGAGGACGAGCGCGATCGCCGATCCGTAGCCGATGTGGAAGAGCCGGAAGACCTCGCGGTACATGCTCAGGGCGAGGGTCTCGGAGGAGCGGGACGGGCCGCCCTTGGTGAGGATCCAGATCATGTCGAACGCCTTGAGGCTGTTCACGATGGCCATCCCGACCACGACGACCGTCACGGCCCGCAGCTGGGGCAGCGTGATGTACCGGAACATCCGCCAGCCGCTCGCCCCGTCCAACTGGGCAGCCTCGACGGTGTCTTGAGGGATGGCGCGCAGTCCGATCGCGAAGAGGACGACGTTGAGCCCGGTGGCCTGCCACGTACTGGCGACGATCATCGAGAGTGTGTTCTGCGGCCACTCCAGGAGCCAGGTCTGCGCCCAGGAGTCCAGACCGATCCCGCGAAGGACCTGGTTGACCGCGCCGTCGGACGTCAGCATGAAGTTCCACAGGACGGCGGTGGCCGCGGCCGAGATCGCGTACGGCAGCACGATGACGAGCTGCGCGATCCCGCCGAACCGCGTCCGGTGGGTGGCCACAGCGACGAGCAGCCCGGCGAGGACGGGCAGAAACAGGGTCCCGGCCACCCACATCAGGGTGTTGAGCAGCGAACGTCCGATGATCGGGTCGTCGGCGAGGCGCGCGTAGTTGTCGAATCCGGTGAAGCTG
This sequence comes from Streptomyces sp. NPDC031274, assembly GCF_055570235.1. Taxonomy (NCBI): domain Bacteria; kingdom Bacillati; phylum Actinomycetota; class Actinomycetes; order Kitasatosporales; family Streptomycetaceae; genus Streptomyces; species Streptomyces sp. NPDC031274. The sequence goes on along the minus strand of NZ_JBVIHP010000002.1, from coordinate 322,961 downwards.
CTCGTGAAGCCGTTGTCCTCGAAGAAACTGTCGTAGACGCTGCGGAAGAACGGATAGACGAGGAGTACGCCGACGAGGGCGAAGGCGGGCAGCGCCCAGGGCAGCCCGGCGAGCGGTCCGCCGAGTCTGCTGTTGGCGCGGGCGGCCTGGTGCGGGGTGCGGGTGGGAATGCGGCGGCGCGAGCGAACGGGGTGCGAGGCGGGCTTGTGGCCTGGCCGGTGGCCGGGCTGCTGGGCGGAGGTCGCGATCTCGGTCATGCCTTCTCCGCCTCCCGCCATACCTGCCACGCTTCGTCCGCGCGTTCCTGCATGGTCCGCAGCACCTTGCGGTACGAGGACGGGTTCAGGAGGAAGCCGGCCAGGTCGTCGACGGTCGCCTCGACCAGTTCGGGCGGGCCCTGTTCCCAGAAGCGGTTGAGCAGCCAGAGCTTGTCGCCGCGGACCTGTCTCGCGAGACCGGCGATCATCGGGTTCGGGGGCTCGACCTCCGGGTTCGGGCAGCCGTCCTGGAGGCTGTGCGAGAAGGCCTTCATGACGGCGGGCCGCAGCCAGTTGCCCGCGGCCTTCAACGCCTCGGTCCGGTCAGGCCCCTTGACGGTGCAGACCAGGGCGCTGGACTCGAAGATGACGCAGGGGCGGGCCTTCGGATCCGCCATGGGCAGCACGAAGGCGCCGAGGTTCTTGCCGGGCTTCGCGCCCGCACCCATGAGGGTCGAGCCGAGCCAGGTGCCGCAGGGGACCATCCCGACCTTGCCGTGGACGAGGGCCGCGGCGGCGTCGGCGTGGTTCATGTCCATGGGGGTGAACCAGTCCTTGTCGAAGAAGGACACCAGGGTGCGCAGGGCGCGTTCGGCACGCGGATCGGTGTACCGCTCACGTCCGTTCATCAAGTCCGCGTAGAACTGCGGGCCTTGGCGGCTGAGAATCTCCTGGAACCAGATGAAGGAGGGCCAGCGGTCGGCCGCCGAGCCGTGCAGCGGGGTGATCCCGCTCTCCTTGAGCCGCTCGCAGACGGCAAGGAAGTCACCCCACGTCTCGGGGGCTTGGAGTCGGTGCTCCTGGAACACCTCGATGTTGTAGAAGAACACCCAGTACGCGAGGTTCATCGGCAGGGCGTAGACCCGCCCGCGGCAGGTGAACGCCTCCCGTAACGAGGCGTCGACCCAGCCCTTCCCGACGGCGCTGTCCCACTGCCGGGTGAGGTCGACGATGCCACCGGTCCGGGCAAGGTCCTGGAGCCGGTAGCCCGACCAGTACTTGAGCATGTCCGGCGTCTTGCTGGTACGCAGCGAGGACTTGACGACCTGCTCGAACGATTCGAGGGACGGATTGACCTCGGGCACCAGTCGCAGGCCCGCCACGGACTTCATGGCCGCCCCCGCGGCGGCCATCGGCTTCTCCCAGGCGGCACTGTCACCGAGCACGGCGACCTTGCCGGGAGGCTGTCCGCTCGCGGTCGCGCAGGCGGTGGTCAGCGCACCGGCGGCGGCCGCGGCGAGAAGGGCACGCCTGTCGAACGAGGTACCCCCCGGAGCCGACTGAAGGCCGTCCGGATGAAGGGCGCCTGGACGAAGGGTGCCTGGATGAAGGGTGCCTGGACGAAGGCTGTGACGTATACCTGACGGACGACTACCTGACATGGGTGGCTCCCTCAGGCGTGTGTCAGCCCGGTGTTAGCGTTAACACGGGTGTGATGGAGCTTCCCGACGCCAGGGTGGGATGTCAATGGTTCGCACAACAACAAGGCTTGAGGCACGGGGCTTTCAGGCGGCAAGGCGTGAGGCACGGGGGCTTTCCAACGACTTGACGGCCTGACTAGGCAGGCACCGTATCCTGCTCGGCGATCTGTGGCAGCTCCCGGATGCCCGGCACCGGCGACGGCAGTAGCCACAGCACCGCGAGAACCGCTCCGGCCGTGCCGATCCAGAGCGTCGGGCGCAGTCCGATCGCCGTGCCGAGGAAGCCTCCGAGCAGGGCGCCCAACGGACGGAAACCGTGGTTCAGGGTGCGGAAGGCACCCATGACCCGCGAGCGGATGGTCTGGGGGATCAGCGTCATCTGGAGTGACGCGGCGGCGATGTCGGTGACCATCACACCGACGCAGCTGAGGAATTCGGCGACGAAGAGCATGCCGACGACCAGCGGCAACGGGCCGTCGGCGAGCGGCACGAGCAGGAGAGGCAGGGTGAACACCACAGAGCCGCAGAGGATCGAGGGCCCGATGCCGAAACGGCGGACGATCCTGCCGCCGCACGCCGCACCGATAAGTCCGCCGACGGCACCGGCACTCAGTATCGCGCCGAGGACACCGGCGCCCAGGCCGAGTTCGACCGTCACGTACAGCACGAAGAGCGTGTGGAACATGTAGTTGAAGAACTGGATGGTCCCGGAGCACGCGAACAGCGCACGCATCGACGGCTCCTTGACCACCCACCGAAGCCCCGCCGTGAAGTGTCCCTTGCCGACGGGTTCCGGCACGGGCTCGACCGGTTCGACGCGCGAGAGGAAGCGGGCCGAGACGAGATAGGTGAAGGCGTCCGCGAGCAGGGCGAACGGGGCCGTGAGGAACTGTACGAGGAGTCCGCCGACTCCTGGCCCCGCCAGCCAGGACATCGAACGACTTCCACTGACAAGCGAGTTGGCCTGCACATAGTGCTCGGCGGACACCAGCGCCACGAACAGGATGTTGTTGCAGGCGTCGAAGAGCACAGTCAGGGCACCGATCGCGAACGCCGTCGCATAGAGCTGCCCGAGCGTGAGGACGTCGAGCAGATATGCGACGGGCAGCGTCATGAGCAGCGCCGCGCGGGCCAGGTCGGCGGCGATCATGGCGCGCCGCCGCCGGGCCTGCCGATCGGCCCACGCACCCAGCGGGAGATTGAGGAGGAGCGCGGGCAGCAGTTCGGCCGCCTTGAGCCAGCCCATCTCGGCCGCGTCGGCGCCGAGGACGAGCACGGCGGCCAGCGGGATGGCGATCAGCGATATCTCGCCACCGATGAGGGAGACGGTCTGCCCGGTCCAGTAGCGCCGGAAGCTCCGCTCACGCAGAAGGCCGGGTACGCGCTCCGCCACCGTCACCGGTCGGCCTCCGCGTCGCCGTCGAGGACGCCCTCGGCGATCTCCTGGTCCAGGAAGGCGATCCGCAGCAGGCTGACACGCCGTGCTTCTTCGGGGCGCCGGGATGGGTCGGTGTTTCGGTCCTCGTACGGACGCAGCAGGGCGTTCATCCGCTCGCCGAGGCCGGTCAGCTCCTCCGGGGTGAGGTAGAGGAACGTGTCGCCGAACTGCTCCGCCTCCTGCCAGGTGCGCGACAGGAGGTGGCGTCGCTCCTTGGCCCGAATGACGCGCTCGAAGTACCGCTCGGCGACCGCGGTGTTCAGCGCGTCCGACGCCTCGGCGACGGACGGGTCCTCGCTGTATCCGGGCCAGTCGGTGAACTGGGCGGTCGCCTGCCACGGCTTCTCGCGCCCCCGGCCGCCCGGCGCCACCTCGACGAGCCCGTATTTCGCGAGCATCCGCAGGTGGTACGAGCAGCTGGCCACGGACTCCCCGGTCAGCTCGGCGGCACGCGTGGCCGTGAACGGCCCGCTCCGCCGCAGCAGGCCGACCAGGGCCATGCGCGTGGGGTGGGCGTAGGCCCGCAGGGCACGGGGGTCGGTGAGGCGGATGCTGCGGGGCGGCGTGCCGTCCGGGGGCGCGGTTTCAGGGACCTCAAGGGCTTCAGGGATCTGAGGGATCTGAGGGATCTCGGGAGTCTCCGGCATGATGTAAAGCTATCTTTAGAAAGAATCCTTTACAAGGTTTCTCCTCAGGCCCGAACTGAGTGGCGGGCCATGGCCCGCGCGGCAACCATCGAGGGACACCGGAGGAAGGGTTCACCCAATGACCAAGAACAAGAAGGACGAGAAGAACAAGAAGGACAAGAAAAACGGGAAGAAGCAGAGCGAAAGCCCCACCCCGCTCCGCGAACTGCTCCGCATCCCCGAGGGAGAGCGGGTGGACCTCGCCTCGTACGCGGCAGACGCGACCCCGGCAGGACCGACGGACAAAGCCGCGGGGGTTCTGGCCACCGCCCAGACGGGAGAAAGGCTCGCCGACCTACAGGAGCGGCTCTACGCGGCGAGCACCGCGGGCGATCGCCGCCGCGTCCTGCTCGTGCTCCAGGGCATGGACACCAGCGGCAAGGGCGGCACGGTCAAGCACGTCATCGGGTCGTTCAATCCGTCCGGCTGCCGCATCAAGGCCTTCAAGACGCCCACCCCGGAGGAGCGGAGCCACCCCTTCCTCTGGCGCGTCATGCGGGCCCTGCCGCTGCCCGGCGAGATCGGCATCTTCGACCGCTCGCACTACGAGGACGTCCTCATCGCCCGCGTCCGCGAACTGGCCCCCCGCCGCCAGATCGGCCGCCGCTACGGCCAGATCAACCGCTTCGAGCAGAGCCTCGCCGACGACGGCGTCACCGTCATCAAGTGCTTCCTGCACATCTCGTACGAGAGGCAGCGCCGCCGCCTGCTCGAACGCCTCGACAACCCGGACAAGCACTGGAAGTTCAGCCCCGACGACATCGAGTCGCGCGGCCTGTGGCCCGACTATCAGCAGGCGTACGAGATGGCCCTCGAACGCTGCTCGACGACGCACGCCCCGTGGTACCTCATCCCGGCCGACCGCAAGTGGTACCGCAACTGGGCGATCAGCGCCCTGCTCCTTGAGCACCTGAGCGCGCTGGATCCGCGGTACCCGAAGGCGGACTTCGATGTGGACCTGGCGCGGAAGCAGCTGAGGGGCGACGGCACCGCGTAGGCGCAAGATCGGAATTGGTACAAGATCGGACAGAAGTTACCTCTAGGTATGCAGTGACTTAATGAGCCAGTAGCAGTAGAACTCGTTCCCATTCCTACGAGAGTGAGGAACGTCACATGAGTGGCACTACCACGCGAATTACCGCCTCAGAGGGCGTGACACGTCGAAGATTCATCACTGGAACGGGTTCTATTCTGGGCGCTGTCACCCTCTCCGCTCAGGCCGTCCCCGCCTCCGCCCGAACACAGTCCGCGACCGCCGCCGCTGCCGGACCCATCGGCGACGGCGCCCGCGTCCCCGTCCTGGTGATCGGCACCGGGTACGGCGGCTCCGTCGCCGCCCTGCGCCTCGCCCAGGCGGGCGTCGACGTCCAGATGGTCGAGATGGGCATGGCCTGGGACACCCCTGGCTCCGACGGCAAGATCTTCGCCCACACGACCTCGCCCGACGGCCGCTCGTACTGGCTGCGCACCAGGACCAAGCAGCCCCTGAGCAACTTCCTCGGCTTCCCGATCGACAAGGACATCCCCCGCTACACCGGGATCCTCGACGCCGAGGAGATGGGCGGGATCATCGTCTACCAGGGCCGGGGCGTCGGAGGAGGCTCCCTGGTCAACGGCGGCATGGCGGTCACGCCCAGGCGCGAGAACTTCGGCGCCATCCTGCCGTCGGTCAACGCCGACGAGATGTACTCCACCTACTACCCGCGCGCCAACGCCGGTCTCGGCGTCAGCCTCATCGACCCGGCCTGGTTCGACAGCGTCGACTGCTACCAGTACTCCCGGGTCGGCCGTAAGCACGCCCAGCGTTCCGGCTTCCCGTTCGTCTTCGTGCCGGGCGTCTACGACTGGGACTACATGAAGCAGGAGGCGGCGGGAACGGTCCCCAAGTCGGCGGTCGCCGGCGAGATCCTCTACGGCAACAACTACGGCAAGAAGTCGCTCCAGAAGACCTACATCGCGAAGGCCACCGCGACCGGCAAGGTCACCATCTCCCCGCTGCACAAGGTCACCACGGTCTCCCCCGCCTCCGGCGGCGGCTACACCGTCGTCATCGAGCAGCTCAACACCAGTGGCGCCACCACCGCCACCAAGACCGTGACCGCGGACAAGGTGTTCTTCGCGGCCGGCAGTGTCGGCACCAGCAAACTACTGGTCAAACTGAAAGCCACCGGTGCGCTGCCCCAGCTGAACGGCGAGATCGGCAAGGGCTGGGGCGACAACGGCAACGTCATGTGCGGCCGCGCCAACCACCTGTGGGACCCGACCGGCAAGGTCCAGTCGTCCATCCCCACGGGCGGCATCGACAACTGGGCGGCCGGTGGCGCGTTCGCCGAGGTCGCGCCGCTGCCCACCGGCATCGAGACCTATGCCTCGTTCTACCTGTCGATCACCAAGAACCCCAACCGCGCCTCCTTCTCCTGGAACGCCGCGGCGGGCAAGGCGGAGCTGAACTGGCAGACGGCCTGGAAGCAGCCGTCCATCGACGCCGCCAAGACCATCTTCGACAAGATCAACTCGAAGGAGGGGACGATCTACCGCACCGACCTGTTCGGCACGTACAAGATCTGGGGAGACCACCTCACGTACCACCCGCTCGGCGGCGCGGTCCTGAACAAGGCCACCGACAACTACGGCCGTCTGCACGGCTATTCGGGCCTGTACGTGATCGACGGCTCGCTGATCCCCGGGAACACGAGCGTCAACCCGTTCGTCACCATCACGGCGCTCGCCGAACGGAACATCGAGAAGATCATCGCCACTGATGTCTGACAACACCCCTCAGTACCCGGGGAGTCAGTGCCCGGGGAGTCAGTGCCCGGGGAGTCAGTGCCCGGGTAGTACACACACCGCATCGAGGCCGAGCACGTGGTTGAGCCGGCCGAACGCCAGCCAGGAACCGATGCTCATGCTCAGTTCCACGATCTCGTGCTGGCTGTAGTGCGCGGTCATCCGCGTCCAGAACTCCTCGTCGAGGCCATGGTGATCCAGGGCGTACCGCTCGGCGTACTCGGCGGCAAGACGCGTCCGGTCGTCGAACGCGTCGGTGGTGCGCCACTGGGTCACCGCTTCGGCGAACTCCTCCTCGACCTTCTGACCCTCGCGCTCGGTACGCCAGTCGAGGCAGAACAGGCACCCGTTGATCTGCGCGATGCGCAGCCGCGCGGCCTCGAACTCCCGCAGCCCCAGGGTCGTGTGCTCATACACCGAAAGCGAGAAGTTCGCGGCGGCCATGCCGATACCGGGGACCATGTCGCCCCACACGTACCCGATCGGCTCCTGCCCCTCGGGGATGTCTATGTGCATCGGGTTCATCGAGCTCATTGTTTGCTCCTTCCGAGCTTGCCTGTCGCGGGGCGCAGCGGGACGTCGAGCGCGTCGTAGAGTCCGGGTTCGCTGTCCACGAGCCAGTCGATGGCGCCGACCAGACGGCCGACCGCGGTGGCGTTGCCGCCCGCCGACCGGTTCTCACCCTCGTCGGTGGCCGCGACCGTCACCTCGATGCGCGGGCGGCCCTCGATGATGACCCGGTGCGCTCCGGCTCCGTCGGGCGGCGCCGGCCAGTCCGGTGCGCAGGACGGGTGGATGCGGGTGACGTGCTCGATGACGATGCGGGGTACGCCCCCGACGATGCCCTGCACCTCGAACCGCACCGCGCCCTGGGTGCCCGCCTCGAAGTCGCCCATCGTCCGGGTGCTCACCGAGGTGTCGAGCGCGCGTCGCTCCAACGTCTCGCAGATGTCGTCGAGTTCGGCGCCGAGTGCCCTGGCCATCAGCCGGATCTGGCCGCCCCACACCATGGTCGGAATGGTCTCGGCGAGCATCAGGGGCTCGTAGTCCATCGGATGCCCCATGCCGATCAGGTGGCGTACGGAATCCTCCTGCTCGTACGTGGAGTAGTCGAAGATCTCCTGGCAGCGGATCGCGTCGACGGTGCTGCCGAGTCCGCTGATCAGGAGCGGCAGTATGTCGTTGCCCCAGCCGGGGTCCACGCCGGACACGAAGAGGGATCCGCCGCCGTCCGCGACGGCGGCGAGGATCGGGTCCCGCAGCTCGGGCGGGGCGTTGCGCTGGTCGTAGAGCGCATAGAGGGCGGGGGTGACGACGACGGCTCCGGCCCGGATCGCCCTGCCGATATCGGCGAGGGCCTCGTCGGGGCGCAGGTCGCCGGAGGCCGCGTACACCACGGCCTGGGGCGTCGCGGCGAGGACCGCGTCGATGTCGTCGGTCGCCGCGACACCCAACCGCCCGTCGAGCCCGGCAAGGTCGGCCGCGTCACGGCCGACCTTGTCGGGATGGTGGACGAGCACGGCCGTGAGCTTCAGCGCCGGGTGGGCCTCGACGGCACGGATGGCCGCTCGGCCGACATTTCCGGTACCCCAGACAACCGTGGAAATCATGCGGCGGAGGGTAACCAGAGGACGTATCACTTCATAGGGCCATGACCGCAGAGTTTTCCGTCGCGGCGTTCTCCGTCAATTACGCGTGCCTAACGTATGTTCACGTCGATGCACGCGTAGAAGGCGTTCGACGTGTCGCCGATGTTCCAGACCGCGAGCACCTTGTGCCTGCCCGTGGCGCTGCCGAGGTTGACCTGGTGCTGGACGGTGGCCGGCGGCTGCTGGTTGCCGCCGTCGATCGTCGCGACCTTCGTGCCGTCGACGAAGTACTCGTAGTTCGCGGTGCGGTGCCGTGCGGTGAACGTCCAGGTGAAGGTCTGCGTCCTGCTGACGTCGCTGACCTTCCACCCCTTGCTGTCGTCGTTGAGCTCGGCGAACCTGGAGTTGCCGCCACTGCAACTGCGCAGCCCCTTGGGGCCCTCGACGCTCTGGGGTTCCCACTTGATCTCGCCGCACGAGACCGTGCCCGACGCGCACTGCGCCTGCCGGCTTGCCGGTGCGTTGACGTATCCGTGCGCGCTGGCCGAACCGGTCGGCAGGGTGAGGGCGAGGACGGGCGCAAGGCCCGCACCGATCACGGCCGCCAACTTCCGCTTCCTGTGCATGCGTAACTCCTTCACGACGCTGGGGTGGGGGTGTGCGTGAAGTGCTGGGGCCAGATGTTCACGATGGCCGATTAGTCCAGACCATAGACTTTGGCAAGCCTCGGTCAAGACCGCTTTCGGGCCACATGCGGAAGCGTGCGGATGGCGGGCGGCGCGTTGGCGTACGTGGCCTTGCGTGCCTCGCGTACCTTGCGTGCCTTGTGTGGCCTACGCCGTGCGGTGGAGCCGTGCCGAGAGGTGGTGCTGCAGCGGCTGTCCGACCGCCGCGAGGTCGTGGACGAAGGTGAGCGTGTCCGCGTCCGTCAGTTCGTAGCGGCGGCGGGTGGCCGCCACCTCCTTGGCGGTGGGCGTGCGGGCCACCTCGCTGGTGGAGAGGTCGATCGTGTCGCCGGTGGCGCGGCCCACCGCGATCTCCGCGATGCCGGTGGGCTGGGTGATCAGCGCCTCCACGCGGCCGTCGGGCTGCAGCCGCCACCAGCCGCTTTCCCGCGCGGACGGCCGCAGCGGCGCGCCGTCGGCGTCGAGGAGCCAGGCCCGCGCCTCGTAGTGCAGGAAGGGGCGGCCGTCGTGGGTGAAGGTGACTTCCTGGGCGTACGTGAAGTCCGCCTCGATGGTGGGGTACTCGCCCTGCCCCCGGCCGCGCCAGGTGCCCAGGAGACCGAGCACGGGCGCGAGCAGCGCGTGCGGTGCCGGTGCCTCGTCCGCTCGGCGAGCGTCGGGGTACGGGTGCTCCGGTGCGGGGTCAATCACGGTGTGCGCTCCAGGGGGGGTAGGTGCGGGTGCCGGGAAGCAGCCTAGGGGTCCGCGGGGGCCTGGCCTGGAAGGAATCGGCAACGGCGGGAGCACGCACCGCCGATGACCGGAAAGTTAGGGTAACCTAATCGCCCGCCCCGGCTTTGGCGGGTTTCGCACCCTCTAGCGCGCCCAAGTCCCGCCTCGCTCAAGGAAGTTGACTGTTGGAGACCGCAAGGTGACGCTGAGCGGAAGGGCCCGCCCCGCTCTTCTCGTGACTCTGCTCTGCGCCCTCCTCGCCGCACTCTGCGTCCTGTCGATCGCCCTCGGCGCGGCCAGCATTCCGCCGGACCAAGTCGTCCGGGCGCTGTTCGGCCACGCTCCGAGCCGCCTCGTGGAGAACATCGTCTGGTCCGCACGCGTGCCCCGCACCACGCTCGGCATCGCGGCGGGCGCGGCCCTCGGTCTCTCCGGTGCGCTCATGCAGGCCCTGACGCGCAATCCGCTCGCGGACCCGGGCATCCTCGGCGTCAGCGCCGGCGCCTCCTTCGCCATCGTGCTCGCCGTCGGGGTGCTCGGCGTCGGCTCGTTCCACGGGTACGTCTGGTTCGCCTTCGGCGGCGCCCTCGTGGCGAGCGTCGTGGTCTACCTCCTCGGCAGGCTCGGGCGCTCCGGCCTGACGCCGGTCAAACTGGCGCTCGCCGGTGTCGCGGTGACCTCACTGCTCTCCTCCCTCACCAGCGCGATCGCGCTCACCGACCCCGACGCGCTCGACCGCTACCGCTTCTTCTCGGCAGGGTCGATGGCCGACCAGGACGGCGCCACGGTCCTGCGGATCCTGCCCTTCGTCGCCGTGGGCACGGCCCTCGCCCTGGCCTGCGCACCGGCCCTCAACAGCCTGGCCCTGGGCGACGACGTGGCGGCCTCGCTCGGGCGGCGGCTCGGCCTGATCCGGCTCCAGGGCGTCGCGGCGGTCACGCTGCTCACCGGTGCGGCGGTCGCGGTGATCGGCCCCGTCGTCTTCATCGGGCTCGTCGTCCCGCATGTCGCCCGCGTCCTCGCCCAGTTGGCCGGGATCGGCCCGGACCACCGCTGGCTGCTTCCGCTTTCGGCGGTGCTCGCCCCGTGCCTGCTGCTCGCCGCCGACATCGTCGGACGTGTCGTCGCGCGGCCCACCGAGATACAGGCCGGTGTCGTCGTCGCTTTCATCGGCGGCCCGTTCTTCATCGCCATGGTCCGCCGACGCCATCTGTCGGAGGTGTGAGGATGAGCAGTTCGAAGGCGGCGCCCGACTCGCCACCCGCTTCCTCGCCCACTTCCTCGCCCGCTCCCTCGGCCGCTCCCTCACCCACTTCCTCTTTGCACACCTACCGGCTGACCCTGCCGCCCGTTTCCGGAATCCTGCGTCCCCGGCTCGTGGCGCTGGGCGCGGGTCTCGCCGTCGCGGGCTTCCTGCTGTTCTGCTGGGGTCTGTCGATGGGCGACTATCCGATCGGCCTCGCCGATGTCATGCGCGCTCTGGTGGGCTCAGGCGACCCGGGGACCGTACTCGTCGTCGAGGAACTGCGGCTGCCCCGCGCCCTGGTCGGGTTGTTCGCCGGGGTCGCCTTCGGTGTCTCAGGCGCGCTGTTCCAGACCATGACCCGCAATCCGCTGGCCAGCCCCGACATGATCGGCCTGACGCAGGGCGCGGGCACCGCCGTCGTCGCGGGGATCGTCCTTGGCTGGGACGGCGGCCTCGGCACCCAGACCCTCGGCCTGCTCGGCGCGCTGGCCACGGCGCTCGTCGTATACGCACTCGCCTGGCGACGCGGCGCCACCAGCTACCGCATCATCCTGGTCGGCATCGGCGTGGCCTGGATCTGCACCAGCGCGACCGACTACCTGGTGGCCAAGGGCGGCCGGTTCCAGGCGCAGGCCGCCCTCGGCTGGCTGGTCGGCAACCTCAACGGCCGTACGTGGGCTCAGGTCGGGCCGCTCGCGATCGCCCTCGCGGTGCTGCTGCCTACGGCGCTGCTGCTCGGGCGGCTGCTGCGCACTCTGCAACTCGGTGACGACGTGGCCACCGGGCTCGGCACCCGCGTACAGGCGGTGCGCCTCGCCGTCCTGCTCACCGGGGTCGGGCTCGTCGCCTTCGCCACCGCGTCCGCGGGGCCCGTGGCCTTCGTGGCGCTCGCCGCCCCGCAGATCACCCAGCGCCTCGCCCGCACCGCGTGGCCGCCCACGCTCGCCTCGGGTCTGGCCGGTGCCGTGCTGGTCCTCGGCAGTGACCTCATCGCCCGCACGCTCGTCCCCGGCACGGAACTGCCGGTCGGAATCGTCACCGGCGTGCTCGGCGCGCCGGTCCTGCTCTGGCTGCTCGCCCGCGCCAACCGCGCGGGTTCAGGAGGTTGATCCATGTCGGCTGACTCAGCGGCCAGCTCTCTGCCGACCGACCCCGTGCCGTCCGGCTCCGGTGGTCGTGGCACGACGTCCGGCCCTGGTAGTCGCGGCACGACGTCCGACCCCGCGCCCGCCACCGCCGTGGAACTGCGGGCCAGTGATCTGCGCCTGTCCTACGGCAACCGCCTCGTGGTGGACGGCCTCGACCTGTCCGTCCCGCCCGGCCGGATCACGGCCATCGTCGGCGCCAACGCCTGCGGCAAGTCCACCCTGCTCCGCGCCCTGGCCCGGCTGCTCGCGCCCCGTGACGGCGCCGTCCATCTGGACGGCCGTGCCCTGCACTCCATACCGAGCCGCGAGCTGGCCCAGCGCCTCGGCATCCTGCCGCAGAGCCCGGTCGCACCGGAGGGCCTCACCGTCATCGACCTGGTCAACCGCGGCCGCTCACCGCACCAGACCTGGTGGCGGCAGTGGTCGAAGTCCGACGAGCGTGCCGTCCACGAGGCACTGGCCGCGACCGGCATGACCGATCTCGCGGACCGTCCCGTCGACGAACTCTCCGGCGGTCAGCGCCAACGCGCCTGGATCGCCATGGCGGTCGCCCAGGGCACCCCCGTACTGCTCCTCGACGAGCCGACGACGTACCTCGACCTGGCGCACCAGATCGACGTGCTCGACCTGATCACCGACCTCAACCGCCGCGAGAACCGCACCGTCGTGATGGTGCTGCACGACCTCAATCAAGCCTGCCGCTACGCCGACCACGTCGTCGCCATGAAGGCGGGGCGGATCGCGGCGGAAGGCACCCCGGCCGAGGTCATCACCGCCGACATCGTGCGGGACGTCTTCGAGCTGCGGTGCCGCATCACCCCGGACCCGGTCAGCGGCACCCCCCTTGTCATTCCCATGGGGCGCCACCACGGGGAATCAGCTTAGGGTACCCTCACCTAGATTTTCGTTGCCTGGATTTCGTTGTCCGGCCCTGGAGAGGTGGCGGGTGAGTTCTTCAAGTCCGTCAGGGCGGGACGTCCTGAGAGAGTCCATACGGGGGCAGCGGCGCGACGTCGCCCGCGGCGCGGTGCTTGGTTCCGGCCACCAGATAGGTGAGGCGCTGGTCCCCGTCCTGATCGGCGTCGCGATCGACCAGGCCGTCACCGACTCCGACACCGGCGCCCTGCTCGTCTGTCTCGGCGTCCTGGCCGTGGGCTATGTGGCGCTCGCGCTGAGTTTCCGCTTCGGCGCCATGGCCGGCGAGCGGGCCGCGGCACAGGCCGAGCACACCTTGCGCATCTCTCTCGTACGACGCGTCCTGGACCCCGGCGGCGGAGCCGAGGACGGCCGACTGCCCGGAGCGCTCGCCAACATCGCGACCGAGGACGCCAAGCGGGTCGGCGCCGTCAACATGGCCCTGACGGCCGGGGTCTCGGCGCTGACGGGCATCCTCACCTGTGCCGTCGTCCTGCTGCGCATGTCGCCGACGCTCGGCCTTGTCGTCCTGCTCGGCACACCGGTCCTTCTCTGGCTCGGGCATCTCCTGAGCAAGCCCCTGGAGAGCCGCAGCGAGGCCGAGCAGGAGCGCGCGGCGCACGCGTCGGCCGTCGCCGCCGACCTGGTGACGGGCCTGCGGATACTCAAGGGCATCGGCGGTGAGTCGGCGGCCATCGCCCGCTACCGCACCACAAGCCGGGACTCCCTGGGGGCCACCCTGAAGGCCGCACGCGCGCAGGCCTTCCAGAGCGGAGTGGTGCTCACGCTCACGGGGTGCCTGATCGCCGCCGTCGCCCTGGTGGGCGGCAGGCTGGCCGCCCAGGGCAGCATCAGTCTCGGCGAGTTGGTCTCGGCGGTCGGGCTCGCGCTCTTCCTCCTCGGCCCCCTGGAGGTGCTCGCCTGGGTCAACGCCGAGCTCGCCCAGGGCCGGGCATCGGCCACCCGGATCGCGGAGGTCGTCGCCACCCCGCCCACCATCACCGCCGGAGACCGCAGCCTGCCCCAGCCGGTACGCGGCGCGGTCCGGCTCGACGGCGTGCGCCACGGTGGGCTGCGCGGAGTGGATCTGGACGTCGCGCCCGGCGAACTGCTCGGAGTGGTCGCGACCGACCCCGCGCACGCCACCGATCTGCTGCGCTGCCTGGCCCGGCAGACCGATCCCGACACCGGGACCGTGGAGCTGGACGGCATACCCCTGCGGGACCTCGACCCGGCCGAGCTGCGCACGGCGATGCTGGTCGCCGCGCACGACGCCGACCTCTTCGAAGGCACCGTCCGCGAGAACGTCACGGCCGCCGCGCCCCATGCCACAGACCCGGAATCGGCGATGGCGGCCGCCGGAGTGACACAGGTCGCCCAGACGCTGCCGGACGGCGAGCACACGTCGGTCGGTGAGCGCGGCCACTCACTCTCGGGCGGGCAGCGTCAACGCGTCGCCCTGGCACGGGCGTTGGCCGCCGAACGGCCCGTCCTGGTGGTGCACGATCCGACCACCGCGGTCGACGCCGTGACCGAGGCGCGCATCGCCGCCGGTCTCCGCGAGATCCGCAAGGGCCGCACCACGGTCCTGGTGACCACAAGCCCCGCACTGCTCTCGGTCACCGACCGGGTGGTGCTCCTGGACGAAGGCCGGGTCACCGACTCGGCTCCGCACGCCGACCTGATCCAGCGTCATGAGGCCTATCGCACGGCGGTACTGGCATGAACGAGACCTCGATCGACATGTCCGAGACCTCGACCGAGCAGCGTCCGGACACCCGCGAACTGCTCCCCACCGCCACCGCGCCCCGCACCCGCGCCGCGGTCCGCGACCTTGTACGCCCGCACCGCGGCCTGGCCGTCGGCGGCTTCGCGGTGATGATCGCGGCGACCGGCATGGGCCTGCTCGTCCAGCCGATCCTCGGCCGCATCGTGGACCTGGTGGCGGATCAGCACCCGCCGGGGCACCTCACGCTCCCGGTCGTCCTGCTGATCCTGGTCGCCGTCGTGCACGGAGGAACCACCGCGCTCGGCCTCTCGCTCGTCTCCCGGCTCGGCGAGACCGTGCTCGCGCAGCTGCGCGAACGGTTCGTGGAGAAGGCCCTGCGGCTGCCGCTGGAGCAGGTGGAGAAGGCCGGGGCAGGAGACCTCACGGCCCGGGTGACCCGGGACGTCTCGGTGGTCGGCGAGGCGGTGCGCGACGCCCTGCCCGAGCTGGCCCGCTCCCTGCTCGCCATCGTCCTCACGCTGGCCGCGATGGCGGCGCTGGACTGGCGCTTCTTCCTCGCGGCCCTCCTCGCGGTGCCCGTCCAGGCGTCCACCGCCCGCTGGTACGTCCGCCACGCCGTCCCCCTCTACGCCCAGCAGCGCATCGCCACCGGAGCACAGCAGCAGCAGCTCCTCGACACCATCGCCGGCGCGGGCACGGTGCGGGGCTTTCGCATCGAGGAGGAGCACACCGAGCGGGTGACCCGGCGTTCGTCGACCGCCGTCCAGCTGAAGATGCGCGGCATACGCCTGGTCCTGGACTTCTACAACCGTCTGCACGTCGCCGAGTACACCGGCCTCGCCGCGGTCCTCGTCACCGGCTTCCTCCTCGTCCGCGCGGACTCCGTGTCCATCGGCACCGCGACCGCCGCCGCGCTCTACTTCCACAGCCTGTTCGCGCCGGTCAACTCCGCACTCGTACTCCTGGACGACGCGCAGTCGGCGACCGCCTCGCTCGCCCGCCTCGTCGGGGTCGCCGACGAGCCGACCCCTGAACCGGCGCAGGCACCGCGCAACCCGGACGGGGAGCCCGGTGCGACGCCGGACGGCACCGTCACGGTGACCGGCATCGACCACGCCTACATACCCGGCAGGACCGTCCTGCAGAACGTGGACCTCACGCTCCGGGCCGGGGAACGGGTGGCCCTCGTCGGCCCGAGCGGCGCGGGCAAGACCACCCTCGCCAAGCTCATCGCGGGGGTGCACCGGCCCACCTCGGGCTCGGTGCACCTGAGCGGCACCCGGGCCCGGGGCGAGGGCCTGCCGGTGGCTCTGGTCACCCAGGAGACGCACGTGTTCGCCGGGCCGCTCGCGGACGATCTGCGCCTGGCCCATGCCGACGCCACCGACGACGAGCTGCGTACGGCGCTGACCGATGTCGACGCCCTCGACTGGGTCGAAGCCCTGCCCGACGGCCTGGACACGGTCGTGGGCGACGGAGGCCACCGCCTCACCTCCGCCCAGGTCCAGCAACTGGCCCTGGCCCGCCTGATGCTCGCCGATCCGCCGGTCGCCGTGCTCGACGAGGCGACGGCCGAGGCAGGGAGCACCGGCGCACGCCTCCTGGAGAAGGCCGCGGGCCGAGCGACCGAGGGACGCACCGCGCTCGTCGTCGCGCACCGCCTCACCCAGGCCGCGGCCGCGGACCGGATCATCGTCATGGAGGGCGGCCGGATCGTGGAGAGCGGCACCCACGATGAACTGCGCGAAGGCTCCGGGCCCTACGCCTCCCTCTGGGAGGCGTGGTCCGGCACCCGCACCGCGACCGACAAGCCCCGCACGCGCCAGGCAGGACCCGACACCACCACCGTGAAGGACGTCGACTGATGCCCGGCTCTCCCGGACGCGCTCCCGCACCTGCTGACCGACCCGCTGTCAGGCCCGCTCGCCTCGCCACGGCCCTCGCCGCCGCGCTCCTCCTGTTCGCCGCCACGGCCTGCGGCTCCGGCGACGACTCCGGCACCGGCTCGGACGAGGCCGCGTCCAAGAACGGCGCCTTCCCGGTGAGCATCGCGCACAAGTACGGCAGCACCACCGTCAAGGCCGAACCGAAGCGGATCGTCACGGTCGGCCTCACCGACCAGGACGCCGTACTCGCCCTGGGCAAGGTGCCCGTCGGCACCACCGAGTGGCTCGGGGGCTACAAGGGCGCTGTCGGCCCCTGGGCCACCGACGCCCTGGGCAGCGCCAAGGCGCCGACCGTCCTGAAGGACACCGGCACAGGTCCGCAGACGGAGAAGATCGCCGCACTCCGCCCTGACCTGATCCTCGCCGTCTACGGAGGTCTGACCAAGGAGCAGTACGCGACCCTGTCGAAGTTCGCCCCGGTGGTGGCCCAGCCGAAGGAGTACAACGACTTCGGGGTTCCGTGGCAGCGGCAGACCGAGACCATCGGCAGAGCGCTCGGGCAGGAGGCCAAGGCCAAGAAGCTGGTGACGGAGGTCGAGGGCGACTTCAAGAACGCGGCCGAGGAGAACCCGGAGTTCGCCAGGTCGAGCGCCGTGATGGCCACCCCGTACGAGGGAATCTTCGCGTTCGGCGGCCAGGACCCCCGTTCCCGGGTCCTCACCGGTCTCGGCTTCACTCTGCCGAGCGATCTGGACGAGGTCATCGGTGACGAGTTCGGCGCCAACATCAGCAAGGAGCGCACCGATCTGCTCGACACCGACGCGATCGTATGGATCGCCTCCGACCCGGCGAAGGACGAGGCCAAGCTCGACGAGAACGCCCTCTACGCCGACCTTGACGTGGCCAAGGAGGACCGCGAAGTGTATGTCGCGGAGGCGAGCGACTACGGCAACTCCGTCTCTTTCGTGACGGTGCTGAGCCTGCCGTACATGCTGGAACGCCTGGTTCCGCAACTGGCGTCGGCCGTCGACGGCGACACCGCGACGAAAGTGAAGCAGCACGCCGGGAGCCAGTGAACGTATGATCAGCCGATGTCTGACACGACCGAAACCACGCCCGGCTGGCTGACCTCCGACGAGCTCGAGGACGCGCGTGCGCGCATGCCGATCCTGTACGTCGAGGCGGTGCCGGTGCGCGTCGACGACAGCGGCGAAGTCACCAGCATCGGACTGCTGTTGGGAATGGGGCGGGACGGAGCGGTCAGCCGCTCCCTCGTCTCCGGCCGGGTCCTGCACCACGAGCGGGTCCGGGACGCCCTTCTGCGCCACCTGGAGAAGGACCTCGGCCCGGTGGCGCTCCCCCGCGTCCCGGCCTCCCTGCAGCCCTTCACCGTCGCCGAGTACTTCCCGACGCACGGCATCACTCCGTTCCACGACCCCCGCCAGCACGCGGTGTCCCTCGCCTACATCGTTCCGGTGGCCGGCGACTGCCGCCCCCGGCAGGACGCTCTCGACCTGGTCTGGCTGAGTCCGCAGGAGGCCTCGTCGGAGGGGGTCCAGAACGAGATGCCGGGCGGTCACGGCCTCCTCCTCAAGCAGGCTCTCGCGCATGCCGGTTGCCTTTCCTGAACGCCGGTCGCTTCCCTGACCGGGGGATCAAGGGCATGACGGATTAGGTAAGGCTCAGCTAAGTTGATCGGCGAGTGCCTCTCTCCGGAGGCACCTCTGCCAAGGAGATCGACGCAGCATGAGCTCAACCACCCGCCGGGCCCGCCGTTCCCGTTCCCTCGCGATCGCCGTGTCGCTCGCCGCGGGAAGCGCCCTGGTCCCGACCGGCACCGCGGGCGCCGACACGGCGATGACCGGCTCGCCCACCGTCACGGTGCCGGTCAGGCAGGGCCTGTACCAGTCCGCGTACTCCGAGCGGAACGACGCGCTCTGGGTCACGTCCTCCGTCGGCCAGCCACCCGCCACCGTCACCGACTCCCGGCTGCTGAGAGTCGACCCGGACACGCTGAAGGTGGAGAAGGCCTACAGGACGCCGGTGACGGACTCGGTCAGCGGCGCCGTCGAGTCGGTCTACGGAGTCGCCGTCGACGACGAGCACAACACCGTCTGGACGACGAACACCCGCGACAACTCCGTCGCCGTGTACAGCCAGCGCACCGGCAGGCGCCTCGCCACGCTGCCCGGTGTGAACCACTCCCGCGAGATAGTCGTCGACGAGCGGCGCGACACGGTGTGGGCGAGCGCCTTCGCCGACGGCGCCCTCGTCGCGTTCGACTCCGCCACCTTCAAGGAGAAGAAGCGCGTCACCGTCCCCGGAACCGGACCGACGGGCCTCACCCTGAACAAGCGGACGGGCACGGTGTACGCCGCCGACCACCACGGCGCCCAGATCATCGAGGTCTCCCCCGGCGCCGGGAGCCCGCGTCTCGTCCCGGCCGGTGAGGGGCCGCTCTCGATCGCCCTCTCCAAGAGCGGCCGCACCGCCTACACCGCCGACCAGACCTCGGGCACCGTCACGGTCGTCGACCTGCGCAAGGGCGCGGTCACCCGGTCCGTGACCACCGGCGGCGGCACCAAGTCCGTCGCCGTCGACCGGCGTTCGGGCCACGTCCTCGCCGTCAACCGCACGACCGCCACCGTCACGGTCGTCGACCCGCGCAAGGGAGCCGTCGTGAGGTCCGTGGCCACCGGCGCGAACCCCAACCACGTGCAGGTGACCGACGGCCACGCGTACGTGGTCGACAAGTCGGCATCCGGGCCCGCGGGCGAAGACCTGCTCACCCGCGTACGACTCGGCCGCTGACGCGAGTTCAGGGCGAGGGCTGCGGAGTCATCCGGTGCAGCCCCTTGCGGTCGTAGTAGCGGGTCATCGCGAACCCGAAGGCCACGGCGACGACGCTGCCGACCGCGATCATGATCCAGGCACGTCCGAGTCCTGCGTCGGCGCGGGCGTCGAAGAAGAGGATGGCGCGGACGCCACCGCTGAGCTGGCGCATGGGCTCGAAGATGCCGAGGAAGCGGTAGAAGCCGGGGACCGCCTCCAGCGGGATGGTGGCCCCGGACGAGGGCAGGCCCAGGACGATGAACACGAACATGGAGACGAGCTGGCCGATCCCACCGAAGGCCGCGTTGATGGCCTGGACTCCCAGGCCGACGGCGAGGCTCGCGCAGTAGGAGAAGATCCACAGCAGCGGCAGATGGGTGGCGTCCATGCCCAGGATCGTGATGGTGGCCAGCATGACCAAGGTGGTGGTCAGGACCGTGATCCCCGCGGTCATGGCCATCTTCAGGAGCAGCGTCTGGGTGCGGCTGATCGGCACGGTCGGGCGACGGGTGTGCCAGGGGCCGATCTCACTGTCGGCGTAGCCGAGGGCGGTGTCGACGCCCATGCCGATGAGGTTGGCGCCGAGGAACCCGGCCAGGACGAGCAGCAGGGTGTAGTAGAACGCGCTGAGGCCCAGGCCGCTGTTCTCGCCGATGGGGTGGCCGACCTGAGTGGTGACGGCGACGGGGTCGGCCAGGAGCAGGTCCGCGGTGGGGCCCGCCTTCTTGTCGGCGCCCGCCGCCTTCAGCTGCTTGCCGATGGCCTGCGACGACTGCTGTGCGGCCGCCGTGGTGATCTTGCTCGCCAGTGAGGAACCGAGGCTGCCCATCCCGGGGTTGGTGAGGACCGTCATCGTCGGCCGCTCCTTCGCGCCCGTGGTGGTGAGCGCGGCGACCGAGTCGCTGAAGTTCGCGGGGATGAGCAGGGCGCCGTAGATCTTGCCGGAATCCAGCTCGTCCTGGGCCTCGGCCCGCGTCAGCTCACGCCAGTCGGCCTTGTCGCTCGACGTGTCGGAGAGAACAGTCCTGGTGACCTGTGTTCCCAGGTTCTGCTTCTGGCCGGGCGGGGGCTCTCCCTGGTCCGCGTTGACGAGGGCGAGGGGCAGGTCGCGCAGGTCACGGTTCGGGCTGATGATGCCGCCCATGTAGAGCAGGGAGAGCAGCAGGGCGAGCAGCCCGGTCAGAACGGTGGGCACCAGCCACAGCTTGGGGCGGCGCAGGAGCACGGAGGCGCGAGCCCCGGTTCCGGTGTGGCGGGGAGCGTCGTGGTGGGGAGCGTTGTCGTCATCCATGGTGCCCAGCTTCGGGGCCGCGTGCGACGCCCGACGCGAACAACACGTTCAGGAGGGGAGGAACAGGCAAATGGGGCCTGTTTACGTCACCTCCACCGATTTCGACTCCCGTCCAGCTAGTCGCTGACGAAGTCCCGCACTCCCTGTGACACCCCGTCGTCCCCCAGCAGATCGTTGTGCTTCAGGCACCCCGCCGCGTTGTTCGTCGCCCCGTCGAGGAGCACGCTGTCGTCCGGATTGATGACCTCGTCGCAGCGGGACCACCAGGTCGCGTAGGCGACGTCTCCCGGTGTCTCGTCGCCCTCCGCGAGCCCGTCCTGTACGTACGAGCCCGGTGTCATGTCACGACAGGCCTGCGACCAGGCGGCGCAGGCCCAGGCCGTGGCGGTGCCGTGGTTGGGTCCCGCGAGGGAGGCCCAGTGGGCGACCGTCCCGGTGCCACCGCCGTGCTTGACGTACCAGCGCGTGACAAGGCTGCCGAAGGAGTGGGCGACGATGTCCACCTTGGCGGCGCCGGACTGGGCGCGCACCTGCTCGACGTACGCGGCGAACCGGCCGGAGAGCACCTCGTTCACCGACTGGCTGGTGTCGTACCCCCAGGAGAACAGCTCGGCGTCCGTGTAACCGGACGCCTTGAAGTCGTCGCGCAGAGAGCCCCACACACCCGGGTCGGCGTTGTAGCCATGGACGAAGATCACCGGAGTGCGGACGGCCGTCGGGGCCTCGTCCGCGTGGGCCGTGGTCAGCGGCGTCAGCAGGGCGGCGGCGGCCGCGATGGTCAACGGTACGGAAGATCGGCGCAGCACAGGCTTCCCCTCGGTCAAGTGAACGTCCCGAGAATGGTGGGGGCTGCGACGGCCGATGAACATCCCCGTGCGGTAGGGAAGTTACCGCGGGTATTACGCCTCGCTCGCCTCGGCGTCCGGGTTCCAGTCGAGGAGCCGCACCTTCGCGACCGTCCGGACATGCCTGCGCATCGCGGCCGCCGCCGCCCGGCCCCGGCCGGCCTCGACGGCGTCGAGGATCGCGTGGTGCTGGGCGAGGGAACGGGCGGGGCGCCGCACCTGGCGCAGCGACTCGTTGCGGCTCTCGGCGATCTGCTCGGCGATGGAGTTCATGAACTCGGCGAGCAGCACGCTGTGCGCGGCCGCGGTCACCGCGGCGTGGAAGAGCCGGTCGCCCTCGACTCCGCGCTCGCCCGCCTCGATCTCCCGCGCCATCGTGTCGAGGGCGCCCCGCATCGCCCGCAGGTCCTCGTCCGTACGCCGCTCGGCGGCCAGTTCGGCGAGCTTGGTCTCCAGAGCCTCGCGCGCTTCGAGGACGTCGGGCAGCCGCCGCTTGCGCTCCACGAGCCGCTCGACGGGCTCGGCGTCCAGGCTGTCCTTGACCAGGTAGGTGCCGCCGCCGTGCCGCACCTCGACCAGACCCTGCACTTCGAGTACGACGATGGCCTGCTTGACGGAGGCGCGGGAGACACCGAGGCGCTGGGCAAGTTCGCGCTCGGGAGGCAGCCGGTCGCCGGAGCGCAGGCCGCCTTCGCCTACGTAGGCACGGAGCCGGTCGAGCACCTGCTCGTACAGCCTCGTCCTGCCCATGGGGCGCAGCGCGTCAGACATCCCAACCCCCCATTTCGGTCCCCATGCCGAATTTCGGTCCCCTGCCGTTGGATTCGCAGCCTAACAGCGGCCGCCCCAGTGGACGAGTGGCCAATTGGCTGAGCCAATTTGCGTCCGATCTCTTGACGGCCGAAAACGATTCCCCGACGCTGAATTCCGCCAACGGCCGAATTGGCTCAGCCACTTGGCCACTGAGGGACGGCCCCAGGGACGGGAGCCCACGATGTCCGCCGAACTCATCTCCATCCTCGTACTCGTGGTGGTCTTCGTGATCGCCACCACCCGCTCCATCAACATGGGCGCGCTCGCCTTCGCCGCCGCCTTCGCGGTCGGCGAGCTGGCCGCCGATCTCGACGCGGACGGCATCTTCGCCGGTTTCCCCGGCGATCTCTTCGTCGTCCTGGTCGGCGTGACGTATCTGTTCGCGATCGCCCGCGCCAACGGCACCACGGACTGGCTGGTGCACGCGTCCATCCGCCTGGTGCGCGGGCGGATCGCGCTGATCCCCTGGGTGATGTTCGTGATCACCGGCGCGCTCACCGCGATCGGCGCCGTCAGCCCGGCCGCCGTGGCGATCGTCGCGCCGATCGCCCTGAGCTTCGCCGCCCAGTACGGCATCAGTCCTCTCCTGATGGGCGCCATGGTGGTGCACGGGGCCCAGGGCGGCGGCTTCTCGCCCATCAGCATCTACGGCTCCATCGTCAACGGCATCGTGGAGCGCGAGAATCTTCCGGGCAACGAGATCGCGCTCTTCCTCGCCTCGCTCGTCGTCAATCTCCTCATCGCCGGGGTCGTCTTCGTCCTCTTCGGCGGGCTGAAACTGGGCGGCCGCGACACGGGCGAGGAGTCCAAGTCGGCCACCCGGGAGGCCGGTTCAGGGCTCGATCCGGCCAAGATCGCCACCCTCGCCGCGCTGGTCGCCCTCGTCGTCGCCGTACTCGGCTTCGACCTCGACGCCGGTCTGAGCGCCATCACCCTGGCCGTGATCCTCAGCGCGTTCTGGCCCGAGTCCAGCCGCAAGGCCGTCGGCGAGATCGCCTGGTCGAGCGTGCTCCTGATCTGCGGTGTCCTGACCTACGTCGGCGTACTGGAGGAGATGGGCACCATCGACTGGGCCGGAGAGGGCGTCTCCGACATCGGCGTCCCGCTCCTGGCCGCCCTGCTGCTCTGCTACATCGGCGCGATCGTCTCCGCGTTCGCCTCCTCGGTCGGGATCATGGGCGCGCTGATCCCGCTCGCCGTGCCGTTCCTGGCCCAGGGCGAGATCGGCGCGGTCGGCATGATCGCGGCGCTCGCCGTCTCCGCCACCGTCGTGGACGTCAGCCCCTTCTCGACCAACGGCGCGCTGGTGCTCGCCGCCGCCCCGGACGTCGACCGGGAACGCTTCTTCCGGCAGCTGATGGTGTACGGGGGGATCGTGGTGGCCGTCGTACCCGCTGCGGTGTGGCTCGCTCTCGTGGTGCCAGGATTCGGGTAGGACGAACCTCCATGGCCCTCGAAGGACCATCGACGACAACCAAGGAGACACACAGCGTGAGTTCTGCCCATCCGCCCCTCTTCCCGACCCTCGTCGCGGGCCCCGAGCTGCCCGCCCTGCGTTTCGGCGAGCGCTCGCTGACATACGCCGAACTCGCCGCGACGGCCGGTTCGCTCGCCACCTCGATCGGCTCGGCGCGCCGGGTCGCGCTGTGGGCGACACCGACGCTCGAAACCGCCGTCGGTGTGGTGGCCGCGCTGCTCGCCGGGGTACCCGTGGTGCCGCTGAACCCGAAGATCGGCGAGCGCGAGCTGGGGCACATCGTGGCGGACAGCGCCCCGACGGTGGTGCTCGCGGCGCCGGGTGACGAACTCCCTGTACCGCTGCGGGCGTTGGAGCGCAAGGACATCACGCTCACCAGTACCCCGACGGCGTCGGAGCTGCCCGCCGAACCCGGCCCCGAGTCCCCCGCCCTGGTCGTCTACACCTCGGGCACCACAGGACCGCCCAAGGGCGCGGTACTGCCCCGCCGTGCCCTCACCGCCACTCTGGACGCCCTTGAGGACGCCTGGCAGTGGACGTCCGACGACGTGCTGGTGCACGGACTTCCGCTGTTCCACGTGCACGGTCTGATCCTCGGCATCCTCGGGCCGCTGCGCAGGGGCGGTTCGGTACGGCATCTGGGCCGGTTCTCCATCGAGGGGGTGCGGCGCGAACTGACCGACGGGGCCACGATGATGTTCGGCGTACCCACCATGTATCACCGCATCGCGGAGGCGCTGCCCGCCGATCCGGGTCTGACCAAGGCCCTGTCCGGCGCTCGGCTCCTGGTCTCCGGCTCTGCCGCGCTGCCCGTGCACGACCACGAGCGGATCGCGGCGGCGACAGGGCGCCGGGTGGTCGAGCGGTACGGCATGACGGAGACCCTGATGAACACGAGCGTGCGGGCCGACGGCGAACCGCGCGCCGGAACCGTCGGGGTGCCGCTGGGCGGTGTGGAGTTGCGGCTCGTGGACGAGTCGGGCGCCGAGACCTCGGACCCGCTGGAGGTCGGCGAGATCGAGGTGCGCGGCCCGAACCTCTTCACCGAGTATCTCAACCGCCCCGACGCCACCGCCGCGGCCTTCACCGCCGACGGCTGGTTCCGCACCGGCGACATGGCGCTGCGCGACGACGACGGCTACGTACGCATCGTCGGCCGCAAGGCCACCGACCTCATCAAGAGCGGCGGTTACAAGATCGGCGCGGGCGAGATCGAGAACGCCCTCCTGGAGTACCCGGGCGTACGCGAGGCCGCCGTGACCGGCGAACCGGACGACGACCTCGGCGAGCGCATCGTCGCCTGGATCGTGCCGAGTGACCCGGAGCAGCCGCCCGCGGAGAAGGACTTGGCGGACCATGTGGCCGCCCAGCTCGCCCCGCACAAGCGTCCTCGGATCGTGCGCTATCTGCCGGAGCTCCCCCGCAACGACATGGGGAAGATCATGAAGCGGTCCCTCCATGCCTGAGTCCACGCCCGGCGGTCAGGCGGCCGTTCGCCTGACCGCCCGCGCGGCGATCGACGCCGTGGCCGATCAGGACAGTTTCCGTGAACTCCCCGCCCCTGCTCACGAGTTCACCGAAGCAGCGGGGCAGGACGGTCCGATCGGCTGGGAGGGGTACGCCAATTCCCGTGCCCGCGCCGAGGAACGTACCGGCGAACGCGAGTCGGTGGTCTGCGGCGCCGCTACCGTGGGCGGCACCCGGGCGGTGATCATCTCCTTCGAGTTCGGCTTTCTGGGCGGCTCCCTCGGCGAGCGCACGGGCGACCGCCTCGAGGCCGCACACCGTCACGCCCGGGCCCACCGGCTGCCCGTCGTCTCGCTGATCGCGACGGGGGGCAGCCGCATGCAGGAGGGCATGCGCGCCCTGGTCCAACTGCAGCGCGTGGCACGGCAGTCCGCACTCACCGGCGCGGCGGGCCTCCCCCGGATCGCGGTCCTGCGTGATCCGACCACGGGCGGCGGCTGGGCCACCCTGGGGGCAGGTGCCGACCTGATCCTGGCCCTGCCCGGCAGCCAGGTCGGCTTCGCCGGGTCCCGGGTGCGCCCGGCGGACACGGATCCGACGGCGTACACCGCCGAGTCCCAGGTGGCGGCCGGCGCGATCGACGAGGTCGTACGCCCTGAAGAACTGCGCGAAGCGCTGTCCCTGCGCCTCGGGCTGCTGTCCGCTCCCACTCCGGACAGGGCCGAACCCCCCAACGCACTCGGCCGTACCGATCTGCCCGCCACCGGCTGGGAGGCCGTGAGCCGCGCCCGCGCCCCCGAACGTCCGCGCGCCACCGCCTACTTGGACGCCCACTTCACCGACCGCGTGCCCCTGCGCGGCGACCGGTGCGGGGGCACGGACCCGGGCATGCTCTGCGGCTTCGGGTCGCGCGAGGGGCGGACGGTCGCCTACGCGGCACAGTGCGGAACGGCGACGACACCCGCCGGGTACCGCACCGCCGCCCGGCTCGTCCGGCTCGCGGGGCGGCTCGGCATTCCTGTGCTCACGCTTGTCGACACCCCGGGGGCCGCGAACGGGGCGGAGGCCGAACGGGCGGGCGCGGGAGCAGCGATCGCCGATCTGTTCACCGCCGTCGCCACCGCGCCGGTACCGGTCACCTCACTGGTCATCGGCGAGGGCGGCTCCGGCGGCGCACTCGCCCTCGCGGCGCCGGACAACCTCTGGGCGACTCCGGAGAGCTACTTCTCGGTGATCGCCCCGGAGCCTGCCGCCGCGATCCTCAAACGGGCGGACGAGGAGATCCGGTCGACGGCGGAGCAACTGCGCCTTCGCCCACAGGACCTGGTCGAACTCGGACTGGCCAGAGGCGTTCAAGGCCCGGCCTCCTTCTCCTCGACGACCTGAGTGGCGGTGCGCGGAAAGATCTCGGGGTGGGAGGGGGCGGGCGTCACCGATGCCCACTTCCTTCTTACGGACCTGTGACGGAGCCCCGTCGGTGATCGTCAGCCCGGCTCCGCGCGCCTAGCGTGGACGGCATGCGCGTACTTGTCACCGGCGGCGCCGGGTTCATCGGATCGCACGTGGTCGAAGCCCTCTCGGAGCGCGGGCACGAGGTGGCGGTGTTCGACGCCCTGCTGCCCTCCGCCCACCGTGAGCCACCGCGACCGCACGAAGGGCAGCGGTGGACCGTCGCCGATGTGCGGGACCGGGACGCGGTGCGGGACGCGCTGCGCGGGGTCGACGCGGTCTGTCACCAGGCGGCGATGGTGGGGCTCGGCAAGGATTTCGCGGACGCCCCGGAGTACGTCGGCTGCAACGACCTGGGTACGGCCGTCCTGCTCGCCGAGATGGCCGCGTGCGGGGTGCGGGATCTGGTGCTCGCCGGGTCGATGGTGGTCTACGGGGAGGGGCGGTACGAGTGCGCCCGGCACGGCGTCGTCCGGCCGGGTCCGCGCGCGGCGGCCGATCTGGACGCCGGGCGCTTCGAGCCGCTCTGTCCGGACTGCGGGGCCGAGTTGTCCCCTGGCCTGGTGGGCGAGGACGCGCCCGCCGATCCGCGCAATGTGTACGCGTCGACCAAGCTGGCGCAGGAGCATCTGGCCGCCGCGTGGGCGCGGGCGAGCGGTGGCCGTGCGGTGTCGTTGCGTTATCACAACGTGTACGGCCCCGGCATGCCCCGCGACACCCCGTACGCCGGTGTGGCCTCGTTCTTCCGTTCCTCGCTCGAGCGGGGCGAGGCACCCCAGGTCTTCGAGGACGGCCGTCAGCGGCGGGACTTCATGCACGTACGCGATGTGGCGGCGGCCAATGCGATGGCGCTCGACGCGGTGCGCGAGCGGGAGGCGGGGGCGTTCACGGCGTACAACACCGGCAGCGGTGAGCCGCGCACCATCGGGGAGATGGCCGGTGAGCTCGCGCGGGCGTTCGGCGGACCGGCCCCGGCGGTGACGGGTGAGTACCGGCTCGGGGACGTACGGCATGTCACGGCGGACTCGGGGAGGCTGCGGGCGGAGCTCGGGTGGCGGGCCGAGGTGGGCTTCGCCGAGGGGATGGCTTCCTTCGCGAAGGCGCCGCTGCGAGGGTAGCCCCCCGTCGAAGGCTCGCGAGGGATGACGGGGCTACCCCGACGAAAAGCTTGGCGAGGGATGACGTGACTACCCCCGTGCCGTCGGCAGCGTGACCTCGAAACAGCAGCCGCCCGCCACATTGCGTACGGCCGCCCGGCCTTGGTGGGCCTCGACGATGCCACGCACGATCGCGAGGCCGAGGCCCGCGCCCGCCGGGGGTGTGCGGGACTGGCTGCCGCGCCAGCCGGTGTCGAAGACGCGGGACAGATCCTCCTCGGGGATGCCGCCACAACCGTCGGTCACGGACACGACGACGCCGTCCGGGGAGCGCTCCGCGGCCACCGCGACGGTTCCGTCGGCCGGTGTACGGCGGATCGCGTTGATCAGGAGATTGCCGAGGACGCGGCTCATCTCCTTGCTGTCGACCTCGACAGGCACGGCCTCGACGCTGTCGCCGACGAGACGCACCCGGTGCTCGCGGGCGAGAGGATCGACGCCCGCGAGCGCGTCGCCCACCAGGTCGTAGACGGAGATGCGTGACGTCGACAGAGCCAGCGCGCCCGCGTGGATGCGGGAGAGTTCGAAGAGGTCGCCGACCATGGAGTTCAGGCGTTCGACCTCGGTGCGGATCTGGCGCAGATAGCGGTCGGGGTCGGCCGCCACGCCGTCCTCGAGCGCCTCGGACATGGCCCGCAGCCCGGCGAGCGGGGTGCGCAGGTCGTGCGAGATCCAGGCGACCAGTTCGCGCCGTGAGCGCTCAAGGGCCCGCTCGCGCTCCCGTGACTCGGCGAGCTTGGCGCTGGTCGACTGCAACTCTCTGGTCAGTGCGGCGAGTTCGGCGCTCACGGGCTCGGGCGGCGCGGCGAAGCTGCCGCCGTCACCGAAGGAACGGGCCGCCAGGGTCAGGGCGTTGCTGCGGGCGACCACCCAGCGGCCGAGCAGCAGCGCGGTGGCGAGCGAGACCACGGCGGCCATCGCCACGACGATGGTGACCACGGTCAGGTCGTGCGGCGACAGGAACATCTCCCAGGCCACCGCGAGCGTCCCCGCCAGCATCGCGAGCACCGCTACGGCCGCCACGACGGTCATCGACACCGCGAGGGAGCGGTGCCGAAGGAGGCGCAGCGCCAGGGCGCCGAGCAGCCCCGCGCTCGCGGCGCCCAGGAAGGCGAAGAGGGCGATGACCAGGATGTCCTGCATGAGGGTCAGCCTTCTGCTCGGGGTGGTACGTCGAAGGGTGATGCGTCGCGGGACGGAACGTCGAGGGGTGGAACGTCGAGGCGGTACCCCAGACCCCACACCGTCTGGATCAGCCGCGGCCTCGCCGGGTCGTCCTCGACCTTGCCGCGGAGCCTGCGGATGTGGACGGTGACCGTGGACAGGTCGCCGAACTCCCAGCCCCACACCTCCCGCATCAGCTCCTCCCGCCCGAACGCCTGTCCCGGGCGGCGAAGGAGGAAGGCGAGGAGGTCGAACTCGCGCAGAGTGAGGGCGAGTTCGACTCCTTCCTTCGTCGCGCGGCGCGCGACCGGGTCCACCCACAGGCCCGCGGCCCGCAGCGTGGCGACGGCCTCGGGAGCGCGGGCCGCGCGGCTGCGGCGCAGCACCGATTCCACCCGCAGGACCAGTTCGCGCGGGCTGAACGGCTTGGTGACGTAGTCGTCGGCCCCTATCTCCAGGCCCAGGATCCGGTCGTCCTCGTCGCCGCGGGCGGTGAGCATGATGACGGGCACCGGGCCCGTGACGCGCAGACGGCGGCACACCTCGAGACCGTCCATGCCGGGCAGCATCAGATCGAGGACGACCAGATCGGGCCGGAACGCTCCGGCGCGCTCCAGGGCCCCGGGGCCGTCCCCGGCGCGGTCGACCCGGTAGCCGCCGCGCTCCAGGTAGCCCGCGACGACCTCGGCGACGGTCGGATCGTCGTCGACGACGAGCACCCGGGGCGTGGGGGCGCCGGGCGCGGCGGCCCCGGTGGGGGCGCGGTCCTGCGGTGGTGGCTGCATACCGCCAGCGTCGCACCTGCCGCGCGGAGACCGGCCGGTCAGGCGTGCTCCCGGTTGCCGACGTCCCTGTTTCGTAAGAACCTCAAGTCCAATATGTCCGGTTCGGATTCATAGGGTGAGTCACATGACCCCCTCCCCCTCCGTAGCACCCGGGGCGCACGACGTGCCCGGCGCGTATGACCCGCGCGCCGTTCGGGTCGATGTCGTCCTGCCCTGTCTCGACGAGGCCGCCGCACTGCCCTGGGTCCTGGAACGCGTCCCCGATGGCTGGCGGGCCGTCGTCGTCGACAACGGCTCCACCGATGGTTCGCCGGACATCGCCCGCGCCCTGGGTGCCACCGTCGTGCACGAGCGGCGGCGCGGCTTCGGGGCCGCCTGCCACGCGGGCCTCACCGCGTCCGACGCGGACATCGTGTGCTTCTGCGACTGCGACGCCTCCCTCGATCCGGGGCTGCTGCGGACGTTCGTACGCAGGGTGGCGGAGGGTGAAGCGGATCTGGTCGTCGGACGGCGCCGCCCCCAGGGACGCGGCGCCTGGCCGCCGCACGCCCGCGCGGGCAACTTGGCGCTCGCCCGGATGCTGCGGCGGCGTACCGGCGTACGTCTGCACGATCTGGGCCCGATGCGGGCTGCGCGGCGCGAGGCGCTGCTCGGGCTCGGCCTGACCGACCGGCGCAGCGGATACCCGCTGCAAATGGTCGTGCGGGCGGCCGACGCCGGCTGGCGGATCGAGGAGCGGGACGTGCCGTATCTGCCGCGCGCCGGGAAGTCGAAGGTCACGGGGACGTGGCTCGGGACGTGGCACGCGGTGCGCGACATGCGGGCCGTGCTCGCGGAACCACCGGGGGCAGCTGCGGAACCACCGCGGGCAGTTTCTGACGGCCCTGTCGATCCTGTCGGTCCCGGCCACTCTGGCGGTTCCGTCGGCCCAGTCGGTCCCGGCGACTCTGGCGGTTCCGGCGACTCTGGCGGTTCCGGCGATCCTGCCGGTACCGGCGGCCCGGTCGGTCCCGGCCACTCTGTCGGTTCCGCCGATCCTGTCGATCCTGTCAATCCCGGCAACCCTGTCGGTCCCGCCGATCCCGGCAACCCTGTCGGTCCCGCCGATCCCGCCGACCCCGGCAACCCTGTCGGTCCCGCCGATCCTGTCGATCCCGGCCACTCTGTCGGTTCCGCCGATCCCGCCGACCCCGTCACCCCCGCGCGGCGAGCGTCAGGCGGTGCCGCGTGACCTCGTACGGGACCACGACCTTGCTCGTCATCGCCAAGGAGCCGCTGCCGGGGCGAGTGAAGACCCGCCTCACCCCGCCCTACTCCCCCGAGGAGGCCGCCGGTCTCGCCGCGGCCTCGCTCGCCGACACTCTCGACACCGTCCTGGCGGCGCCCGCCCACCGACGCGTCCTGGTGCTCGACGGGCAGCCGGGCCCCTGGCTGCCTCCCGGCATCGACGTGGTGCCCCAGTGCGCGGGCGGCCTGGACGAGCGGCTCGCCGCGGCGTTCGCAGGCTGCTCGGGGCCGACCCTCCTGGTCGGCATGGACACCCCCCAGATCACCCCCGGCCTGCTCGCCCCCGCGCTCGGCCCCGACGCCTGGCAGGACTGCGACGCCTGGTTCGGCCCCGCCGTCGACGGCGGCTTCTGGGCGCTGGGTCTCGCCGAGCCCGATCCGGAGCTGCTGCGCGGCGTCCCCATGTCGAGGCCCGACACCGGCGCCCTGCAACGGGCCCGGCTCACCGGCGCCGGGCTGAGGGTGCGCGAGCTGCCCCGGCTGCGCGACGTCGACACGGCCGCCGACGCGGGGAAGGTCGCCGTCGCCGCGCCGGACAGCCGGTTCGCCGCCGCGCTCGCCCGCCTGGCGACGCCGGCCGGGCGCACGGGCACGGGCACGGGCGGCGGCCGATGAGCACCGCACCGCCGGACACGGCCCTCCGCAGGACCGGCCGAGCTGCCACCCCCTGGCGTGCGGATCCGTACACCAACGCCCTGCGCAACGGCCACGGCCCACTGTTCCTGCGCCGCAGCGACGGCTGGCTGCTGCCCCTGGACGTAGAACGCTGGTGTGCGAGTGCCGACGCGGCGGATCTGTCCGCGTTGCGTCGCTGCGAGGGCAGTGTCCTCGACATCGGCTGCGGGCCCGGCCGCCTGGTGGCGGGCGCCGCGGAGCGAGGCCATCGCGTCCTGGGGGTCGATGTCAGCCAGGCGGCCGTCGACCACACGCTCCGACTCGGCGGCACCGCACTGCTCCGCTCCGTCTTCGACGCGCTGCCGGGCGAGGGCCGCTGGGGGACCGCCCTGCTCATCGACGGCAATGTGGGGATCGGCGGCGATCCGGCCGCGCTGCTCGCGCGCGTCGCCCAACTCCTCACCCCTGACGGCCTGTTGATCGTGGAGACCGCGCCGGTGGACGTCGACGAGCGGGTGGAGGTGCACGTGGACGACGGGCACGGCACCCTGGGCGAGCTGTTCCCCTGGGCCCGCCTCGGCACCCCCGCCCTGCTGCGTCACGCCCGTCCGCTCGGCTGGCATCCGGCCGATCAGTGGACCACCGGCGGCCGTTCCTTCCTCGCCCTGCGCCGCGTCTGAAGGACCCGGCACAGGGCGGATCCCGCGAACAGCAGGGCCGTGACGATCAGCCAGCGGACGAGGAAGTCACCGGCCGGGAGCCCGGTGGCGGACTCATAGCGCTCCACCCGTCCGGTGATGAGCGGGAACCAGACCAGCAACAGCGTCCCGGACAGGAAGACCGGAACGCGCACGAAGTTGATCAGCTCCCCGCGGCTCCGCCGCCCTTCGGCGGCGGCCCGCAGCACGCGGTCCGCGAGTGCGTACGCGGGCACGAACAGCAGATCGTGCACCAGCGCGGCACCGACGAACCAGACCGCGATCATCAGCCGATCACCGCTCAGCAGGCGCACCCCCGCATATCCGGCGAGCGCGAACGAGGCAAGGAGCACGAGGAGTTGCAGCGGCCCCTCGCCGTACCACCGGCGCAGTCGGTGTGCCGGACCGGTCATCACAGCTCCCCGAAGGTCAGACGGGACACCCACTTGGTGTTGAGCACGCCGGGCGCGGCCGGAACGATGATCCGTGCCGGGTATCCGTGGTCCGGCGACAGGTCCTGCCCGTTCACGTACAGCGCGAGGAGGGAGCGCGGGTCGCGGACCTGGTTGTCGCGCAACGCGGCCTTGCGGAAGGCCCCGTGCCGCTGCAAGGACTCCACGAGGACGCCCGGCGGGTCCTCGTCGAACCCGGCAAAGGCGGCGAGGTCCCGCAGCCGTACCCCGCGCCACCGCTGGTCCGACGTCGACCAGCCCTCGACGCAGGCGATGGGCAACGCGGCACTGTGCAGCGGCAGTTGGAGCAATTCGCTCCGGGACAGGCTGACATCGTGCCGTGGTCCGCTGACGACCAGCCGCCACAGCTCGCCCGTGTCCCGCGGCTCGACGCCCACCTTCGCGGCCGTCTTGTTGATCTGAAAGCCGTTCGGACCGCTCCCCGGATCGCCGCCGCCGTGCGGCGCGAACAGCGCGGTGCGGCGCAGAGGCCCGTCCACCGTCTGCCCCGCCGTCGTCACGAACAGCAGGGCGGAACCCGCACCGACCATGCCGAGCGCTCCCCGCCGCGACAGGGTCGGCGCCGCGGGCCGGGGCGCCACCAAGCCGCCTTCGTCGATTTCGTCGATTTCGTCGATCGGCTCGGGACGCGGGTCACGCAGCCGTGCGCGCCACCCCGGCTCGCGCAGAACGCGTACGGCCTGGGGCAGGCGCAGCACCACATGGGCCGCGAACGCGGCGAAGAACACCCAGGCACCGTAGAAGTGCAGCGGGTAGAACGAGCCGGGAAAGAGGTACTCCAGCTGGACGTTGAGGACGCCGGTGACGAATTCGAAGAGAGCGCCGCCGACAAGGAGGAGCAGCGACACCCGCTCCAGGGCGTGCCCGATCGAGCGGGCGGGAGGCAGCGTGAAGAGCTTCGGGAGCACCGACCACAGTTTCGCGAGCAGCACCGGGATCAGCGTGATGCCGACCGTGACGTGCAGGCCCTGGTTGAGGCGGTAGAGCCAGTGCGGATCGGTCGGCCAGGCGAAGAGATAGAAGCCGAGGAGGCCCTTGTCGGGTGTCTTGTCGTTGACGGGTGACAGGTTCGGGTTGTACGCGGCGTACGACAGCAGGCCGGTCACGAACAGCACAGTGATACCGACCAGCAGAACGACGCCGAGCACCGAGGTGAGCCAGGGCCCGCGCAGCGGACTGCGCCAGAAACCGGGGTCGGCAGGAGAGGTCACACGTGGTGCGGGGGGCATGGATCGACCGTATGCCGGACCCTGTCCCCCAGCGGGCTCATGACTCATGACGAAACGCTGACGTCGTCCCTCGGAGCCCCGTCAACCGCCCCACCTGCGCCTACCGTGCAGACGTGAGCACCACAGAGCGCACCGACCGCATCGAGCGCACCGGCCGCCGCCGTGACCTGGCCGCGGCGGGGATCGCGGCGCTGCTCGTCGCCGCGGCCGTCGTCATCGGCGCCTCGATCGAGCACGCGGACGGCACCCTGCACCTCAACTGGCCGCCCCTGTACGCCCGATGGGACCCGCACGTCGGCCCTGGCACACCCGCCGCGCTCGTGGTCGCCGTCGTGGTGATCGCGTACGCCCCCGCGCTCGCCGCCCGGCTCTCCTGGCGGCCCCTTCTCCTCGCCGCCTGGGCCGCGTCCATGGCCTGGATCTGGTCGCTCGCGCTGGTCGATGGACCGCGCCGGGGCGTGGCCGAGCGGCTCACCACCAAGTACGAGTACCTCCAGGTCATCGACCGCTTCAAGGACATCCCGGCAACCTTGCGGGACTTCACCCGGCACATCCTGATCGACTCCCCCGGCCACTGGCCCGCCCATACGGCGGGCCATCCGCCGGGCGCCACCCTCACGTTCGTCCTCCTCGACCGCGTCGGCCTGGGCGGCGGCGCCTGGGCCGGGGCCTTCTGCGTCACCGTGGGCAGCACCGCCGTGGCGGCCGTCCTGGTCACCGTGCGCACCCTGGCCGACGAGGCGACCGCTCGCCGGGCGGCGCCCTTCCTCGTCCTGGCACCGGCGGCCATCTGGGTCGGCGTCTCCGCGGACGGCTACTTCGCCGCCGTCACGGCCTGGACGATCGCCCTGCTCGCCCTCGCGGCGACGCGCGCGGTCCGCTTCCCCGGCGCCGCGGCGCTCGGCTCGGGTCTACTGTTCGGCCTCGTCTGCTACCTCTCGTACGGCCTGGTCCTGTTCGGCCTCGTCGCCGCCGCCGTCCTGCTGATCACGCGCACCCCGCGCCCGCTCCCGCTCGTCCTGGCCGGAGCGGCGGTCACGCCGATCGCCTTCACCCTCGCGGGCTTCAGCTGGTGGGAGGCGTACCACCTGCTCGTCGAGCGCTACTACCAGGGGGCGGGCGGCGTCAGACCGTACGGCTACTTCGTCTGGGCCAATCTCGCCTGCACGGTGCTGGTCATCGGCCTCGCGACGGTGGCGGCCCTGCGCAGGACGGCGGCCACCGCTCCCGGCACGTTGCGCCGCCTGCGCACCGGCCGAACCACACCCACCGACCGGCTGACCGCGCTCGTCCTGACCGTCCTCCTCGCCCTCCTCGCGGCCGACCTCTCCGGCATGAGCAAGGCGGAAACGGAACGCATCTGGCTGCCGTTCGCCACGTTCCTGCTCGCGTCGACGGCACTCCTGCCGACGGCGGGTCGGCGCTACTGGCTCACCGCACAGGCCGTACTCGCCCTCGCGATCAACCACTTGCTGTTCACGGGGTGGTGAGTCCTACGAGGTACTCCGGTCGGCGGGCACCGGTGGGCACGGTCGGGTGCCGCTCCACGACGACGGTCGCGGTCATGCCCCCCCTGCTGGTGACGTTCCCCGGTGGTGCCGGGTGGCGGCTCAGTCGATGGCCGGAACGCGGACGGGACGAGGGCGGCTCTTCTCGAGGCGGCGCACAAGTCGCCGGGCGCGGGCGGCCAGACGTGCCCGGGTGCGCTGCCAGGCGCGTCGGTGGCGGGTCGCCGCCAGTTCGGTGAGCAGGAGTTCGTAGCGGCGCACGATGCGTTCGGCGTCGAAGCGGTGGGCGCTCTCCACGGCCGCCGCGCCCAGGGCGCGGCGGCGGGGCCTGTCGTCGATCAGTTCCAGGAGGGCGTCGGCCAGGGCCTTGGCGTCGCCGGTGGGTACGAGGCGCCCGTCGACGCCGTCGCGGATGATCTCGGCGGGGCCCAGCGGGCAGTCGGTGCTGACCACCGCCACGCCGCAGCGCATCGCTTCGACCAGGGTCATGCCGAAGGATTCGGCGTCGGAGGCGGAGGCGACGATCGACGCCTGGGCGAACTCCGCCTCGATCGGGGCCATCGGCCCCATCAGCGTGACGTGCTCGCCCAGAGCGTGGCTGTGGATGAGCTGCTGCAGCGGTTCCTTCTCCGTGCCACCGCCGTAGATGCGCAGGCGCCAGTCGGGGTGCTTGGGGGCGACGTCGGCGAATGCCTCGATGAGCAGGTCGAACCGCTTGCCGCGGACCAGACGCCCGGCCGCGGCCACGACGTTGGCCGTGTGGTCGGCGGCGGTGACGGCCTGGTCGGGAACGATGTTGGGGATGGAAAGGACGCGGACGCCCGGCAGAGCCAGTCGTGCGCGGTAGGTCGCGGCATCGGCCTCGGTGGTGGTGACCACCGCGTCGAGTGTGCGGTAGTGACGGGCGAGTACCCGGCGCAGCTTCTTGCTGTGCGCGTCGTGCCGCAGATGCTCCTGGGCGATGCGCAGGGCGCGGCGCGGTGCGAAGAGGGCCAGGTAGACATTGAGTCCGGGCCGCGTACCGATGATCACATCGGCGTCGCTGGCCGCCAGGTAGTCGCGCGCCCGCAGGTCGTGCAGCCGGGTGTACTGGTGGTGGCGCCGGTCGGCCAGGGGGAAGTCGCGGGCCGGTTCGGCGGATGCCGGGTGCTGTCCGTCGGCTGTGCCGATCCGGGTGTCCACCAGCGGCACAAGCCTCACCCGCGGGTCCACGGTGAAGCGCGGCGTCTCCCGGTGACGCATCAGCGAGGCGATCTCGACGTCGTGGACGTCCGCGAGCGCCGACGCGAGGTTGAGCGTGGTGCGGATGGTGCCGCCGATGGCATAGGCGTTGTGCAGCAGGAACGCGATCTTCATGCGGGAACCTTCTCCCTTCAGCGGCGCCCGGCGGGCCACTGGCGATGGCGACACGCTGGCGGAAAGGGGTAAGGGCGCTTCCTGGCCCAGGTGAGAGGGAGGTAAGAATCCCCTCCGGTGTCGGCCGCGTTCACTCCCAGGTGTTGGCACACTCCTTGATGTGGCCCACACCCTGCTGCTCGCCGAGGACGACCGAGCCATCCGCCAGGCCCTTGAGCGCGCACTGACCCTGGAGGGCTACGACGTGACGGCCGTTGACGACGGCGTCCAGGCGCTGGCCCAGGGGCATCTGCGGCGCCCCGATGTGCTGGTCCTCGACGTGATGATGCCGGGCATCGACGGGCTGCAGGTGTGCCGGGTGCTGCGCGCGGAGGGCGACCGTACGCCGATCCTGATGCTCACCGCCCGGGTGGAGGCCGTGGACCGGATCGCGGGCCTGGACGCGGGCGCCGACGACTATGTGGCCAAGCCCTTCGACGTCGAGGAGGTCTTCGCCCGGCTACGGGCCCTGCTGCGCCGGGCGGGTCCTCGGCCGGCGGGCGAGACGCCCGCCGGGGACACTCTCGGAGTGGCGGATCTGCGGATCGACGGGCAGGCGAGACGGGCCTGGCGAGGCGATCGCGAACTGGGGCTGACCCGCACCGAGTTCGACCTCCTCGAACTCCTCGCCCGCAACAGCGGCATCGTCCTCGACCACCCGACGATCTACGACCGGATCTGGGGCTACGACTTCGGCCCCGGGTCCAAGAACCTCGCCGTCTACGTCGGCTATCTGCGCCGCAAGATCGACACCCCGGACGTGCCCGCCCTGATCCATACGGTGCGGGGCGTCGGCTACGTCCTGAGAGAGGCGTGAGGTGCGCGTCGTCCCCTCCAGTCTGCGCACCACGTTCGCCGTGCTGTTCGCCGCCGTGGCCGTGGCCGTGACGCTGACGGTGGGCTTCCTCAGCTATGACGCGGCGGCCCATCTGGTGCGGGTGGAGGAGCAGGAGGTCTTCGACGAAGTCGTCCATGATCTGCGGGGCCAGGTCCACCAGCGGGAACTGACCGTGTTCGACTACGCCTCCGTGGACCCGGACCACGACGGCCCGCGCGACGACCTGACCCGCAGCACCCGCAGCACCCGCACCGACGTACAGGTCCTGGGCCCCACGGGCGAGATCACCGACCGTGGCACCCCGCCTCTGCCGGTGCGGGGCGCCGACCGGCGGATCGCTTCCTCGCATGCGGCGGGGTCCGTGTCCCGAAGGATCGTCGGCCTCGGGGACGGCCAGTACCGCCTCGCCACCGTCTCGCTCGGCGGCGGACGCGGCGCCGTGCAGGTCGCGCGGGAATTCAGCGACACCGAAGACCTCTTGGAGGAGTTGCAGCGGCGCACCGCGCTCCTCGCCGCGGCGGTGATCGGGGCGTCAGCACTCGCCGGCTGGTGGCTGGCCCGGCGGATCACCGGGCGCCTCGTGCGGTTGACCGCCGCCGCGCAGAGCGTGGCGGAGACCGGCAACCTCCAGGCCGGGGTGCCCGTCGCGGGGCGGGACGAGGTGGCCCGTCTGGGTCACTCCTTCGACCGCATGCTCGACCGTCTCGCCCAGTCGGTGGAGGATCAGCGCCGCCTGGTCCAAGACGCCGGGCACGAACTGCGGACCCCGCTCACTTCGCTGCGTACGAACATCGCGCTCCTCACCCGTATCGATGAACTGCCCGCCACCGCACGCGAGGAGCTGATCGCCGACTTGTCCGGGGAGGCACGCGAGCTCACCGAACTCGTCAACGAACTGGTGGACCTCGCGGCAGGCGCGCACGACGACGAGCCGCTGCGCGAGATCGGCCTCGCCGAGATCGCCGAGGACGTCGCCGTGATCGCCCGGCGGCGTACCGCGCGCACCATCACCGTCGATGCGGACAGCACGCTCGTCGTGGGACGCGCGGGCGCGCTGCAACGGGCGGTGTCCAATCTGGTCGACAACGCCGCCAAGTTCGACCCCGGTGGCACCGGCCCCATCGAGATCACCGTCGTACGCGGCCGTATCACGGTCCTCGACCGGGGCCTGGGCCTCACGCTTCAGGACCGGAGCCGCGTCTTCGACCGCTTCTACCGGGCCCCGGCCGCGCGCGGTCTGCCCGGGTCCGGCCTCGGCCTGTCCATCGTGCGCGAAGTGGCCGACGCGCACGGCGGGACGGTCTTCGCCGAGGAGCGCCCTGGGGGCGGCGCGGCCATCGGATTCACCGTTGGCACCGTCCGTGGCCAGGGCCAGGGCCAGGGGCGGGGGCGGGAAGGGGCGGAGTGATCATGACGCGGCCGCACACGGCTCACGCTGAACGCGCACGCGGATCACCCGGTTCGCGGCCGTCTTCTGCAACAGCCCGTACGCCAGGACCGGCAGGAGCAGATGCGGCTTGTCGGGCAGCGCGGTGGTCAGGAGGA
This sequence comes from Streptomyces sp. NPDC031274, assembly GCF_055570235.1. Classification (NCBI taxonomy): domain Bacteria; kingdom Bacillati; phylum Actinomycetota; class Actinomycetes; order Kitasatosporales; family Streptomycetaceae; genus Streptomyces; species Streptomyces sp. NPDC031274. Next base: position 283,594 of record NZ_JBVIHP010000002.1, on the reverse strand, counting down.
CGGCGCTCGCACTGCTGTTGTTCATTCCGCAGGCGAGGGTGAGCGAGGAGGCCACCGGAGCGTCCAGGCGCAGAACGCGGGCCGTGAGACGGCCGAGGGCGAAGGAGAACGCGCACACCAGTGCGGCCACCGCGACGGCCGCCACGCAGAGCAGCGGGCGCGGCCGGGCCAGGAACGAGCCCAGCGCGCCGCTGGCATTGACGTAGGTCAGAAGGAGCGAACCCACGAGCGCCACGGGCACGACGGTGGCCGAGAGCCGCTCGGCCCACCGCACCGGCAACGAGCAGCGGCACAACACGCCCGCCGCGCACGGCAGTACCACCGCGGTGAGGGTGAACCCGCTGTCCAGGCTCCGTCCGGCCTGCGCCAGTGTGCTCGCGTAGCCGCCCTTGAGCAGCGGAGCCAGCGCCCTCACGACCAGCGGGACGGTGAGGGGGCTGACCAGGGTGGAGAGCAGGACCAGGCCCACCATGACCGGTTGGTCGCCCTGTCCCTTGCCGGCCCAGACGGTGGCGCCCGCGGCGACCGGCATCGCCACGACGAGGATCATCGCGGTGACCAGACCGCTGCCTCCGTCGGTGTCCGGGGAGCCGCGCAGCAGGAACACGAGCGGCGGGATGATCAGCAGTGGGGCCACGACGTGCAGGGTGATCCCGGCCAGCAGGATGCTCGGCCGGCGCAGCAGGCGCCCCAACGACCGGACCGGTACCTGGATTCCCGCCGAGAACAGCACCAACGCCAGCAGGGAAGCAGGGGTGTGCAGGTGCGGCCGGTTTCCGTGGCCGAGCGGCAGGGCGTGCGGGAGGCGCAGCCATTCGCCCGGGCCCGGCAGAAGCAGCGCGGCGAGATAGGCGAGGCACACGGCCGTGCCGAGGCGTCGGCGCAGCACGCCGGTGACCCGGTCGCATCGGGAGTCCATGCCCCTCATGTTCCGCACTCCGGTCACGGTGCGCGGCATGTGCCACACGGCAGTCAGGAACCGTTCAGGATCCCGGTGACAGCGTCGGCCGCATGACATCCGAAAGCGCCCGGGAACCGTTCCCGACCGCTGCAAAGGGGACGGCGGGCTCGGCCTCGGCGCGGTGGTGACGAGCGCGCGGTTCCGGCTAGGCGACGTCTGAGACAGGCTCTTCCCGGTCATGCGGGCGGCAGTCCGAGGATGAACCGGGCCCCGGGAGTGTGCCCCGCGTCGTGGTGCACCTCCCCGCCCGCGGAGCGGGCCAGGCGCCGTGCGAGCGGCAGGCCGAGGCCCGCTCCGCCGTGTCCGTCACCGGGGTCGGCACGGCGGCCGGGCACGAAGAGCTCCTCGGCGAAGGACGGCGGCACACCGGGGCCGTCGTCGGTGACGGCGACGCGTACGCCGTCGGGTGCGCGGCCGACATGCACCGTCACGTGCGTACGGGCGTACCGAACGGCGTTGGCGAGCAGCGGGCTGACGGCACGTTCGAGCAGGGCGGTGGTGACTCCCGCTTCCACGAGCGGGACCTCCTCGGTGACGCTGAGCGTCAAATGGCCTGTGGGGCCGAGCTGTTCGGTCAGGCGGCGCAGGGCGGGCAGCACGCGTACCGTGCCGGGTGTGGCGGGCGTGTCCTCCCGGGCGTCGTGCAGGAGGGTGTCGCAGATGGTGTTCATGGATGCTGCGGACCGGGCGATGACGTCGTGGACGGTCAGGGTGTCGGCGGCGGTGCGGGGGCGGGAGTGCCACCAGTCAAGTTCGGCGATGATGCGGCTGAGCGGGGTACGCAGCTCGTGCGAGAGCTCCGCGGTGAGTTGCCGCTCATGGCGGAGCAGGGTCCGGATGCGGTCCAGGAGGGCGTCCAACGACGCTCCGAGCAGAGCGAGTTCGTCCGGGCGGTCCGGGGAACCGAAGCGTTCCCCCGAGGTGACGGCACTCCACTGGGTGGCCTGTTCGGTCATGGTGCCGACGGGGCGCAGTGCGCGGCCCACGGCCAGCCGGGTCAGTGTGTAGGTGCAGGCGAGCATCACGGCGTCCAGGACGAGTGATCCGCGGAGCAAGGTGTCCGCCGAGCTTCGGTAGGGAGCCAGGTCAAGGGCCGTGACGACCGTGGCGTCGACGGCGGGGCCGGGCAGCTGCCGCGAGCAGAGGCGGATGGAACCGTCGCCTCCCGTGGTGGCGCAGCCGCGCCCGTCGTCGGTGGCGAGTTCGCGGGCGGCACGCGTCGTGGGGCTCGCCGCGGTGGCGTTGGGGGGCTGTTCGACCAGGCGTGCGCCGTCGTAGATCCATACGTTGCTGTCGAGGAGTTCGTCGTGGGCGCCTTCGTGGACGCTCACGCGGGGGCCGCCGGTGTCGACGGTGGTGGCGACGGCCGCGGCCCGCGTGCGCAGTTCGTCGTCCGCCTGGCGCATCAGGTGCCGGCGGACGACCGTGTTGAAGGCGGCCGTGAGGATCACGATCAGGAGCGTGGCCGCGGTGAGGGCCACCAGGGACAGGCGTCCGCGCAAGGTGCGGGGCACGAGGCGCGTCGGGAGAGCGGTCATGACAGACGGTGGCCGACGCCGCGAGCCGTGCCGATGGTCAGGGTGCTGCCCGCGCCGTGCAGTTTGCGGCGCAGACGGGTCAGGTACTGGTCGAGGGTGTTGTCATTGACCCGGGCGCCGTCCGGCCAGCCCGCCCTGATCAGTTCACGGCGGGTCACGACGGCCCCGGACGCGGCCATCAGGGCAGCGAGGAGTCGGAACTCCGTCGGTGTCAGGGCGATTTCGACCTTTCCCAGAGTGCATCGATGGCGTACGGCGTCCAGGCTCAGGTCACCGGTGGTCACGGGGTGTACGGGTGCCGCGCGCTTGAGGGCCGCCCGGAGCCTGGCCATCAGTTCCGCGAGGTGGAACGGCTTGGGCAGATAGTCGTCACCGCCCGCCGAGAACCCGGACAACCGGTCCGTCAACCGGTGACGGGCCGTGAGGAAGATGATGGGGAAAACCAGTCCGTTCGCGCGCATTGCCTGGCACACGTCCCGGCCGTCCGCGTCGGGCAGGCCGACGTCGAGCAGGGCGGCGGCGATGTCCCCGGTGGCGAGTCTCAGCGCGGTGGCGCCGTCCGGGGCGGGCAGCGGATCGAAGTCCTCGTCGCGCAGGCCGCGCAGCAGCACGTCCCGCAACGCGTGATCGTCCTCAGCGACCAGGATCTTGCGCTTCATGGCCCTCCATCGGGTACGGTGCCGTTCGCGTCGCACAGGGGGTGAGCCGCTCGGGCAGCCACCAGGACGCGGCGCACAGGCACAGCCCCAGCCAGCCGACGGCGAACAGCCAGCCGCCGATCACATCGGTGAACCAGTGCACCGCGAGGTCGGCTCTGGTCAGCCCGACGAGCAGCCCCCAGCACGCGACCACGACCGTCAGGAATGTCCTGCCGCGCGGCGCGCGCAGCTGTACGGCAATGATCACGAGACCCGCCGTGAGGGTGGCCGTCGTCGTGTGACCGGAGGGGAACGCCCACCCCGAGGCGTGCGTCGCCCAGTCCGCGTGCGGCGGGCGTGGCCGCTGGATGAGGCTCATCGCGCCGAAGCGCAGCGCCTGCCCCGCCACGAGACAGACCAGACCGAGCACGGCACCCCACGCCCTGAGGCGCGCCGTGCGCCCCACCAACAGCCCCGCCAGCACGACGAGGACGTACGGGACGACTCCTGTGCCGGTGTGGGTCGCACCGCGGGCGAGGGCGATCACCGCGTCCGGCCGGTGTCCGACGGACCATGCGAGCACGTCGTCGTCCAGCGCGAACGGGTCGCCGTCACGGCCGATCAGGACCATGGCCAGGACGCCGAAGGCCACCCATGCGGCGAGTCCGAGGATGCCGACCAACTCCGCGACCTCCCTGCGTTTCATGACGCGATCAGCAGCGGGCGCAGTGGGGACGCGGTCAGACGCCGGGCAAGGGACCACGGCCGTCGGCGCAGCAGGAGCACGCAGGTGATGGCGACCAACGGCGGCGACCAGAGCGACACCGCGGTGTCGAGCCAACCGGGCGTGTGAGCCGCCAGGTGGACCACATCCGTGTACGCGGGTCCGTCGATCGATGCCCCGTCGAAGCCTGTCGTCATCCCTGGCCTCTTTCGTCCGCGCCGCGACTGTTGCGATCGACTACAATCCTGTAGACGGTCTACTCGACTGTAGACGATAGCGGGGTGAGGAACGCTCCCATGAGCCACGCAGACGACGAGCGCCGCCCGTCAGGTGAACTGGAAGCCGCGGTCATGGCCACCCTGTGGGCCGCCGACGGGCCGCGCACCCCGGGGCAGGTGCAGGGCGAACTCGCGGGCGACCTGGCCCGGACCACAGTGACAACGATCTTGACCCGCCTGTTCGAGAAGGGCATCGTCGGCCGCGAGCGCCAAGGCCGCGGCTTCGCCTACTTTCCGGTGCAGGACGCCCCGGGGTTGACGGCACGGCGCATGCACACGGAACTCGACCGGGAGAGCGACCGCGAGTCGGCACTTGCCCGGTTCGTCGACCAACTCGATCCCGATGACGAGCAGTTGCTGCGCCAGCTCCTAGAGGGCGACTAGAGGCGGCTAGAGGGCGACACAATCATGATCACACTGGCCCTGCTCCTGATCACGCTGGCGGTGCCGTTCGCGGCGGCGCCCCTGGCACGGCACACCGTGCAACGCCTGGCTCCCGCCTGCGCGCTGCGCGTCCTCACCACCAGCGCGCTCGTTCTGGCGGGCGCCTCAGTGATCGCACTCGGCACGCTCGTCCTCACCGGCCTGCTCATGCTCCCGGGCCTCGCCGCGCTCGGCGAACTCATCCGCCCCCTGCGCGCGCCATCGGCCCTCTTCGTGCTCCCGCTGGCCACCGCCGCCACCGGCACACTCGCCCTCAGCGCCTGGAAACTGGGGCGCTCCGCCCTGCGCCAACTGCACGACTTCCGCTCGGCGACCAGCGAGGCCGACCGCCGCCCCACCGCGGGCGACCTGTGTGTCGTCGATTCGCCGCACCCCGACGCCTACGCCCTGCCCGGCCGCACGCATCGCATCGTCGTCACCACGGCGATGCTGCGCAGCCTCGACGCGGCCGAGCGCGAGGCGCTGTTCGCCCACGAACGAGCCCACAACCGCGGCCACCACCACCGCTTCCTCGCCACGGCCGAGCTGACGGCCCACTGCCACCCCGCACTGGGCCCGATGCGCACCGCCATCCGCCTCGCCGTCGAACGAGCCGCCGACGAATCCGCCGCCCAGGCGACAGGCGACCGGCGTCTGACCGCACGCGCCATCGCCCGCGCGGCCCTCGTCAGCCACACCACTCGCTCCGGCCGCCCGGGGTTCGCCCCGGCGGCGACCTCGGGCCCCGTCCCGCAGCGCGTCGCCGCCCTGCTCTCCCCCGCCCCGTCCCGCTCACGCTCCGCGCCTTGGATCGCCGTCCTGCTCGCCGTATGCGCGGCCGTCTCCGTCGCGGCCGGGGCGACCGGGGCGATCGCCTTTCACCACGAGGTCGAGGTCGCACAGGGCGAAGTGCCCCGCTGACGGAGCATCGACTCACCGGCTGCCGCCTAGCCTGCTGCCGCCTAGCCTGCTGCCGCCTCCCCTGTTGCCGACTCACTGACTGCCGACTCACCGGCTGCCGCTCGGGCCCAACCCCGCACCGGAGCTACGCGCCTCCGGTGAACATGTCGATCAGGCTGTGCGGTGCGCTGTCGCCGAAGAGCAGATCGTGAAGCTCGTTGCCGTCATGGGCAGCCGCGGCGCTGCGGGGGAACAGCGCCTGCTCGTACGCGGTGAGCGCGGTCTCGACATCATCGGGGTGCTCGGCGAGAGCCTTGCCGAGTTCGGCGCCGTCGAACATGGCCAGGTTGGCGCCTTCGCCGTTCGGGGACGCGAGGTGGGCGGCGTCGCCGAGCAGGGTGACCCCCGGCACCCGATCCCACCGGTGCTCGGCAGGCAGGGCGCTGAGGGTGCGCAGGACCGGCGGGGTCTCACCGTCGGTGATCAGTGCGGTGAGCTCCGGCGCCCATCCGTCGAACTCCCGCGCGATCCGTGCGGCGGCCGCGGCGGAATCGGTGAAATCGATGTCGGCGAACCAGTCCTGCGACTCGGAGAGCGCCACGTAGGTGTGGAGGGTTCCGCCGCTCTCCCTGTGCGCCTGGATCCCCTTCCCCGGCGCGAGCGCGAACAGCGACCCGCCGCCGACCGCTTTCGCGCTGGCCGGGTGCCGGGTGTCGCCCTCGAACAGATAGGTCTCGACGAACGATCTGCCGATGTACTCGGGTTTCGCTTCGGAGAGCAGCGGCCGGACCCGCGACCACGCACCGTCAGCCCCTACCAGCAGGCCCGTGTCGACCGTGGCGCCGTCGGTGAAGTCCACCCCGTGGCGCCCGTCACCGAGGGCACGGACACCGCTGACCTTGTGGCCCCACCGGACAGTGCCGACGGGCAGCGATTCGAGCAGGGTCCGTCGCAGCTCGCCGCGGAGCACCTCGGGGCGCCCGCGCTCGCTGTCGTCGTCGAACAGAACGGTCCCGTCCGACGCGAGGACCCGTGTCGCCTCGCGGCCCTCGAGAACGAGGCCGCGGAACTCGTCCATCAGGTCTGCCGCCTGGAGGGCCGACTGGCCGCTGCCCTCATGGATGTCGAGCATCCCGCCCTGCGCGCGGGCCGTCGGAGAGGCCTCCGCCTCGTAGACCGTGGCCGGGATTCCGTGGACGTGCAGGACGCGGGCGAGCGTGAGGCCGCCGAGCCCGGCGCCGATGATCGTGACTGGAGTGTTCATGGTGGCTCCTCGCGTGCGGCACGCCCGCCGGATGAGAACCGGGCAGGTCATGTCATCTCTGGATCTCTGGATCTCTGGATCTTTGAATCCCTGCATGTCTGGAATGTTGTTCCAGAACCAGACTGGAACCTTGTTCCAGAGATGTCAAGCTGGAACAAGGTTCCAGAGCCGTGTCAGGATGTGCGCATGGCAACCAGGGCACGTCGTACAGAACGCCGGGAGGAACCGCTCTCCCGTGAGCGCATCGTCGAGGCGGCCATCGAGCTGCTCGACACGGCGGGCGAGCGCGGACTCACGTTCCGCGCGCTCGCCGAGCACCTCACCACCGGGCCCGGTGCGATCTACTGGCACGTCACGGGCAAGGACGAGCTTCTCAGCGCCGCCACGCACGCCGTCGTGGCCGCCACCGTGCCCGCAGGCAACGCCGATTCAACGCCGCAGGAGCAGATCCGCACCCTCGCACTCGGCGTGTTCGACGCGATCGAGACCCACCCGTGGATCGGCACTCAACTCTCCCGCGCCCCGGGCCAGTCACCGATGCTGCGGGTCTTCGAGCACCTCGGCCGTCAGGTCCAGGCGCTCGGAGTACCCCACACCGCGCAGTTCACCGCCGTATCCGCACTCCTGAACTACGTCGTCGGAGTGGCCGGACAGAACGCGGCCGACGCCCGCGCGCACCACGCACGCCGACCGGACACGGGCCGGGCCGAGTTCCTCGACACCGCCGCCACCGCGTGGGCAAACCTCGATCCCGACGAGTACGCGTTCACCCGGGGCGTCGCGGATCAACTACGCGATCACGACGACCGGGACGAGTTCCTCGCCGGGATCGACCTCATCGTCACCGGAATCACCGCTCGCTACGAGCGGCACCGGCCATCGGCTTCAGGAGCCGCTCAGTAGATGTTGGCCTCCACCGCGGGGCCGTCGCCCCGCGTGCTGTTGATCTGGGCCCGCAGCGAGATCTCGTCGTAGACACGGAACTCCCGGACGATCCGGCCGTCCTGGATCAGGAACTGGGAGACGCCGAGCATGGTCACCGGCCGATCCGTCAGCTGACCGAAGGCCGGCGTGCCCCGGTAGGTGCCGTGCATGGTCCACGTCACGGCCACCCGCAGACCGGCGTACCGCGGCGAGAAGTTGGTCTGCACGTCCCGTACCTCGAACCGGGCGTCGGGGAAGGCGCCGACCATGGCCATCAGATCGCTCTGGTAGCGCTCCGGGCGGATGACGGTCCGGTCGCCGATCGTGTGCAGAAAGAGGTCACGCGCCATGAAGTCGTTGACCTTCTGCAGTCGGCGCTGTGTCCATACCTCGTCGATGAACTCGAGGACCATCTCGCACTCGGGCCGGAACTCGTCAGGCCGCGGTCCGCTGACACCGGCCAGCAGGACGTCCTTCGGCGGCTCCTCGGTCATCGACCCGCTGTACCCCTGGAACCGCAGCGCGCGGGCTGCTTCGTCCGGGTCGATGCCGCGCTGCAGACAGGTGGCGAGCTCGTCGCGGACCACCCACTCCTCGACCATCCGGCCGCGGCGGTAGAGGCAGTTGGCGACCGTGCGCTTGCGGATGCGGATGTTCCGGCCGTCGACCAGGTGCTCGTCGGCGGAGAAGACGAGGTGCGAGCTGAGGAAGGCGTCATCGCCACGGGCCTCCCACACCACGTCCTCGGCCTGGCCGATGTGCCCGGGCGTGCTGCCCATGCGCATCGTCGTGCCCTCGATCACGCCGTCGCGGCCCACCACCGTGCCGAGGCTGGTGTGGACGATCGAGTCCGGCTCGTAGTTGTCGACGATGTAGGAGATGTCCCGGCCGACCCAGATGCGGTCGGTGACCTCACGGATGAAGTCGTCGGGGTCCTGGTAGGGGAGGTAGGCGACGGGGTCCAGCGGCATGACGGGTACCTTTCTCGTTTCTCGTTCTGTCTGTGTGTCTGTCTGTCGTGTGTCTGCGTGCCTGTGTGTCTGCGTGCCTGTGTGCCTGTGTATCTGCGCGTCTGCGTGTCTGCCTGCATGCGTATGTACGCACATGAATATGAAGCGGTGTGCCACTCACCCGGCGAACTTGTCCGCCCCCAGGTGACTCCGGTACGTCTCCGTCATGAAGGCACTCACGACCACGAGGGCCACGACCGCGGCCGCCGCGAGATAGACCCACACGGCATAGATCGTGTCGAAGCTGTTGACCAGCAGGGCGGCGACGAACGGCGTGATCCCCATGAAGATGGAGAACGAGCTGTTGTACGCGATGGCGCTCGCACTGAACCGGGTGCGTGTCGCGAAGAGTTCGGCCGTGCAGACCGTGACGATGCCGGTCAGGAAGAACTCGGGGACGATGTAGATGAGTTGGCTCGCGACGGCCGCGCCGAAGGTGCCGCCCTCGCCAACCCGGAAGGCCAGCGGGACAAGGACGATGCACGCGACGGCGCCGGTGACGAGCATCGGTTTACGGCCGATCCGGTCCGAGATGATGCCCGCGAGGGGCAGCAGCGGGATGAGTACGGCGACCGAGATCGCGTTGGACGTCAGGGCCATCCAGCGGGGCAGACCGAGGGTCCCGGTCAGATACTCGGGATAGAACGTGACCCAGCTGTAGGACAGGATCGCGAGCATGATGGAGACGCCGCAGTAGGCGAGGATCGGCCGCCACTGCGTGCGCAGCGCCTCCAGGACCGGGGACTTGACGACGTCCGCGCCGTCCGCCGTGGCACGGACGAACTCGGGTGATTCCTCGATGCGCCCCCGCAGCCAGATACCGACCGCGCTCAGCGGCAGCGCGAGAAGAAACGGGATGCGCCAACCCCACGAGTCGAGCGCGGGACCCTGGAACACCCAGCTGGTGAGCGCGGCGGTACCGGCTCCGGCGAGGATGCCCGCGAAACAGCTGTTGGAGGCGTACGAGGCGTAGTAGCCGCGCCGCTTCGGCTCCGCCCACTCCACGATGAAGGCCACCGCGCCGACGTACTCGCCGCCCGACACCATGCCCTGGATGACGCGCAGGAACAGGAGGAGCAGGGGCGCGAAGATCCCGATCTGCTGATACGTCGGCAGAGCTCCGATCAGGGCCGTGGCCACACCCATGAGCACGATGGTCCACAGCAGCGTCTTCTTGCGGCCCACCCGGTCGCCCCAGCGGCCGACGAGCGTCCCGCCCAGGGGGCGGAACAGACAGGCGATGGCGATGATCGCGTACGTGCTCAGCACGGCCACGGCCTGGTTGCTCTGCGGGAAGAAGGCGGGGGCCAGGACCGGCGCCATGTAGCCGTAGAGGCCGTAGTCGAACTGTTCGACGAAGTTTCCGATGCTTCCCGCGCCGATGGCTCGACGTATGGCTATCCGCTTCTCCGCTTCGTCCCCTTGGGGGCCGACTGCGGTGGTGGGCGGCGCTACAGCGGACATGGCTTCTCCGTTCGCGCGGTTTCATGGCTGTGGCTACGGCACTGAATCTGACTCTGGCTCTGGCTCTGGCTCTGGCTCTGGCTCTGGCTCTGGCTCTGGCTATGCATACGTATGAACTTCTGCCGAACACTAAGGAGCGCGACGGAGGCAGTCAATAGGTGGATGCGAGGCGTCCCGCGCGGTGTGCGGACGACCCACCCGTGCGGCGTCACGCGCCGCGGCCCTGCCCCTCGCGCGGCGAGGGCGTCGCGAGGGCGTGGAAGGTGTCCATGAGGACCTGGGCCATGTTGTAGAGCACCAGTCGGGCTCCCGCCCGCCCGGCGGCCCTTGCGCCCTCGGCGTCCGGCACGATCGTCATCACCGACCGGCCGGCCTCACGCGTGGCCCGATGAGCCGTCGCGACAAGCGAGTCGACCACGTCCTGCCCGGGGAAGCCGCAGTCCGCCGCCAGGTCGGCCGGGCCCACGAGGACCGCGTCCACACCCGGGGTCGCGGCGATCTCCGGTGCGGCGGCGCAGGCCCGCTCCGTCTCGATCATCACCACCACCAGGGCGTCCCGCGACGCGGCCACATGGTCGGCCGCGGTGACCGTGCCGAAGCGGCCCGCTCTGCTGTACGTCGCGAACCCCCGCCCGCCCAGGGGCGGGTAGTGGACCGAGGCCACCGCCCGGCGTGCGTCCTGTGCGTCGTCGACGTGCGGATGGATGATTCCCACGGCCCCGAGGTCCAGGCAGCGCAGGGCGAGAGCGGGCTCGGACGTGCCCACGCGTACGAGGACATCGATGCCCCGCGCCGCCGCGGCCGTCAGATGGTGCTGGAGGAGCGCCGTGTCGGCGGGCCCGTGCTCGCAGTCGATGACCACGTAGTCGAGGCCCGCGACCCCCGCCATCTCCACCAGCGTCTCCGAGGGAAGCCGCAGCAGTGCGCCGTACAGCCGCTCACCGGCCGCGAGCCGCTCCTTGAGGGAGCGGCGTCGCACCTCCGGCGGCCTCACCGCGCGACCATCCCTGCCGAGAGGTCGATGTCGGCGCCGCACAGCCCCGGCATCCGGAGCATCGCGCTGACCGCCGCACCGACCTCGTCCTCGGTGACCATCCGGCCGAGGGCCGAGCGCGACACGAACGCCTCCTCGGCCTGCGCGTAGCTGCCGCCGGTGCGCTCCGCCTCCAGGCGGAAATTCCGCTCCATCCTGGGACCCGAGACAGGCCCCGGAGAAAGGGAGTTGACCGTGACTCCGGACGGCCCCACCTCGCCCGCCAGTGTGGTGGTGAGGCCGATGACCGCCATCTTGGACGCGCAGTAGGGCGTGCGCCGCAGCAAGGGGCGCTTGCCCGACACCGAGGCGATGTTCACGACGTCGCCCGCGCCCCGCGCCGTCATGGCGGGAAGGAAGGCCCGGCACATCAGGAACACCCCGCGTACGTTCACGTCGAACACCTCGTCCCAGTCCCCTGCCGAGATCTCGGTCAGGGGCGCCACCGGGCCCGCGATCCCGGCGTTGTTGACGAGGATCGAGATCTCCTCGTCCGCGAGGCTCTCCGCGAGCGCTTCGACGTCCTCGGGCCGGGACACGTCGCAGACCCGGTGGACGACGCCGGGGCCAAGCCGCGAGACGGTCTCCTTCAGGGCCTGCTCGTTGCGACCGGTGATCACCACCCGGGCCCCGTCCGCGAGCAGGGCGCCCGTGATGGCGGCGCCGAGTCCGCTGCCGCCCCCGCTGACCAGTGCGGTGCGCCCGGCCAGCGCCGGAGTACCGCCGCTCATGCGCCCGCCTCGTCGTTCCACGGCAGCGTGCCGTCGCCGTACTTGGCCGCCCGTACGTCTCCGGAGCGGGCATGTCCCTCGAACAGCTCGACGCGCGCCGCGCGCCCGCACACCTCGCCGAGCAGCGCCGACGACGAGGTGTCCGTGACCTCTTGGTAGGTGACGGTCTTGAGGTACTTCCCCACCCACAGACCGCCGGTGTACCGGGCGGCTCCCCGGGTCGGCAGGACGTGGTTGGTACCGATGACCTTGTCCCCGTACGAGACGCAGGTGCCCTCGCCGAGGAAGAGCGCACCGTAGTCACGCATCGTGTCCAGTGCCTGACGCGGGTTCTCCGTCAGGACCTCGACGTGCTCGCTGGCGTAGGAGTCCGCGATCCCGAAGGCTTCGTCCAGCGAGTCCGCCACGACGATCTCGCCGTGGTCGCGCCAGGCGGGCCCCGCGAAGTCCTTGGTCGGCATCCCGGGCAGCAGCCGCTCGATGTGGCGTTCGACCTCGCGGCCCAACTCCTCGGACGTGGTGACGAGTACCGCGGGAGAGTCCGGGCCGTGCTCGGCCTGCGAGAGGAGATCGACGGCCACCACGAACGGGTCCGCCGTCTCGTCGGCGATCACCAGGATCTCCGTCGGGCCCGCGAACAGGTCGATGCCGACCTCGCCGAACAACTGGCGCTTGGCCTCGGCGACGTACGCGTTGCCGGGACCCGCGATCAGCGGCACCCGGCCGACCGTCTCCGTTCCGATGGCCAGGGCGGCCACGGCCTGGACGCCGCCGAGGAGGTAGATCTCGTCGGCGCCCGCCAGATGCATGGCCGCGACCGTCGCGGCGGGGATCTCGCCCCGGATCGGCGGGGTGCAGGCGGCGACCCGCTCCACCCCGGCGACCTTCGCCGTCACGATCGTCATGTGCGCCGACGCGGTCAGGGGGTAGCGCCCTCCCGGTACGTAGGCTCCGGCACCCGCCACGGGGACGTGCCGATGCCCCAGGCGGACCCCGGGCAGGGTCTCGATCTCCACGTCGTGCATCGAGTCGCGCTGCGCCTGAGCGAACGTACGCACCTGCCGCTGGACGAAACGGATGTCCTCAAGGACCGTTTCCGGCACACCGGCGACGATCTTCCCGATCTCGTCCGGCGACAGACGGAAGGATTCCGGACTCCAGTCGTCGAACTTCTCGGAGTACTGACGGACCGCTTCGTCACCCCGGTCGCGGATGTCGTCGAGGATGGCGCGGACGCGGTCGGCGACATCCGCGCGGGCGGCGCTCACCGTGCCCGCGGGTACGGGGGACTTGAGGAAACGAGGCATGACGGCTCTCTTCTCGGGGTGGGTGGTGTTGCGATGTTCAGGAGGAGGGCAGCGGGCCGAGGGGTGCGGCTCAGGCGGCCGGGGGTACGGCGGGCACCCGCGCGAGCAGGTCCCGCAGCGCGTCACTGACGGCGGAAGGCCGCTGCCACGGCAGGAGGTGCCCCGCCCCCGGGATCTCGCGCAGTTCGGCGTCCGGCAGGGCCCGAGCGATCGCCCGGTGGAAGTCCGGCGGGCACAGCGCGTCATCGGTCCCGGACAGGACCACGGTCGGGCACCGGGCGCCGGACAGTGCGCCGACCGCGTCCGCGCGGGTCGCCTGGGCGGCCAGTTGGGCGCGCGCGGCCCCGGGGCCCACGGCGTGCGCCATGCGCCGGTAGCGTTCGGCCGCCCCGCTCGGCGGCCGGGGGGTGGGGAACATGCCGGGCAGTGTCTGTTCGACGACGTCCGCGAACCGGCCCTCGGTGATCAGGTCGTCCATCGCGCGCCAGGCCGCGTACTGCTCGGGGCGTGGCGCTCCCGCGTTCGTCGACATGACGCAGAGTCCGGCGATCCGTTCCGGGGACCTTCGCAGCGCCTCGAACGCGACGATGGCGCCGAGGCTGAGCCCGACCACGACGAACGGCCCGGACACGCAGGAGAGCAGATCGTCGGCCAGGGCGCCGATGTCCGGCTTCTCCAGTGCGAGGTGACGGACCAGGTCCGTACGGCCCTCGGGGAGGGCCACATCCGACCACAGGCTCGCGTCGCACAGCATGCCGGGGACCACCACGATCGGGAGTGGCATCGGCATCGGCGGTAGCGGGCCGGACGGTTCGGGGCGGGGCACCGTGGTCACCAGCGGCGCGCGGAGCGGGGCAGCAGCGCGTACGGGGCCACGTAACCGTTGTGGTCGATGCCGAGGCCCGCGTCGGCGGCGCACTTGGAGACCTCCTCGTCCCACTCCAGGCGGACGCGGCCGTCACCCGAGTTGACGACCATGAGGTCGCCCCGCTCGTCGCCGACATTGCGCAGGGTGCGCCAGGCGTCCTGCGGCACGGAGAGCATGTCGCGCGGGCCGAGCCGTACGGAGACGGGGTCGGTGCGGTTGAGGGTGACCTCCCACAGACCGTCCTTGACGATCAGCGTCTGCGTCTCGTGCTGCCGGTGGAGGGACACGCCCTGGCCGGGCTCGGCGCGCAGCCAGGCGACGTTGTGTCCGTGCGGGTTGAAGATCCGGGGTTCCTGGTGCGGGTCCTCGGTCATGCCGTACCCGATGACGCAGCTCAGCTGTACGCCGCCGCCCGGCAGGGTGCTGTCGAGGAAGGGCCGCTCGGACCAGAGAAGTTCGTCGGCGGCGGCGACACGGCGCTTCATCTCGTCGACGCCGTAGTGGCGCAGGCGGTCGATGTACTCCTGGGTCATCGGCTCGGTCAGCTCGGTGCCGGGCGCGATCTCGTCACCGGCGACCGTGTCGATCAGTTGGTTGTCGGCGGTCAGGTACAGGCCGTGGCCCTCGGCCTCGCGCAGGACGGACGGGCCCCAGATGATGCCGCCGGTGTGGTCCATGCCCAGGACGGTGAACATCCAGCCGTCGTCAGGCCCCGTGTTGGTGAAGCCGCGGAAGATCCAGGTGGGGACGGAGGCGATGTCCCCGGCCTTGAGGAGGAGCTCTCCCTGGGTGCCGTCGGCGCCCCAGCGCAGCAGGTACTCGCCCTCGGTGCAGACGAACACCTCGGCCGTGTAGTGGAGGTGGAGATTGTTGGTGATGCCGTGGGGCATGGCGGCCGCGCCGATGTTGTAGCCGTGCGGAAGCCGGAGGTTGACGTGCTGGCCCGCGGCCTGCGAGACGCCGGGTCCGATCATCGCGTAGTTCTCCTTCCGGTCGGAGCCCGGCGTACGGCAGTCGATGAAGGCCTGGTTGCAGGAGACGAAGTCGCTGCGGCGCACCGTGCGGCGCCCCAGCTCGGCGGTGGACACGACGGCATCGTTCATGGCAGCTCCTTCGACGGACACACGCTTGGAATACGTATGCATTCAATGTCAGGTTCCGTACTCAGCAATGTCAAGGGGTAGGGCATACGTATACTGAGAAGCAGGACGCCGGGGCGGCGGACCGGTCGACGAGGAGAGGCCCGATGGCGATCACGAGTCATGACGTGGCGAGGCTGGCCGGTGTCTCGCAGCCGACGGTCTCCCGCGCCCTGCGGGACGACCACCGCGTCTCCGCGGCGACCCGCGAGAAGGTCCGGCAGGCGGCACAGGCGCTGAACTACGTGCCGAGCGAGGCGGGCCGCACCCTGTCGACCCGGTCGACCCGGCGCATCGGGGTGATCGTGACCGACCTGACGAACCCGTTCTACCCGCATGTCATCGCGCCCCTGCACGACGAGCTTCAGCTCCTGGGCTACCGCATGATGCTGCTCACCGAGCGCTCCGACGAGGCGGTGGCCGAGGAGAAGCTCCTGGATCAGTCCCTGGACGGCGTGGTGCTCGCGACGGCCACCACCGAGTCCCGGCTCCCGGCCCAGCTCGACCGCCGTGGCATGCCGTACGTGTTCCTCAACCGCGACACCGGCGGCCGCGGCGACTACGCGTCCGTCGTCGACAACGAGGGCGGCGGACGCCAGGTCGCCCATGTCCTCGCCGAGCTCGGACACCGGCGGATCGCGGGCATCTTCGGCGCGGCCAACACGACGACGGGACGCGAACGCGAGCTGGGCTTCCGGCTCGCCCTGGCCGACGCGGGCATCGGCCTGCCGGAGGACCGGGTGGTGCGCGGCGCCTTCGAGTACGAGACCGGGTACCGGGCGCTGCCCCATCTGCTCGACGCGGCCGAGACGCCCACGGCGGTCTTCTGCGGCAACGACGTGGTCGCCATCGGCGTCCTGAACGCGGCACTCGCGGCCGGGCTCCGGGTCCCCGACGACCTGACCGTGATCGGCTTCGACGACCTCCCGATGGCGGCCTGGGAGGTGTTCCGGCTGACCACGGTCCGGCACGACCTGCGGGAACTGTCGCGTCAGGCGGCGCGCCTGCTGGTGCGGCGCATCGACGGCGACGCCGATCCCAAGGGTGAACGCCTCGTCCTGCCGACGGAGTTCGTGCCCCGGGCCACGCACGCCCGGCTCCCCTGACCTCTCAGCCCTCTGAGCCCTCTGAGCCCTCTGAGCCTCTCACCCAAGACCCGCCAATGAGGGGCTGGTCTCGCCCGTCTCGCCTGTCTCGCCCGTCTTGCCTGAGGACCGGTCGCCGTGCCGCCGCTGTCGCAGGACTCCGACGGTGACCAGGATCGCGGCCAGGGCCAGGGAGAGCCAGAGTTCGAGGCGGTGGCCGGGCAGCACCGCCATGAGGACAAGCACCCCGGCGATGAAGGCGATCGTGGCGAGGGTCAGATACGGGAACGCCCACATCCGCACTTCACCCGGCTCGGGCTCCTTGCGGCGTGTGGCGTACTGGGTGATGGCGATGACCATGTACATCATCAGGGCGATCGCGCCGCTGGACGCGATGAGGTACGTGAAGACGCTCGGCAGAAGGTAGTTGGCGATCACCGCGGCGACGCCGATGACGGTCGAGGCGACGACCGCGTTGCGCGGCACACCGGACGCCGACGTGGCGGCGAGGGCCGCCGGGGCGTCCTGGCGGCGGGCGAGGGAGAACGCCATGCGCGATGCGGTGTAGATGGCCGAGTTGAGGCAGCTGCTCACCGCCACGACGAGCACCACGTCCATGATCAGCCCGGCGCCCGGGATGTTCATCCGGTCGAGGACCGCCTGGTAGGAGCCGTCGGCGAGCGCGTCGGAGTTCCACGGCACCAAACTGACGACCACGAAGATCGAGCCGACGTAGAAGAGTCCGAGGCGCCACACGACGGCACGTACGGCCTTCTTGATGTTCTTCTTCGGTTCCTCGGACTCGGCAGCGGCGATCGTGACGATCTCGCTGCCCTGAAAGCTGAACATCGCCGTGAGCAGGCCGGCGAGCACGGCCACCCCGCCCTTGGGGGCGAACCCTCCGTCGCTCCACAGATGCGACACGCCGTGAGTGTCCGATCCCGGCAGGACCCCGAAGATCGCGAGCGCGCCGAGCACGAGGAAGGCGACGATCGCGATGACCTTCAGGAGCGCGAACCAGTACTCGAACTCGCCGTAGTTGCGGACGGCGAGCAGATTGCTGCCCGCGAGCAGGGCGATCATGGCGAGAGCCGGAATCCAGCTCGGCACCGAGGTGAGACCCGCGATGACCTCGCCCGCGGCGATGGCCTCGATGGGAATGACGAGGATGTAGAACCACCAGTACAGCCAGCCGATGGAGAAGCCCGCCCAGCGGCCGAGCGCGCGGTCCGCGTAGGTGGAGAAGGAGCCGGTGTCGGGATGGGCGACGGCCATCTCCCCGAGCATCTGCATGACGAGCACCACCAGGGCGGCGGCCAGCAGGAACGAGATCAGAACGGCGGGCCCTGCGGCCGCGACGGCGGTGGACGAGCCGACGAAGAGTCCGGCTCCGATCACTCCGCCGATGGAGATCATGGTGATCTGGCGGCCCTTGAGGCCCTGTTGGAGTGCGGGGCCCGCAGCCGAGGGGGCTGGGTCGGGCAAGGGGTGGTGCATGGGGAGATCCTCGGGGAGTGGGAGCGCGGGTGCCCTTGGTACAGGACGGTACTCACTCGTCCCGGGCGGTCGACGCCGGTAGCGGCCCGGCGGGCGGTCACGGGTGATGCTCCAGGCGCCGGGCGCCGCCTCGCCCCCTCGCCCCCGGCCCGATCCGGCACGGGGGCGAGGCGCAGACACGGGGGGCGAGGCGGAGAGCTGGGCTCAGCGCTGGATCAGAGCTGCTCGCGCAGGGCTTCGGGGACGGCGTCGAACGCTCCGGACGTACGGCCGATCCGGTCGATCCGGATCGTGGCGGTCGCGCCGTGGGCGGCGAGGCCCTCGAAGGCGGAGATCCGTTCGACGGCAGGCGCGAGGGAGGCCGTGCCTTCCTTCACGGCCCGCTGGTACGTGAGGGGCTTGAGGAAGCGGGATACGGAGAGGCCCGCGTTGTAGCGCGCCGTCTTGCCGGTCGGCAGCACGTGGTTCGTGCCCGCGATGCCCTTGTCGGAGTAGGCGACGGTGGACCAGGGGCCCAGGAAGACGGAGCCGTAGTTGGTGAGGTTGTTCAGGTAGAAGTCGTCGTCGTCCGTCTGGATCTCCAGGTGCTCGGGGCCGAGGATGTCCGACACGGCGACGGCCTGGTCCCGGTCGCGCACGACGATGACGGAGCCGAAGTCGCGCCAGGCGGGTCCGGCGATGTCACGGGTGGCGAGGGTCTCCAGCTGGCGGTCCATCTCCGCGACGACCGCCCGGCCCAGCTTCTCCGATGTGGTGATCAGCGCGGCCGGGGAGTTCGGGCCGTGCTCCGCCTGGCCGAGCAGGTCCGCGGCCACCCAGACCGGGTCGGCGGTGTCGTCGGCGATGACGGCCACCTCGGACGGGCCCGCGAGGAGGTCGATCCCGACCTGCCCGAAGAGCTGCCGCTTCGCCTCCGTGACGAAGGCGTTCCCGGCGCCGACGAGCATGTCGACGGGAGCCTCGCCAAGCAGGCCGAACGCCATCGCGCCGAGGGCCTGGACGCCGCCGACGGCGAAGACCCGGTCGGCCCGGGACAGGTAGGCGCCGTAGAGCACGGCCGGGTGTGCGCCGTGCTCGCCCGACGGCGGGGTGCACGCCACCACGGTGGGGACACCGGCCGTCTTGGCGACGCCCACGGTCATGAAGGCGCTGGCAAGGAGGGGGAATCGACCCGCCGGGAGGTAGGCGCCGACCCGGGACACCGGGACGTAGCGCTGGCCGCCCGCCACACCGGGGGCGAGCTCGATCTCGAAGTCGGTCAGGTGCTCGCGCTGTGCGGAGGCGAAGCGGTGCGTGCGCTCGTAGCCCATTTCGAGGGCGGTGCGGACGTCGGCGGGCAAGGCGTCCCCCGACTTCTTGAGCTCGGCGGCCCCGATCTCGAGATCGCCGGACCAACCGTCCAGCTCCTGGCCGTAGGCGCGGACCGCGTCCATGCCCTTGCTCTCGATCTCCTTCAGCATCTGGGAGACGCGCTCGACCACCTTGGGGTCGCGCTGGGCGGGGGGACCGTCGACCTCCGGCTTCTTGAGCCACTGGAAGGGAGCAAGGGTCTTCTGTTCGTCGTGCGTGATCTGCATACCCGGGACGGTAGGCGTGGCTGTTCCACAGGACTAGAGGGGCGATTCCTGCACATGCCACAGGGTTTCCCTGTGGCATGGAAGACTTGGAAAGACGGCCTCCGGATGAGCAGGCCAATCCCGAGATCGACCGCGGGCACCTCCGCGACCTGTTGCTCGGTCCTCTGGACGTTCAGTGGGGGCGGGACGTGACGTGACGGAGGTGGTGCCGGACAGCCCCGATGGAGTGCTGGTCCATTTCGCGGGCGGGCGACAGGAGACGTTCGACCTCGTGATCGGCGCGGACGGTGCCTGGTCCCGGGTCCGCCCAACCCTCTCGTCCGTGACACCGCAGTACACCGGCGTCACCATGGTCGAGACCTCCCTGGACGATGTCGACACCCACCACCCCGACCTCGCCCGGCTGGTCGGCGACGGTTCCGTGGCCGTGTACGGCGTGGACCGCGGGCTCGTCGCCCAGCGCAACAGCGGCGGCCACGTCAAGACGTACGCCCAGTTCCGCGTGGAGCTGGACCGGCACACGGACCCGGACCGGCAGACGAACTCGGACCGGCAGACGGGCTTGAACCAGCACGCGGGCCTGGACGAGCGCGAGGGCCTGGAATCGGAAAGAGCAGTCCGGAGCCGGTTCAGGTCGGCAGGCCGTTGCCGATCTCGCGGATGGTGTCCTCCGCGAGGCGGGCGAGTTCGCGGGTGGCGCGGGACAGCGGACGGCCGCGGCGTCTGACGAGCGCGATGGTGTCGTAGAGGGGTTCGGCGAAGGGCGCGGTGTGCAGTCCTGCGGGGAAGGAAGGACTGGCGATCACGGCCCGGCTCGCGATCGTGTCGCCGACTCCGGCCGCCGCCAACTCCAGTGCCGCTTCGACGCGTTCGAGCTCGATGAGGGGATCGATACGGGCTCCGGCGAGCTGGGCGCGTTCGGCGAGCTGGCGCCGCGTGGGGTCCTTCCAGCCGTAGTGCGCGTCGTACAGCACGAGAGGCGCCCGCGCGAAGGCCTCGATGCTCACGGGGGCGCTGGTGCGTTCGGCGCTCGCGCTGACGTAATGCACTTCGTCCCGCATGAGGGGCGTGATGGCGAGCCCCTCGTCGTCGATGGGCAGGACGACCAGGCCCGCCTCGATCTGACCCGCCGCGACGGCCAGGGCGGTCTCGGCGGAGTTCTGGCCCACGAGCCGTACGCGGACGGCCGGGTACCGCGCGTGGAACATCTGCACGAGGTTGGAGAGCAGGTAGTAGTCGGCGTTGCGCAGCACCCCGAAGGTGGCGGTGCCGCCACCGAGGGATCCCAGGGAGTGCACGGCCCGGGTCCCGCCGTCCGCCGCGGCCAGGGCCTCCTGGGCGTACGGCAGCAGTTCGCGCCCGGCCGAGGTCAGGGTCAGGGTGCGGCTGCCGCGCAGGAACAGCTCCGCCTCGAGCTCTGTCTCCAGGCGTCGGACGAGCTCGGACGCGGATGCCTGGGCGATGTCCATGGCCTGTGCGGCGGCGGTGAAGGATCCGAGCCGTTCGGCCTCGACGAAGGCCCGCAGCTGATTGAGCGTCATGCCGCACTCCCCTTCGTGACGGATACCGAGAGGCGGCCGCTGCGGGGCCCTGAAGCGGGTGAAGCGGCGGGGCGGGGCGGTGTTCTGTGCATGTCCGCACCTTAGAAAACGCCGAGACCCCCTGTGCTCAGGAGCAGTGGTTCAACTGGATACGATCAACGACCACATCGGGCGAGGCGGGGAAGAGGAAGCAGCGGTGACGGGGGAAAGCCGGGCGGGTCGGTTCGGCCGCGCACGCTCATTTGGACGCGGGCTCATACGCACACGGCGCCGGGCCGTGACGTCGGGCGCCGTGCTGGTCGTTCTGGTGGCGGGGGTCGGAACCTGGGCGTTCCAGGGCCCTTTGGCCACCAAGGACCAGTACTGCTGGGGCGCTTGGGAGCAGGACAGCGGGCCCGACATGCTGGGTGACGCCGCGTTCTCGGGCGACGACGCACGCAGTCGTACGTCCGAGGAGACGCCGCCGACATCGGGGAAGCCGACGGGCTCGTGCACCCTGACCGTGCACTCGAGCCACGTCTACTCCGGCGACGAGATCGTCCAGAACACCACCCTCACGGTGCGGTACGGCAGGGCTCCGAAGGGCGCGGACACCCGTCTGACGTGGCTCAACAACCACCTCGGCGACGGCGCGATGCCACTGCCCGACGGGCTGCCCGGCGCCGTCGACGGCACGCGCGGGCTGCTGGTCCTTCCCAAGCGGTGCGACACCCGCGACGGCCGCCCCACCGCGGTCACCCTCGACGCGCAGGCGCGGCAGGAGCCCGACGACGTGGTCGAGCGCTCCCCCGACCTCGGCGGCTCGCGCGCGGTGACCGAACTCCTGGTGAAGGCGGCCAACAAGGGGATGGAGAAGGCGGGTTGCGCCTCGGCGGAGCCGTTGCGCACCACATCGCCCGTGCTCACGCTGCCGGAGAAGAGTGAGACCTTCTACTCCGATCCGGCGTGCCGCATCAACGGCCTCGACCTGGACCTGGACAGGGAGTCGGAGCTGTCGGCCACCTATCAGGTGGGCGCGGTCACCGACGACATGCAGTCCTGCTCCGTACGGATCGGCCGCGCGGACGTGGAGTACCTCGACGCCCTGATGGTCGCGCACCCCCGGTTCGACGCGCTCCTCAAGGACGTGACGGGCGACAAGCCGCCCGCGCGTGGCTGGCGGGGCAAGGGTGTCCTGAAGTCGGGCCATCAGGTCGTGCGGGCCCAGTGCGCGGGGCGCCCGACGACGTTCCTGATGCTGGGCGCACCGGCGTACGCGGCCAAGGGGCAGTTCGCCGCGTTCACCACCGCGGTGGCGCAGCGGCTGGGGTGCGCGGCTGTCGCGCCCGCCGCGTCCGCGGGAACCGAGGGAGAGCGCTGATGACCGAGGCGGAGATACCCGAGACGGACGGGAAGGGCGGGACGACGGCTGCCGCGGCCCCGGAGCCGGTCCGCCCCTGGTGGCACTGGCGGAGTCTCACGCGCGGGCGGCTGCGGCCGGCGGTCGCCGCCGCTGTCGCCGGGGCGCTGATCGGCGGGGCCGCAGTGGCCTGGCAGGCACAGGCGGGCCCCTTCGAGGCGAAGTCGGCGTGCTGGGGCATGTTGAGCGACGACGACGTGGCGGATCTGTTCGCCGGTAAGCGGGACATCGAGGCGTCGGACGTGCCCGTCGCCTCGGACAGCATCTTCTCCGAAGGGCCGTCCGGCGTGTGCCGCCTGAAGTCGCCGCGCGGGCGGCGGGTCACGGCCCAGGTCCACCAACTCGACACCCGGTTCGGCGGCTCGGGCGACAAGTGGGCCGACGAGTACCTGTCCGCGCGGATGGTCCCGCTGGGCGGCGGGCTCCTGGGCATGTCGTCGGACACGCGCGCGTGGCTGGCGGTTCCGGAGGGCTGCGTCGGCAGGCAGTCGGACGGCGACGGCCCCCTGGTGGTCGACATGGACGCGGGCTGGACGCCCTACGACGACGAGGTCGACGCCGGTGAACGCGCGCGGCTCACCAGCGCCGTGGTCCGGCTCGTCAACGGCTACATGGCCGAGCAGGGGTGCAAGGGCGAGGTGAAGGACCCCGCGGACGAGCTGCCCGCGCCCACCCGCTTCAAGGGCGAGAAGCCCGACGCGTTCTGCGGTATCAAGGGGCTGCGCCTGGAGGGCGTCCGGGAGGCCGACAAGTTCAATCCGCCGGTGGTGACGGCAGGCGCAGGTCCCGTACGGACCTGCGACCGCGACGTGCTCTTCGGGCACCCCCGGCTGCGGCTCATGACGGTCGAGGACCCGCGTCTCGCGGCGCTCTACACGGGCCTGAAGTTCAAGGGCGGCCCCAAGGTCAGGGCTGTGGGCGGCGCCCCGGGGACGGGCTTCCTGCGGGACGACTTCGGCCTCTTCCAGGCCGAGTGCCAGACCGGCGACGTCACCTTCCTCATCCGGGCCGACGGCACGGAACGCGCCGCCGACATCCGCACGCTCCTGCCCCGCTATGTGGCCGAGGAAGCGGATCGCATCGGCTGCGGACCCCTGCGGATCAAGCTGCCCGCATGACACCGGTCGCCGCCTCCGCCCGGGTCAGCGCCCACAGCACGAGCCCGAGGCAGCTGAACGCGGCACCCAGTGCGCATACGGCGCCCCAGCCTGCCGCCGCGTACAGGGAGGTCGCGGCGATGGCGCCGGTCGCGCTGCCGATCGAGTAGAAGACCATGTATCCGCCGATCAGCCGGCTGCCCGCGTCCGGGTGCAACGCGTAGATCAGGGTCTGGTTGGTGACGTGGACGGCCTGCACGGCGAGGTCGAGCAGGATCACCCCGGCGACCAGGGCCCAGAGCGAGCTGCGGGTGAGGGCCAGGGGCAGCCACGACGCGGCGAGCAGTGTCAGGGCGATTCCGGTGGTCCGCCGGGAGAGGCCGCGATCGTTCAGGCGGCCCGCCACGGTCGCGGCCAGGGCACCGGCGACACCGATGAGGCCCAGCGCCCCGATCGCGCTGTGGGGAAGGAAGTACGGGGCTTCGCTGAGCGGCAGCGCGACGCTGCTCCACAAGGTGCTGAAGGCGGCGAAGATCAGCAGCCCGAACAGAGCCCGGCGCCGCAGCAGTGGCTCTCGTGCGAACAGGGTGATCGTGGAGCGCAGGAGCTGCCCGTAGCGCAGGGTGGTCGTCGGCGGTGCGTCGCTTCGGCGGGGCAGTACCCGATGCAGGACCAGGGCGAGCAGCGCGGTGAGCGACGCCGAGGCGAGGTAGACGGAGCGCCAGCCCGCGAGATCGGCCATGAGGCCGGATGCGGTGCGGGCGAGCAGGATTCCGATGACCACACCGCTGGTGACCAGGCCGACGACCCGGCCGCGCCCGGCGGCAGGTGCCAGTGCCGCCGCGAAGGCCACCAACGTCTGTGTGACGGCCGCGAGAAGCCCTGTCGCCGCCATGCCCGCGAGCAGGGTCGCCGCCGTGCGGGCGACGGCCACCACGATCAACGCCGCCATCAGGAGCAGCAGTTGGGTGACGATGAGCCGTCTGCGGTCGGCCACGTCGCCCAGCGGTACGAGGAAGAAGAGGCCGAGGCCGTATCCGATGTGCGTGAGGGTGACCACGCTGCCGACGAGCGCCGGGCTCATGGCGAGGTCGTGGCCCATGGTCACCAGGAGCGGCTGCGAGAAGTAGACGTTGGCCACCGTGGCCCCGCAGGCGACGGCGAACAGCAGGACGACGCCACGGGACAGGACGGACTCGGAACCCGCACCGTTTTCGGGCTTGGACATGGGCTTGGACATGGGCGTGGGCACAGGCATGGGCACTCCCCCGCATTTCTGGTTTCATCTTGCCACCAATAAGTGACGGCGACGCTAGCCCTTTTTGGTAGCATGTTGCAACCGTCAGGCGGTTGGCCGTCGCGCCGATGTGAGAGTGAGGGAAGCCATGGTGACCAGGACGCGCTTCGACGACAGCGAATGTCCGGTCGCCCGGTCGGTGGACGCGATCGGCGACTGGTGGTCCCTGCTGATCGTGCGGGACGCCTTCGACGGAAGCCGTCGCTTCGGGGAGTTCCAGCGCGGTCTCGGCGTGGCGAAGAACATCCTCACCGCGCGCCTGCGCACCCTCGTCGCCGGCGGTGTCCTCGAATCCGTCCCCGCATCGGACGGCAGCGCCTACCGCGAGTACGTACTGACGCCGAAGGGCAAGGCGCTCTTCCCCGTCATCGTGGCACTGCGGCAGTGGGGCGAAGAGAACTTCTTCGCCCCCGACGAACCGCACTCACAGCTGGTCGACCGCCGGCGGGGACAACAACTCCGCACACTGGAAGTGCTGTCCGAGGACGGGCGGCGGCTGAACCCCGACGACACCACCGTCCACAAGATCTCCGCCCAGTGATCGTCCTCATCCACGCGCCGCACCCCTAGAGCCTCTGCGCCTGCCCACACCGACCGCACCCTGTCGCGGCCGTTCCGCGATCGCACCCTGTCGCGGCCGTTCCGCGGCGACTTCGGCATGACGTTCCCGCAGTGGGCACCCAGTTCATTGACACCTTCCGCCGCGCCTTCGGCCACACGCCGGGTACGCACCCGAAGGGCTGAGCCAGGCCGGAGGCTGAACCAGACCGAGGGGCTGAGCCCATGGACCTCTCAGTGTCGACTGACCGCTCAGTGTCCCGACTGACAGCTCAGTGTCCCGACAGACCGCTCAGTGTCCGCGGAACGCCTCCTCCAGCCACCAAGCCCCCTGCTCCCGCACCACCTTGGCGTCGATGAGCAGCGGTGCGGTCCGCGGGCCCGCGACCCAGTCCTGTACGGCCTTCAGGTCGGCGGGCGTGCGTACGGTCACCGCCTCGAAGCCGTAGCCGCGGGCCACGGCGGCGATGTCGGTGGGCGGGAACTCGACCGTGCCGAGCGGAAATCCGTGCGGGCCGAAGTGATGCACCTCCGCTCCGTACGCGTCGTCGTTGTAGACGACGATCACCATGGGCAGTCCGAGCCTGCGCACCGTGTCGAGTTCGACGGCGCTCATCAGCGCCCCGCCGTCGCCGAGCGCGGCCACCGCGAGCCGGTCCGGGCGGGCCAGGGCCGCGCCGATCGTGGTGGCGAGGCCGAGGCCGATGGACTGGAAGGCCTGTGTGAAGCAGAGGCCCTGTTCGTCGGGGACGGAGAGGTACATCGTCGGATAGCCCATGAAGTTGCCCGAGTCGACGCCGATCACCCGCCGCGCGGGAAGGATGTCGTCGAGGGCGATGCTGAGCGTGCGCGGGTCGATGCGGTCGCGGGTGCCGGTGTCGTCGTACGGGATGTCGCGCCACTTCAGTCGGGCGGCCAGCGCGTCAGCGGTGTCGGAAGTGCGAAAGCCACGGCTGCCGCCGCCGTTGTTCTCCAGCGCGGTGTGCGTCTTCTGTGCCGTGCGGAGCACGTCGCCGGTGATTCCGAGGTGGACGGGGCGGTGCGCGCCGAGCGCCGTGGGGTCGTCGTCGACCTGGACCAGGGTCGTGTCAGGGCCGATGAGGCGGCCGTGCCGCGTCGTCCACATGGTCAGCGAGCAGCCCAGGGCCACGATCACGTCGGCGCCCTGGATCAACTCGGCGGCGAGCGGGGACGAGAACCCGCCCGCCACATCGAGCGACCACGGGTTGCCCTGAAACAGACCGCGGGCCACCGCCGACGTCGCGAGCAGCGCACCGCAGCGCTCGGCGAGCGCCTCCACCGCCCGGCGGCAGCCGGGGCCGCGCGCGCCGCGTCCGGCGACGAAGACCGGGCGCTCGGCGTGCGCGAGGATCTCGGCGAGGGCGGCGATGTCGTCGGCGGCGGGTTCGACGGCGGGGCGCGGGGGCGGGGGTACGACGGCGGCCAGGGCCCGGTCGGGGTCCGCGACATCAGGTGCGACGTCCAGTGCCTGTACGTCGAGCGGGAGGTTGAGCACGACCGTGCACCGCTCGTGGGCGGCCCGGCGCACGGCGGCCGACGCCTGCGCGACGGCGTCCGCCGCCGACGTCACGCGGGCGCTCCGAGCGCCGACCGCCTCCACCAACGCGCCTTGGTCCACATGGAAGTTGGAGCGCGGCTCTGTGGCCTCCGCCGCGAGAACGACGAGAGGCGTACGGCTCTTGGCCGCCTCGCCGATCCCGGTGAGGGCGTTCGTGAGCCCGCACCCCTGGTGCACGCTGACCACCGTCACGGCGCCCCTCACCCGGGCGTACGCGTCGGCCATGGTGGCGGCGCCGCCCTCGTGGCGCGCCGCGACGAACCGCGCCCCCGCCGCCACCATCGCGTTGGTGACGTGGAAGTTGCCGGAGCCCACCACGCCGAAGACCTGCCCGACCCCAGCCGCGACCAGGGCCCGCCCGACCGCTTCGGCGACCTTCACGACTGCCGCCCCGCCCGTTCGACGAGAGCGAGGACCCGCGCGGGAGCCCCCGAGCCCGAGACGATGGGCAGCGGCCCGGCGATCACGACGGCGCCGGTCGGCGGCAGCTGCCCCAGGTTCTGGAGCTGCGTCAGGCCGTACTTGCCGCTGCCCATGAGGTACGAGTGACAGGGAAACGCGGGCTCGAACGTGGGCGCCCGGCCCGCGTCGGTGCCCACCGTCTCCACGCCGAGCCCGGCCACCGGCGACTCCTCGGCCACCCAGCGGGCGCACGCGGCGGACAGGCCCGGCGTATGCGGACCGTTCTCGTCGGCGTTGAGGAACGGCTCCTGCGCGTACGACCTGCTGTCCCACCCGGTCCGCACCAGGAGCCACCCGCCGTCGGGCAGCGCGCCGTGCCGGTTCTGCCAGGCCTGCAGGTGCTCCACCTCGATGAGGAAGTCGGGGTCCTTGGCGACCTCGTCGGTGACGTCGAGCACCGCCGCGGGCGCCACGAGCTGGTGGGCGGGCACCGAGGCGACGTCCGCGAGATCCTTGCCGGTGACCCAGTGGTTGGGGGCGTCGAAGTGCGTGCCGGTGTGCTCGCCGGTGCGGAAGTTGTTCCAGTACCAGGCGGGCCCCCGGTCGTCGTACCGGCTGATCTCCTCCAGCTCGAACACCTTGGTCTGCCCGAACTGGGGCGGCAGTTCGAGGACGGGCGTGGTGGACGACAACGGAGCGGTGAGGTCGACGACTTCGATCGCGCCACCACGCAGCCCCGCCACCAAGGCGGCGAGAACGGAGGGTGACGAGGACCCCGACGCTGCTTCTGATGCTGATGCTGATGCTGACGTTGGCGCTGACGTTGGCTCAGGCATGCCTGCATCCTGAAGGCACCGGCAGTCCCGCACAAGCGCCCGGGCGCGGACCGGAGGCGGAGGTCCCATAGGCTCGCCCGCACCACATGCGGGCTCTCGGCCCGCGCAGCCCACTGCCCTCGCCGAACTTCCCGAACTTGCCGAACTTGCCGAACTTCCCGAACGGAGCCGACATGGAGTATCCGGATCTCTCCACACTGCCCGTGGAACTGCAGGAGGCCGTGCGTGCCAACGGTTCGCTCAATGTCTTCCGGATGATGATGCACTCACCGGCCCTGGCGCCGGGCCTGTTGACGCTCGGGGAGTCGGTCCTGCAGCGCAACTCGCTGCCGGACGCCTTGCGCGAACTGGTCATCGTGCGGGTCGGTCATGTCTACGGAGCGGCCTACGAGGTTCACCACCACGAGAGGGTCGCTCGCCTCGTCGGCCTCGGGGAGGAGACGCTCGCCGCCGTCGAGACCGGTTCGGCCGAGGAGCTCTCGGGACCCGAAGCCGCCGTCCTGGCCGCCACGGACCGGCTGCTCGCCCGGCACACCCTCGACGAGGCCGCACGTGCGGAGTTGCTGGCATTCCTGACGGTCAACCAGCTCGCGGACCTCGTCATCACCGTGGGCTACTACCAGCTCATCTGCGATTTCCTCAATACCTTCGAGGTGAAGGTCGAGGACCGGACCCCGTCACCCCAGGGCGAGGAGCCCGTCTGAGACTGGCTCGGCGCAGCGGGCCTCGGCGGCGTCACCCGTCACCCCTTGCGCTTACGGGCCTTCGTGGATTCGTTCCCGCCCCCGCGCGGATGCCACAGCCGCAGCCACAGGTCTCGGGCATGGCGTCCTGCCTCCGTACGGCTGCGCGCCACGATCTCGCGGGCCTCGTCGTCCGTCTCCACCATGGGTCCTGAGCCGCGCAGCGGTCGGCCTGCCGTCTCGTGCAGGAAGAACGTCGAGACCAGGCCGATCACTCCGGCCACCATCAAGTAGAAGGCCGGCACCAGGGTGTTGCCGGTCCTGTCGACCAGGAAGGAGGCCAGCAACGGGGTGGTGCCGCCGAAGAGGGAGACGGAGATGTTGTAGGCGATCGACAGCGCGCCGTACCGCAGACGGGTGGGGAACAGGGCCGGCAGAGTCGCGGCGGCCGTGCCCGCGAAGCAGACCAGCAGCAGCCCGAGGATGGCGCAGCCGAACGCGGGCAGGAGGATGCCGCCCTCCCTGATCAGCAGGAACGCCGGAATGGCGAGCGCGATCAGCGCGATGCTGCCGCCCATGAACATCGGGCGTCTGCCCCACCGGTCGGAGCTGCGGCCGACCACGGTGATGGAGAGAGCGACCAGCAGCATGGTGCCGAGCACCAGCAACTGCGCCGTCGTGTCGCTCTCGCCCAGGGTCGCCGTCATGAACGTGGGCAGATACGACGTCACCATGTAGTTCGTGACGTTGTAGAGCAGCACAAGGCCCATGCAGATCAGCAGCGCCTGCCAGTGGCGGGTGAAGATCTCCTTGAGCCGCCCCTTGCCCGACTGGCGGGCTTGCTCGATGGGGTCGTCGTCCCCGCCCTCGGCACCCTCCCCGCGCTCCACCGCGGCGGAGGCAGCCTCCTGCTGGAAAGCGGGTGTCTCCTCCAGCTTCAGCCGCATGTACAGGCCGATGAGCCCGAGCGGTCCGGCGATGAAGAAGGGGATGCGCCAGCCCCAGCTCTCCAGGCCGTCCGACCCCAGGGCCAGCGTGAGCACCGTCACCAGGCCCGAACCCAGGGAGTAGCCCACGAAGGTGCCGAAGTCGAGCCAGCTGCCGAGGAAGCCGCGCCGCTGGTCGGGGGCGTACTCGGCGATGTAGGTGGTGGCACCGGCGTACTCGCCGCCCGTGGAGAAGCCCTGGACGAGGCGGCACACGAGCAGCAGCAGCGGGGCGGCGAAACCGATCGAGGCGTACGACGGCAGCAGGCCGACGGCGAAGGTGCTCGCAGCCATCATGATCATGGTTACCGCAAGCACGCGCTGCCGGCCGATGCGGTCCCCCAACGGCCCGAAGACGAGACCGCCGAGCGGGCGGACGAGAAAGGCCGCGGCGAATGTGGCAAAGGTGGCGACGACCTGGGCCCCGGGCGAACTGGACGGAAAGAAGACCTTTCCGATCGTGCCCGCCAAATAGGCGTAGACGCCGAAGTCGAACCACTCCATGGTGTTCCCGAGCGCGGCAGCCGTCACCGCGCGCCGCACCTTCGGACGGTCCGAGACCATCACGTCATCGGCGCTGAGTGCCTTCTTGCGGCGGCGCAGCAACGTACGTGCCATACGGTCGGTCGCCGCACGTGAGGTGCGCGTCGATTCCGTGTCCGGCTCACGGGGCCGTCGGGGCGTTCTGCGCGGAAGGCCTTTCACCATGGAGCTTTTCTCCCCTTGCCTGAGAAAAAGCTGTGTCGCCGCAAAATTAGGCTGCCGAAGAGCGACCGGCAAATTGTCCGCCCGCCATTCGATGAGGCCGTCATTTCGGTGAGGCCGCCGGGCGCCGGGGTTCTAGTCCAGGGTTTCGGTGTCGGACCGCGGCACTGCCCAGGAGGGGAGCCAGACCGGCTCCGGGCCCGCCGTCAGGCCTTTGAGGTGTTTGATGACCGCCCGGAGACCCGGGTGCGGATTCGGCCTGGAGAAGATGAGCGAGATCGGGTACACCAGCGTCGGGTCCACGATCGGGATGCGGCGGATGTCGTGGTTCGTCGGCCAGATGTACCGGTCGCGCGTGCCCACGAGGGTGGCCACGTCCGCGGAGTCGGCGAGCGTGTCGAGGAGCACCTCGTTGCCGAAGTTCGGGCCCGCGGCGTCGATGCGGAGGTCGAAGTCGGCGGCGAGCTGGTCGTAGAACTCCGACCATTCGCTGCGTGGCGCGATACCCGGCACCCAGATCCGGTGGCGGCGCAGTTGGGCCGGCGTCAGTGTTCGTGCGGAGGCGAGCGGATGTCTCGGGCCGACGAGGAGTTCCAGCGGGGAGTCGAACGCGTGGATCATCCGCACGTCGCGCGGCAGCGCGGCCGGGTCGGTGATCGTGCGGAACGAGGCGTCGATGTCGCCTGCCTGGACGGCGGCGACCGCCACGCGCGGGTCATTGACCCTGAGGGTCACCACGTCGAGGTCGGTCTCGGGACGCGATCGCCAGTAGTCGTGCAGGATGACGGCCTGCGCCGACCGCAGGCCGAGCACGTCGATCCGAAGGGCCCGCGAGCCCGGTCTGATCGCGGTGATGGCGCGATCGACGCCCGCGATGATGTTCCGGGCATGCGGGAGGAAGGCTTGGCCGTCGAGTGTCAGCTCGACCCCTCGGGCGGTACGGGTGAACAACCGGACGTCGAGTCCGCGCTCGAGCGTCGCGATCCGCTTCGACACGGCCTGTTGCGTCACGCCGAGTTCGTCAGCCGCGTGTCGCAGCTGACCGAGCTCGGCCGCGCGGACGAACGATCGAACCGCCTCGGTGTCCATGGCGCCAGCCTATGCGTGCCCAACCGATCGTTGTGGCTGCCCGGCAGGCAACCCATTTCTCTTCGCCGTCCCTCAGCCGTGGCCGCCATCGAGAACGTGGCGTTCACGGCTCGCGAGCACGCCGGCCCACATCTGGAGGACGAGCAGGCCGATGAGCACCATGAGCGGCGCGTCCATACCCGCGTCCTGGAACAGGGTCGGAACCCACGTCAGGGTCGCGTAGTAGCTCAGGCTCTGCAGACCCATGAGCGCGGTCACGGCGATGGCGACCGGATCGCGTGTCAGGGCGCGGACGGAGGGCTCGCCCGCATCGGACGGGGCGTCGGCGACCTCGTGGGTCCGGGGATCGCGGACGGGAGTGCGCCGCAGCTGCGGGACGAGGATGAGGAAGGCGACGAGGGCGGGGATCGCCCACAGCGCCAGAGTGGGTCGCCAGCCGCCGCCGACCAACGAGAGCAACGGCACCGTGGCGCCCGCGGCGAAGGCGGCGCCGACGGAGAGCGCGGTCGCGTACAGGCCCATCATCAGGCCGACGTGGCGCGAGAAGTCCCGCTTGATCGCGGCGGGCATGATGACGTTGGCGATCGCGATCGACGCGCCGACGATGACCGTGCCGGTGAAGAGGCCGACGAGGCTGGGCTGCAGACGCAGGGCGATGCCGGCAGCGAGCGCGATCATCTCGGGGGTTGCACACGCGCGGGGGGCGGAAGGCCGATCAGCCGCTGACCGTGCGCCGACAGTGGTCGGCGTCCTGCGGCTCGCCCAGTCGGCCCACCTCCGGCCAGGGACAGTGCCCCGCAGGAGCCCGGCAGGGTATTCGGATCCGTGGACCTTCCGGATTGGTCCAGAAGATTTCCTCCCTCAAAAGG
The DNA here is from genome assembly GCF_055570235.1 of Streptomyces sp. NPDC031274. Taxonomy (NCBI): domain Bacteria; kingdom Bacillati; phylum Actinomycetota; class Actinomycetes; order Kitasatosporales; family Streptomycetaceae; genus Streptomyces; species Streptomyces sp. NPDC031274. The sequence continues at coordinate 251,192 of NZ_JBVIHP010000002.1, read as the reverse complement.
AGTGCCGGACCAATCCGTGCCCCGCCCGCGCTCCGGATCCCGGGTGTGAGTGAAGAAGCGAGAACATCGAGGCACCTGGGCAGATGCCGGCTGGGCGGGCTCGGCTCCTTGAGCGGTCTGCTGGCCGGTTACTCCGCCCTGGCCACGGCTGAGCTCGTGTCAGTGGCGGTACGCCCGGAGTCGAGCCCGGTGATCGCGGTGGGCGGGGCGGCGATCGACCGCACGCCGCCCGCGGTGAAGGACTGGGCGATCCGGCAGTTCGGGACGGACGACAAGCTCGTCCTGCAACTGGGCATCCTCGCCGTCCTTACCCTCCTCGCGCTGACGCTCGGAGCGCTGGCGGCGCGCTTCCGGCGCATCGGCTCCGCCGGGGTCCTCCTGTTCGGCGTCATCGGGGCCTTCGCCGCGACGAGCCGACCCGACTCCACGAGCCTCACGGACGCACTGCCGTCGGTGGCCGGTGCCGTGGTGGGAGCAGGGCTCCTCTACTACCTCGTCGGACGCCTGCGTCCGCGTCCGCGCCTGCCTCTGCCTCTGCCTCTGCCTCTGCCTCTGCGGTCAGCGAAGGCCCCCGCAAACGCGGTTCAGGCATCCGAAGCATCCGAAGAGCAGACGGGCTGGGACCGGCGGGGGTTCATCGTCGCCGCGACGGCCGCGGCAGCCGCCTCCACGGGGGCCGGTCTGCTCGGCCGCTCCCTGAACGGCGCTCAGGGCCAGAACGCCGTCGCCTCCCGCAATCAGGTCAGGCTGCCCGCCCCGGCCTCGCCCGCCCCGCCGACTCCCAAAGGCGCGGCGCTGCGGGTCAAGGACGTCAGCCCGTTCATGACGCCCAATCAGGACTTCTACCGAGTCGACACCGCGCTGGTGGTACCCCAAGTCGACGCGACCGCATGGAGGTTGCGGATCCACGGCAAGGGCGTCACCCGCGAGAAGACCCTGACCTTCGCGGATCTGCTGCGCATGCCGCTGATCGAACGGAACATCACGCTGGCCTGCGTCTCGAACGAGGTGGGCGGCCCGTACGTGGGCAACGCCCGCTGGATCGGCGTGCGTTTGGCCGACCTCCTGACACAGTGCGGCGTGAAGCCGCCGTCGAAAGGCGGTCCCGCGGACCAGTTGGTCGCGCGGTCCGTGGACGGGATGACCATCGGCAGCCCGGTCGAGGACGTCATGGACGGCCGCGACGCGATGCTCGCCCTCGGGATGAACGGCGAGCCGCTGCCCTTCGCGCACGGGTTCCCGGTGCGCATGGTGGTCCCCGGCCTGTACGGCTTCGTGTCCGCCTGCAAGTGGATCCAGGACATCGAGCTGACCACGTTCGACGACTACGACCCGTACTGGGTGAAGCGGGACTGGGCGCGCAGGGCGCCGATCAAGACCCAGTCCCGGATCGACACGCCCAAGCCGTTCGCCCGCCCCAAGTCCGGCGACACCGTGATGGTCGCGGGAGTGGCCTGGGCCCAGCACCGCGGTATCGACAAGGTCGAGGTGCGCGTGGACGACGGCGCCTGGCAGCAGGCCGATCTGGCCGCCGAGGACACCCGGGACACCTGGCGCCAGTGGTCCTTCCCCTGGAAAGCCACCTCCGGCGGCGGCCACACCCTGACGGTCCGGGCCACTGACCGGACGGGCGAGACACAGACCCAGAAGCGGACCCGCACGATCCCCGACGGGTCCAGTGGCTGGCATTCGGTGGTGATCACCGTGGATTGACCGACCTTCCCGGCTGTTCCCGGAACCGGAACCGCCCCTCCCTCACCACGCGCAATCAATCAAGGAGTAGAAATGAACGCCATCACCCGCCGTACCCGTCGTGGAGCCCTCGTTCTCGCCGCGGCGGCGATGCTGCCGCTGGCCCTGACCGCCTGCTCCAGTGACGACAGCAAGGACAAGGCGTCATCGGACTCCAAGTCGTCCGCCGCCTCGGACAAGGCGACCGACAAGGGCAACGACAGCGCGGGCGACACCAGCAGCATGGACGAGCCGTTCGGTCCGGCCTGTTCCTCGGTACCCAAGGACGGCAAGGGCAGCTTCGACGGCATGGCCAAGGACCCGGTCGCCACGGCCGCGTCCAACAACCCGGACCTGTCGACCCTGGTGACCGCGGTCAAGAAGGCCGGTCTTGTCGACACCCTGAACAACGCCAAGGACCTCACGGTGTTCGCGCCGACCAACGACGCCTTCGCGAAGATCCCCAAGGCTGACCTGGACAAGGTCCTGAACGACAAGGCCATGCTCACCAAGGTCCTCACCTACCACGTGGTGGGCCAGAAGCTGGCGCCCAAGGACCTGGAGAAGGGATCGTTCGAGACGCTGGAGAAGTCCAAGCTGACGACTTCGGGTTCGGGTGAGTCCTACAAGGTCAACGACTCCGCCAACGTGGGCTGCGGCAACGTGAAGACCGCCAACGCCAACGTCTACATCATCGACACGGTCCTGATGCCGAAGAAGTGATGACGCGCGGGTGCGGGGAGGGCTCTGGGCCGAGCACGAGGTGACGGTCCGGCGAGCGGGGCGCAAGACCCTTCCCGCACCCGCGTGTGGGTCACCTGCTGGTGCTCGGCATCGAGGGATTCCCCTCGGGGGCGACGGGCGCGCCCATACCGTGAATCCACCCGCACCGCTTGCGATGGCATGATCGACCTCGCAACGAGGGCCCCCTCACCCTTCCTTCAGCGGAAACACGCCATACGGCACGAAGGGGCATCTATCTAAATATCGCCTACCAAATCGGTCAAACAATTGATATCCAAGGCTTCGCGGGCGCTTTCACGAACAGACCGCAAGATCAATTTCACCGCGTGGCGCCAACCACGGGCCATCCTGTGGGCCACGGCCGTCGCGGTCGCCCTCGGGTTCCTCATCGCCCTTGAGATCGCCGCGCGCCACTACGGCGGCGTACCGGGGCCGATCACCAACCAGGTGCGAGAGGTGCTGTTCGCACCCAAACCCGGCCCGCTGTACGGCGGTCTGATGCTGATGATGGTGGTGCTCACCTGGCGGCAGCGATTCATCGCGCTCGGTACCGCGATCGGCATCGACATCATCTTCGTCCTGGCGCGGTGGGCGGCGGGCACCAAGGTGCCCGAGGGCCAGTTCTTCGGCAACGGCGCCCTGTGGGCGATGCTGGGCTGCGCGGTCATCGCGATCACACGCCGCACCGGCCAGGAACGCGTCCTGCTCCTGAAGGGCGTCGGCCTCGGCCTGCTCCTCGTCGCCGGCCGCAAGACCGGCGACACCTGGCTGCTCATCACGTCGAAGACCCGCCCGACCGTGCTCGACCCGTACGTGGCCATCGCCGACCACGCACTGGGCAACCCGTCATGGCTGGCGGGCCGGATACTCCGGGCCAGCGGCCCGGTCACCACCCACGTCCTCGACCTGGTCTACGCCCAACTCGCGGTGGCCGCGATCGTCGTCGCCCTCTACCAACTGCGCAACGTGGCAGCCGAGCGCCGCTTTCCGCGCCACCATCTGGTGCGCACCTTTCTGGTCATCGGCCTGCTCGGCCCCGCCATCTACATGATCTTCCCGGTGGTCGGCCCGATCTTCGCCTACGGCCCCGGCACCTCCGGCACCGGCGGCGTGCAGTGGGCGGTGGCCGACCTGTGGCCGAACACGCCCCCGCCGATCAGCGCCCCGCACCCCGTGCCGTACGACGGGATCACCCCTCGCAACTGCGTGCCCAGTCTGCACACCGCGTGGGCCACCGCGATCTTCATCCACTCCCGCAAGGGCCCACGACTTCTGCGATACGCGGGGACGTTCTGGCTCGTCGCCACGCTCAGCGCGACGCTGGGCTTCGGCTACCACTACGGCGTGGACCTCATCGTCGGCGTGGTGTTCGCGCTCACCGTCGAGGCGGCCCTGCGCTCGTTCGACCGCGGCTGGGACCGGCAGGGCATCCAGCTGGTCGCCCACGGCACGACGGTCTTCGCCGCGCTCCTGGTGGCGTACCGCTATCTGCCGATGGACATGGCCAGGCATCCCGAGGTGTTCGGACCGCTTCTCCTGCTGGCGATGGCCTCGGTGATCTACGGCTACGTACGGACCACCAGGCTGTGGGAACCGAAGGCCGCACCAGCCATCCAGGCGAAACCACAACCCGAACTGGTCTGAGTCGTCCCGCCCGGATGAGGAACCGCCGGTCTGCCGCGCCGGTGCACCGTTCCTCGACCGCTTCGGCTCCCGCGGCGGTGTCGCTGTCCGGTGGACGCTCGCCCTGTTGCCGGATGTGGGGTGATCCGGGAAGGGCATGGGCGAGAATCGGGGGGTGCCGGAGTACCGCTCGATCACCGCGCTGGACAGGCTCCTCGACGACCTGACCGTCGGCGAGGCCCGCCGCCGTCAGCTCGGCATGGTCCGTGGCGAACTGCTGCGGGCCCTGTCACGTGACGCACTGCCCGTCGGCGCCCGTCGCTCACTGCGCCGCCTCCTCGAACCGGACGCACTCGGCCCCTACCTCCGCATCGCGGAATCCGGCGCACTGCGAGCACGACTGGTCAAGGGCGGGCGTCCACCCACCTCCCAGCCGACCAACGAAGCCCGAAAGCACTGCGTGGACGTGCTGCGCGAGGCGATCGGCCTGCCCGGACTGCGCCTCGGCGGCGGCGCGGTGCTGCTGCAGCCCACACCGGAGTTCGGCGACCTGGCAGCCCTGCGCAACCGCCTCGACCAGAACCTCGCCGGCCACCTGTCACCGGGCCTAACCCGCCTCACCGCGGTGCTCGCCCTCATCCTCGACACGGCCCCACGCTCCGGCGAACTGGTCGCACTGCGCCTGTCCCACCTCGCCCCGGACCACCGCGCGCTGTACATCGAACGGCACCCCCAGCACGGCAGCAGCCGGCCGACGGAGCGCGACTGGTTCGCACTGTCACCGCTGAGCCGCGCCGCACTCACCCGATGGCTTCCGCTACGCCGGGAACTGGTCGAACGCGCCCACGGAACCACGAAACTCTGGGTCAGCCTGCGCCCCAACCACACCGGACTGCTCGACGACGACGGCCGGGCCACACTCCGCCCGGCCGGACTCCCCCTCGAAGAGAACGGCCTGATCACCAGCTACCGCCGCGGCCGCACCCACTACGACCTCACCCGCCTGCTCCCGCCGAAGCCGGAGCAGCTGCGCCGCGCGGTCATCGCCGAAACGCCGCCCACCGTCGCGGCGGCCGAAGCCCGGCCCTGATCCGAGCAGCGATCCGAGCGGGCCGAAGGGCTTGTTATTAGCGAACAGCCGACAACGGGGGCACGCATGCGACCGACGCGGAGCTACCGAACCCCTGAGCCGGTCAGGACGAACCCGCGGTATCCGTCCAGGGCGGCGGCGTCGCACTGTGCCCGGTACCGGTCAAGGCCTCCGGTGTAGGCCAGGAACACCCGGGGTTTGTCCGGCACGTTCGCTCCTGTGTACCAGGAGGCGACGGCCGGGTAGAGCGTCAGATCGGCGAGGTCGGCGACGTGGTCGCACCACTTCTCCTCGGCGTCCGCGGTGGCGTCGATCTCGGTCAGGCCGCCCTCTCGCAGGTGTGCGATGCAGTCGGTGATCCACTCCACGTGCTGCTCGATGGCCACCACCGCGTTGCTCAGCACGGACGGACTCAGCGGGCCGATCACGGTGAAGAGGTTGGGGAAGCCGGACGACAGGAGGCCCAGATGGTTGCGAGGTCCTTCGGCCCACTTCTCCTGGAGTGTGGTGCCGCCCTTGCCGACGATGTCGATGGCGACCTGTGAGCCGGTCATGGCGTCGAAGCCGGTGGCGAAGACGATCACGTCGACGGCGTGGTCCCGCTCCGAGGTTCTGATGCCGCTCGGTGTGATCTCCACGATCGGGGTCCTGGCGAGGTCCACGACGTCGACGTGCGGCTTGTTGTACGTGGCGTAGTAGCCGGTGTCCAGGCAGGGACGTTTGGTGCCGTAGGGCAGGCCGCGCGGTGACAGCGTCTCGGCCGTATCGGGGTCGCTGACGATCGTGCGGATCTTGGAGCGGACGAACTCGGCGACGGTCTCGTTGGCGGCCGCGTCGACGAGGATGTCGTTGTACGTTCGCAGCAGGCCGCTGAGCAGGCCGGACTCCCAGGCAGCCGCATAGGTGGCGGTGCGCTCGGCGTCGTCGGCCTCCAGGGCGGACCGGGTGGGCGGCTCGAAGACGGTGCCGCCCCTGGACTGCCGCTGGGCGGTCCGGAACTGCGGGTAGCGTGCCTTCAGTTCGGCGTTCTCCTCGGCGGACAGCGGACGGTTGTGGGCGGGGAGCGCGTACACCGGGGTCCGCTGGAAGACGGTGAGGGCGGCGGCCTGCTCGGCGATGAGCGGGATGGCCTGGACGCCGGAGCAGCCGGTGCCGATCACCGCGACCCGCCTGCCGGTGAGGTCGACGCCCTCGTGCGGCCAGTCGGCGGTGTGCAGGGCCCGGCCCTCGAAGGCGGCGGCGCCGGGGATGTCCGGTTCCTTGACGGCCGACATGCAGCCGGTGGCCAGGATGACGAACCGGGTGGTGAGCGTCTCCCCGGTGTCGGTGGTGACCTGCCAGAGGTGGTCGTCCTCGTCGTACTCCGCACGTGTCACGCGGGTGCGCAGCGTGATGTCCGCACGCAGCCCGAAGCGGTCGGCGACGTGGTGGAGGTAGCGCAGGAGCTCCGGCTGCGTCGCGTACCGCTCGCTCCACTCCCACTCCTGGTCCAGTTCGGGCGAGAAGGAGTAGGAGTACGACGTGCTCTCGACGTCGCAGCGCGCGCCGGGGTAGCGGTTGCGGTGCCACGTACCGCCGATGTCGTCGCACGCCTCCAGGACGCGGACCGAAAGGCCCAGTTCGCGCAGGCGGTACAGCTGGTACAGGCCGGAGAAGCCCGCCCCGACCACGACGGCGTCGAGCTGCGGGACGGTGGGTGGGGATGGGGGCAAGGGCGGGGGGACGCTGGGCATGCCGTTCTCCTGACGGGTCACTGAGGGGGTGCGTCAACTCGCGGTCGGGCGTGGGGCGGTGTGCCGAGGGCGGGCGGCGCGGGCCGTGAGGGGGATGACGGTGAGCGCGAGCACTCCCCCGCAGACGGCAAGCAGCGGGTAACTGCCCCCTGCCACGACGAGGCCGGAGACCATGCCGCCGGTGGCTCCGGCGAGCGACATCCCCACGTCGACAAGACCCTGTGTGGAGGCGCGTGCCTCGGCGGGTGCGGCTTCCGCGACCATCGCGGTGCCGCTGACGAGCGCCATGTTCCAGCCGATGCCGAGCAGCACCATCGCGGTGGCGAGCAGGGCGGTTCCCACCGCGCCGGTGGGCGGCGCGAGGGCGGCCAGGAGCCCGGCGGTGAGCAGTACGCCTCCGGAGGACGCGGCCACGGGCAGGCTCCCGAGCCGGTCCACCACGAGGCCGGTCAGGGGAGAGGGCAGGAACATGGCGCCCACGTGCAGGCCGATCACGACCCCGGCCAGCTGTGTGCTGTGCCCGTGGTGGGTGAGGTGCACCGGGGTCATCGTCATGATGGCGATCATCACGAGCTGCCCGCTGATCATCACGGCCGCGCCGGTGACGACCCCGGGTCCGATACGGCGTACGCGCTGCTCGCCCGCCTTCGGCCCTGCGGCGTCCTGGTGCTGTCGGCTCCGGGCGAGCAGGAGCGGGTCGGGGCGCAGCCAGAGGGCGATGACGAGGGCGGCGGCCGTGTAGGCGACGGCGGCGAGGAGGAAAGGGCCGGTGAGGCGGGGCAGACCGAGGGAGTCGGCCAGGGTTCCGGTGGGGCCGACCAGGGCGGGTCCTGCCACCGCGCCGAGCGTGGTGGCGAGGAGCACGGTGCCGGTGGCGCGACCGCGTTTGTCGGGCGGTGCGAGGTCGGTTCCGGCGTACCGGGCGAGCAGGCCGGTGACCGTGCCTGCGCCGTACACGAAGAGGGCGAACAGGAGCAGGGGCACGGTGCGGGACCAGGCGGCGACGATCACGCCGATGCTGCCCAGGGCGGCGGCCGCGTGCCCGAGGGCGAGCCCGGGGCGGCGGCCCCACCGTTCGGAGATCCGGCCGATGAGCAGGGCACCGAGCGCGCCTCCCGCGGTGAACAGGGCCACGGGCAGTCCGGCGAGGCCGGTGGAGCCGAGGAGATCCTGTGCGAGCAGCGCGCCGACGGTGATGCCCGCGGCCATTCCGGCGCCGCCGAGCGCCTGCGAGGCGACGAGTACGGTCAGGATGCGGCGTTGCACCTCGGGTCCGGCGAACTGCGGGGTGCGGGCCGCCGTTGTCACGCCGTGGGCCCGTCGGAGGGGTCCAGGGCGGAGATCTCGGCCAGGCTCATGTCCATCTCCTGGTGGAGGAAGCGGACGATGGTCCAGTGCGGGAGCGCGTCCTCGTCGAACGGGCCGAACGCGGCGGCGTAGAACGGAATCCAGCGCAGGGCTTCCTCGGCCGCGACCCGGCGTCCCTCGTCGGCCCGGCCGCCACCCTGGTCACCGTCCTGGTAGTCGGTGTAGGCGATGCTGCGGTGGTGGATGAAGTCCCCTCCGGGCAGGCGCTGTTCGCACAGCTCCCGGTATTCGCGGGTCTGCAGGATGAGGAAGTGCCAGATCTCGTCGATCTCCTGCTCCACCGGCAGGAAAAGGCCGCCGAGCCGGTCGGGGTGGCGGGAGACCAGGTACAGGTAGCGCAGACATTCGCGCACCTGGTGCTCGACATGGGTGCGTTGGTGTCCCGTCTTCGCGGTGAAGTACGCGACGACCTCCCCGTGCAGCGCGCTGCCCAGGAGGTCTTCAGCGGTGGGGGCGGGAACTGCTGACGTGGCTGAGGTGGTCACGAGGCGGAGTCCTGTTCGGGCGTGAGGGGGACGGTAGTCGGTGGAGGCGGATCGGAGGGACCGGTCTGCCCGGTGCGGGCGGCCGCACCGCGTCCCTCCTGACCGCCGCCGGTCAGGAGGGACGCGCCAGCCAGACATATTTGCCGGAACGGCCGATCGGCAGGTCGGTCCGGTGCTCCAGGGTGCAGGGGCGACCGGTGAGTTCCCCGACGAGCCCTTCGAGGTGCTCGGCCGGAGCCGCGTCGAGCGGGGTGCCGTCGAAGGTCGAGTAGCGCAGGGTGACGTCGTCGGACGTCTCGGACAGGCGCAGTTGGGCGAGGAAGACGCGGTCGGACGCGTCGTGGACGCGGGCGTCGAGGTCGGCTTGGGCGACCGGTCCGCCCGGCGCGTCGAGCAGTTCCTTCTCCCGGCCGCAGAAGGCCGCGATGCGCTCGGGGTCGGTGGAGCCGTCGAAGGTGCGCACACAGTCGCCGGAGCGGTAGCGCACGAGCGGCATGAAGGGGTTGCGCAGGCTGGTGACGATGAGGCAGTGGATGCCGCTGCCGGGGGCGACGGGGATGAGCTCGACGCTCATGTCGTCCAGGTGCGGCCGGTAGCGGCCGGTCTCGGGGTCGCTGGAGAAGAGATAGCCCAGTTCGGTGCTGCCGAAGAGGTCCACGACGGGGCAGTCGAAGTGCCGGTGCAGCAGGGCCCGTACGTTCAGCGGCGTGTACTCGTAGGCGTGGACGATGCTGCCCGGCTGCGGGAACTCGTCCCAGAGCCCCCAGGCGTCCACCTTCTGTACGAGGTGGGCGAGGTGATAGCCCGAGCAGTCCAGATGGTAGGTGCCGGTGGGGTGGGCGTCGCTGACCTCGCGGATCTCGGCGAGCATGCGGCGGACCTCTACCCGGTCCCAGTCGGCCGGGTCGAGGGTGTTGTTGAGGTAGAGCGTGCGGTCGTCGAGCCAGCGCTCTCCCGGGGTGGCGCCCGGGTTCTTGGCGTTGACGCGGGCGACGTGCTCGGTGGCGAGCACGGTGGTCAGGGAGATGCGCTTGGCGCCCGCCTCCCAGGTGGCGCGCAGGTCGGGGTGTTCGCTCCAGAGCCGGTAGTACGAGCGGAGCAGGAAGTACGGCGGCCGGATCAGCTGCATCCTGGCGTGGTTGGTGCCGGTCGACAGGACGAACTCCGCCTCGCCCGACTCCAGGGCCGCGGCGAGGTCCGGCGTCATCCAGTTGTCCGGGAAGCCACGGGCGATCTCGGGCTTCTCCAGGATCGGGAAATCCCGCCGGGCGACGGACGCGCGGTAGATCGGGATGTCCCGGACCCGGTCGACGACGTGCGGGCTTGGCAGCGGGCTCATGTGTTCTCCGTGAGGGCGGGAGGGCCGGGGCCGCCGCCGAGAAGGGACGGCGGCGACCCCGGCGTGGGGGGATGCGGGTCAGGAGATACAGCCGCTCTTGCCGGCGACGCTGATGCAGCCGGCCTTCGGGGTGGCGCTGATGCAGCCGTCCTTGGCGCCCTGCGCCGAGTTGGCGGCCACCCACTTCGACCAGTTGGTGTCCTGGGTCATCTGCTTGATCAGCTTGTCCATGACGGACCTCCTCAAGTGCCTGGGAAATGCGGAACGGGCAACGAAATGGATCTTCATCGACCGTCGATCGAAGGTAAAGACATGGTCAATCGCGTGTCAAGGGATGGTCAAGCCGAGTGGCGCGAAATGGTTACTCGAATCTCTCGAACGAATAGGGGAACAGCGAGGCGATCCGTCGCGAGCGACCTCCCGACGCGCCTTTCACCTGCGATTTCGAACTCCGGAGTGCGGTAATCCTGAGATCGGTCGCGTCTTCCGTCAGATCGATCCGCCGGATCGACGTGGCTTGACTGCCTGCGTCCGGCCGCCGGATGGGCAGTCGCGAGCAGTTGTCAGCAGTCGCGAGCACCGCGCAGATACTCGCGTCGGCAGAGCCCGCGTCGCCTGACCACGCCGACCGGGCGGAGGGCCCTCGGCAGCACGGCGCTCACGCTCCCGCTCGGCTCAGACCGGCTCGGACCGGACCGGCTCGGACGGGACAGGCCTGGCTCGGACGGGACAGGCCCGGCTCGGAGGTCGATCCAATCCATCCGATCCACCCCGCCGTCTCGTTCCCATGCTCTCTATGTGAGACGGCGTTCCAGGATCTCTGCGGGATGCCTAAGGTGATGCGCATGTTCGGACCCGCACGTCAGCTCGCTCTCGCGCTCTTCGCGGCCACGCCGTGGAGCGTCGACGACGCGCTCTGTCGCCGCTGACGCCTCGCTCCGCGCTCACGCGAGCACCGCCTGTCCGATCCCCTCTGCCGTTCCCGGAGACCCCCTTGACCACCGCTGCCGATGCCGGGGCGCCGCCCCGGTCCGCCCTGCTCGCCCCTGCCCCCACCTCTGCCCCGGCCCCTCCGAGCGAGGCCTTGCCACCGGTCCGGCGGATACCGCTGGCGGTCGCGGGCGCCATCGGCGTCGCGCTCACCGGCTACGTCTTCGCGGAGCACGGGGCCAAGCCCGGCGTCCTGCTGCTGCTCGGCATCGGACTCGGGTTCGCCCTGTTCCACTCCCGGTTCGGCTTCACCTCCGCCTGGCGGCAGCTGGTGGCCGTCGGCAACGGCACCGGACTGCGCGCCCACACCCTGCTGCTCGGCACCACCGCGACGCTCTTCGCCCTGATCATCGGCACCGGCAGCGGCCTGTTCGGTTCGGTACCCGCACCCAGTGCGGGGCCGATCGGAGTGGCGCTGCTCATCGGCGCCTTCCTCTTCGCCATCGGCATGCAGCTCGGCGGCGCCTGCGCCTCCGGGACCCTCTTCGCCGTCGGTTCCGGCCAGGGCACCATCGTGCTCACCCTCCTCGGCTTCATCACCGGCTCCACGCTCGCCGCCTGGCAGTTCGGCCTCTGGAACGATCTGCCCGCGCTCGATCCGTATGTGCTCTCCGACCACGTCGGCTGGTTCGGCTCCTGGGCGGTGACGATCGTGGCGCTCGCCGTGATCTGGTTCATCGCCCGCGCCGTGCAGGCCCGCCGCACTCCCCCGCCGGTCGGCACACCGCCGTCGGCGCGCGGTGCCCTGCGCCGTACGGTGCGGGGCTCCTGGCCGCTGGCCGCGGGCGCCGTGGTCCTTGCGGTGCTCGGCGCCGGCGTGCTGCTCGTATCGGGCGGCGCCTGGGGCGTCACCAGCGCGTTCGCCCTGTGGGGCTCGAAGGTCGTGGGCGTACTCGGCGGCGCCCCTGAGGCCTGGGCTTTCTGGCAGAAGCCCGATAGCGCGGCCCAGCTGTCGGGGCCGGTCCTCGCCGACAAGAACAGCCTCACCGACATCGGCATCATGGTCGGCGCGGCCGTCGCCGCGGCCGCCGGCGGCGTGTGGCAGCTGCACCGCGACATCCCCGCCCGCACCGCGCTCGCCGCGGTCATCGGCGGCATTCTGATGGGCGTCGGCGCCCGTCTCGCGGGTGGCTGCAACATCGGCGCCTACCTCGCCGGCATCGCCTCCGGCTCCCTGCACGGCTGGATCTGGGCCGTCGTAGCCATCCTCGGCACCTGGGCCGGCCTGCGCCTGCGCCCGCTGTTCGGCCTGGGCAACCCGAAGCCGACGGACAGCGTCTGCTGACTCTTCGACGCACCCCACCTCGTGGGGTGCGTACGCGGTGGACCGGGCTGAGTTCGTACGCGGTGGGGACCGGGCTGAGCACGTACACGGTGGACCAGGCCACGGGTTCGAGCGACCCGGACCACCTGCCTCGGCTCAGCCCAGAGCGTCCATCAGAGCGGTGACATAGGCATCCAGCCGCTCCCCCACGGCGCGTGTCGTCAGCTCTGCCCTGCCTGCCTCACGCCACGGCCGCGCCACCCACTGCACTTCTTCCGAGAACGCCAACGCGTCCCGCACCTGCCAGTACAGCCGCTCGCTCGCGGCCGCGGCCAGCACCCCGCCGGCCTCCTCATACGCCTCAGCGAACCGTAGACCCCACGCCGGGCCGTGCAGCAGCGCCAGATTGGTGGAGCAGTGCGCCACATCGAGATCCGCGGGGCCCCAGGAGGTCGCCGCCCAGTCGACGACTCCGGCGATCCGGGCACCGCCCGGCTCTGAAGGCGGCACGTCGAACAGCACGTTGCCGGGCTGGAAGTCCCGGTGCAGGAATCGCCCTTCGTAGGGCGGTGTGGGCTTGCGGATCACCTCGATCGCCGAGGCCCATGCCGCCGCGTCGGCGCCCTTCGGCACCACGACCGTGTCGGCAGTCGTCAACGCCACATACTTCCGGGGCCGTGTCGCGGGCCGCAGCGCGTGGATCGCCACGAGCTGACGAGCCAGCGCAGGAACGCGTCTCTCCACTCCCTCGTCATCGAGGACCGTCCGGCCCTCCAGATGTGTCATCAGAAGCGACGGATACTCGCAATGCGCGGCGGTCAGGTCAACCGCGATCAGCCCAGGAGCCGACACACCGCTCCCCGCGAGCAGGGTCAGCGCGCCCGCCTCCCGGTTCAGCCAGTCCTCGGCCTGCCTCACGTAGAACGGGTCGACGAAGCTCCGCAGCACCACGTACCGGGTGCCACCGTCCCGTGTGGCGACGGTCAGCCGTCGCATTTCGGCCGTGATGCCTCCGTGCAGGGCCTCGGTTCTGACGACCCGTTCACCGACCTCCAGGTGCCGACTCACCCAAGCCAGGGTCAACGGCCGGACAGCCACCGCCTCATCGTGGTTGCTCACGGTGCCACCTCATCATCCGGACAGCTGCGCACGAAAGTCATTTAGGAGGCGGCACCAGCGCCGAGGTCCTGGCGGAGGAAGCCCGCGAAGCCGGGCACCCGGTCCAGCGATCCAACCGAGGCCGCCTTGCGATGACAGGATGTCCGTCGGGGAATCGGGGAGCCGGGAGTCGGGTATCCGATTCGCGAGATCATGGGGGCATGAGTGGCGGGAACAGCGCTTGAGGCGTTGGACGATCTGCCGTGGGAGCGGCTGGAGTCGGCGCTCGCGCACCACCCTCCCAAAGAGGTGCGGAGAGCGCTGCGTGGCCTGGCACTCAAGGGCGCGGCGGCGACCGAGGAAGACTGCTATTCCCTGTACGACTGCTTCGCGCTGGGCACCGGACGCGTGACTTCCGTCGCAACTGCCTTGCTGCCGTTCGTCGTTGCCCTCGTCGGCGATCCGGACATGGGCGCCCGGGTCACACTCGTCCAGCTACTGACGAGCTTGTCCGAGACGGCGGCCGAAGCCGACCCGGACCTGGTGGACGCGGGGTGGCACGAGCAATGGCGGCTCCAGCGCCCCCAGGTCAGTGCGCTGCTCGCGGACCCCCTGCCCGAGGCGCGCAGGGAAGCCCTGCCCCTCGCAGAGAATGTCGGCGTGCTGCTGGAGCGGTGGCACACCGAGACGGACCCGACGGTGCGGCTGCCCGTGCTGCTCGCGCTGGGGACCGCCGCAGCCGGCTCCGCCCACACCGGGCAGGTGGACCGGGTGCGGGCGGTGGTGGCCGAGGCCCTGCGGACGGACGGTCCCGTCATGCGGGTCGCGGCCGTGCACGCCTGGGCAGCGTTCGATCCCCAGGCGGCGGTCCGTGAACTGGACCTGCTGGTGGAGGCTCTGTCCGACCCAGCCACGCGTCCGCAGTTCGAGGCGATCTGGTACGTGCCGGACGTCGACGCTGTCTTCACCCGTGAGGATGTCGTCTCCTGGACGGCCCACCTGTTCGAGGGCGCTCCGCGGACGGCACTCGCCTTCGTCGTGCGGCTCATCGGTGCGGCGCGCCACAACGGGGACACCCTGCTGTGCCGCGCCGCGTTGGACGAGGGGTGGCAGCTGCTGGTGGTCCGTCCGTCCGCGGCGTCCGCGCTGTTGCCGCTCGCGGGCGCGCTGCTCGCGGAGCCGGACGACGGCGTACGGTACCGGGCAGCACATCTGCTGGCCGTACTGGGTGCGCGGGCGGCTCCGTACGCGGACGAGTTGGCCGCGCTCCTCGACGACCCGGGCGAGGCCGAGTTCCTTGAGGGGACCGTCGGCGACCACGCTCGCTGGGCCCTGACCCGCATCGGCGACGAGCGCGCCCTGCCCGGCCTTGTCGAGCGGCTGTACGCGCCCTACCGGGGCCAGTACTCACGCGCGTACGTCTTGGGCGAACCCCGCCTGCCAGAGGTCGAGGACGTCCTGACCCCACTGCGGGGGCACGCGCGGGCCCTGCTGCCCGCGGTGCGGAAGCTGCTCCGGGACGACGGCGTGGACGGCTTGCTGACCTGCTGCTTCCTGGCCGTCCTCACCGCGTGGGGGCCACCCGCGGCGCCCGCGCTGCCGGAAGTGGTGGCCCTGCTGGACGACACCCGTTACTCGCTGCACGCCGTCGACGCGCTGGTGGCGATGGGACCGGCTGCCGAGTCAGCCGAGCCCGCGGTGCGCCGCTGCACGGTCCTTGACCACCCAGGCAATCACCACAAGGTGGCGTGGGCGGCCTGGCGCCTGGGCGGCGACCGCGACGAGGCACTTCAACTCATCGGTGAGGCGGTGCTGACCGCGGAGGGACCGCTGTACGGTCCCGTGGGCTTCCTCGGCGATTTCGGACCGGCGGCCGCGCGCCATGCCGACCGGGTGCGGC
Organism: Streptomyces sp. NPDC031274; assembly: GCF_055570235.1. Taxonomy (NCBI): domain Bacteria; kingdom Bacillati; phylum Actinomycetota; class Actinomycetes; order Kitasatosporales; family Streptomycetaceae; genus Streptomyces; species Streptomyces sp. NPDC031274. Next base: position 235,827 of record NZ_JBVIHP010000002.1, on the reverse strand, counting down.
ATGTGATGGAGCACGGTGACAGCTGGCTGCGGCTGCGTGCGGCGGTGGCACTGTGGTCGATCACCGGCGAGCCGGAGCCGACTCGATCCGTCATCGAGGAGTACCTCCTTCCTCTCGCCGATGGCGGCGACGCCTACGGCTCGTACTTCCTCGACGCGCTGCGCGCCCTCGCCAGGATCGGCACAGTCTCGCCGGTGGCGCGGGCAACTCTGCGTACGGCGCGGGGATCCGACCGGCGGCTGTCGACGCACCGGGACTACCGCGCGTTCATGCGGGACGAGGAGATCCGGTCCGCGATCGACGACGTCCTCGCCCTGCCCTGACGACCGGGCCGGAGGGACGCCCCGTACACCTCGCCCGCGTGTCGACACGCGGGGCGGGATGCCTGCGTCGCGGTCGCCACATACGTGGAGGAGAGGCAGGCCGGGGCCCGCCCCGCCCGGCGCGAGCGGTGGCCGCGCGAAACCGGGCGGCCACGCCGGGAACATCCGGTCCGGCCCACACGGTTGCATCGACCGAGGCACCGGCGCCGCACGGGCGGGAGTACGGAGACCGCCAGGTCGTCCGCCCGCCGGGATCCGGGCTCTCGCTACACCCGCCACGCACTCGGACCAAGACGTATTCCTGCAGGAGGACTGTTTTATGACTGACCGGCCCTTGACGCTCATGGCAGTACACGCCCACCCCGACGACGAGGCCACCGGAACCGGAGGAATCCTCGCGCGGTACGCCGCGGAAGGAATCCGTACGGTTCTCGTGACGTGTACCGACGGCGGTTGCGGTGACGGACCGGGAGGTGTCAAGCCGGGCGAGCCCGGGCATGATCCGGCGGCCGTCGCCTTGATGCGCCGTCAGGAACTCGAGGCGAGCTGTGAGGTCCTGAAGGTCAGCGATCTGGAGATGCTGGACTACGCCGACTCCGGGATGATCGGCTGGCCGAGCAATGACGCCCCCGGATCTTTCTGGCGTACCCCCGTGGAGGAAGGCGCCGCCCGACTCGCCGAACTCATGCGGCACTACCGGCCCGATGTGGTCGTCACCTACGACGAGAACGGCTTTTACGGCCACCCCGACCACATCCAGGCCCACCGCATCACGATGGCGGCGCTGGAGATGACCGCGCTGACACCGAAGGTGTACTGGACGACGATGCCCCGCTCGGCGATGCAGAAGTTCGGGGAGACCATGCGCGAGCTCGGGGACATGCCGGAACCGGATCCTGCCGAGGCCGCCGCGCTGGCCGAGATCGGCCTCCCCGACGACGAGATCACCACGTGGGTGGACACCACCGCGTTCAGCGGTCAGAAGTTCGATGCGCTGGCCGCACACGCCAGCCAGGGCGAGAACATCTTCTTCCTCAAGATGGGCAAGGAGAGGTTCGGCGAGTTGATGGGCATGGAGACCTTCGTACGGGTCAAGGACGCCACCGGCGCGCCCGCGTCCGAGGACGATCTCTTCGCCGGACTGCGCTGAGCCGCCGCCCGTCAGGCCGGGGCCCGGGACTGCTCATCGGCCGCACGGGCGCGATCCAGCGGGCCGCACGCCCGAGGGTGCATGCGGCGATGTACTTCCGGTTCGACGGCGGCCTCATCGACCGCATCGGGGAATACTTCAACGTCGTGCCGCTCGGCGAATCCATGCCGCCGTCCGGATCGCCCGACCGGCGCTGACCGCGGCCGCTCCGGGCCAGTGCGTGACGTCGGCCTTCAGGACCTGATCGTGGTCCTGAAGGCCGACGCTGTCGTACGGCCGGGGGCGCCCCGGTAGGGCTTCGCACTGTTGCTCAGTCCTTGTTATTCAGTCCTTGTTGTTCAGTCTTTCGAGGTGGCTGCCCGGTTCCGCCGACCTGCGGGACGTCGGGCCGTACACGGGGTAGCCGGTGGTCGAAAGGTGGGGGTAGCACTGTCGCCGCGAGCTGTCGGACGCCGCTAGCTTCATGGCTGACCGCCACCGTTCAAGGACTTGGAGTCACCGACATGACGATGCGCCTACGCCCACTCTGGGTTGTCCTCGCAGGCGGGTTGGCTGCAACAGGGCTCAGCGCTTGCGGGCCCGGGGAGACCTTCGAAGACGACGCGTCGCTGAAGGAGCGGATCACATCGGTGCGGCTGGACACGGGCACCGGCAGCGTCACACTCCGCGGCCGAAAGGGCCTCGACAAGATCTCCGTGCACCGCGAGATCACGTATCACGGGGACAAACCCGATGGCTCGACCCATCGGGTCGATGGGGGGCGGTTGACCCTTGAGGGCTGCGGCGACGACTGCAAGGTGGACTACACGGTGGAGGTGCCCGCCAAGGTGGCGGTCGACGGAGAGACGTCGAGGGGCGACGCCGATCTGTCCGACGTGGGACCAGTGGACCTGAGGACCGACTCGGGCGACATCACGTTGGAAGGAGCAGCGGGAGAGGTGAAGGCCCGGACCTCCAACGGAAACATCAACGGGAAGGACCTTCGGGGCAGCCGGATCGACGCAGAGACCTCCAACGGCGAGATCGACCTGGCCCCCGGAAAGGCGCAGGACATCCGCGCCAAGACCTCAAATGGAGAGTTGACACTCAATCTGCCCGACAGCAGCTACCGGATCTCGGTGAAGACCGGCAACGGGGACAAGGACATCGGCGTCCGCAGCAATCCGTCCGGCGACCACCGGATCGAACTGACCAGCGGCAACGGAGACATCTCCGTCAATCCCTCGTGAGCGCCCAGGCGGTGCCTGACTCTCCCGGATGGCTCGCCGCGGCATGGTGATGAAGCGCCCCGTCCCCGCACGCGAACGGCGGGTGCCCCGGCCGGGACACCCGCCGCCCATGTGCAGGGTGGGCCGCCACGCTCGCGGAAGATCAGGCAGCGAGCCCGTTGTCCACGGCAGCGGAGAAGCCGAGCTTGTCCACCGCCTGGTAGTACGTCCAGGCGGTCGCGTCGCACGACGTCTTCTTCGCGCCGCTGTAGGCCGCGCACACTCTCTTCAGGTCCGCGTAGAAGGCGCTGTCGATGCGTGCCTTGTTCGCGTCGAAGGTGCCCGCCTCCTTGTAGTTGCGGTAGCCGAAGTCGTGCCGCGCACAGGATGTCTGGAAGGGGAAGCCGAAGGGGTTGTCGGGGGACGAGGAGCAGTAGTCCGTGGACCAGTTGAACTTGTACTCGCTCCACGCGCCCTGGTTGGCACGGGCCGCGACCCAGGCGTTGTAGCTGCCCGCGTCGGTCTGGGACCAGCTGCTGAGCACCTTCGCTTTGTCGGCCGGCACGGCGGCAGCCGGCGCGGCAGCGACTCCGAGCGCGAGGGTGAGGGAAGCGGCGCTCACGGTGAGAGCGGAGAGTAGACGACGCATGAGGTTTCCTCCGGTGGGAGTTGTCGGTAGTGATCGGTAGCGCTACGGACAGCGAAGGGGTGTGTTAACTCACCTGAGTTCAGGGCGAGTTCGAGAGGTTCAGGGACAGTTGTGTTCTTGCCATACGACGGACACGACACACCCGGACTGCCGGGGCGTGTCGACGTACCGAACAGCCCGTGCCACACCGGCCGTTCGCGGCTCGGCGCACGGACCGCGGGCGAGAGCCCCGGCAGCCGCCGCGAGCCGGGCCGGCTTGTGGGCAGCCAGCAGCGCCTCACGGCCGTGTCCGGCGGGAATCGCGAGGCCGAGGCCGACCGGGGTCTCCGCCAGCGCGTGGACCGCCAGATCGCCGTGCGCGACGGACGCGAAGTGGACGGGAGTCGCATGGCCGCCACGCCGCACGGCCGCCGTGCGGCCATGGACGACACCGCAGTACGGGCACGGTCCGTCGTCGATCACGACGCATTCCGGCCCGGCGGCCCCCAGCGCACCGGCCAGCAGCAGCCGCAGTCCGGCGCGGCTGTCCCGCTCCCTCCCGGGCGGGAGCGGGTCGAGCCACTGGGTGCGCAGCTCGACCACGGCGATGGGGCGGGTCACCGCGGGTGGCGGCGCCATGAGGTCGAGCGCGGGCGCGGGCAGCAACGTATGCGCACGTGCCCAGCCGCCGTCGGGGTTGGTGGACGGCAACCGGCATCCGCTCTCGTCCATGGCGTCGCACCTCCAGTCGTGCCGTGGAATCAGGGCCGATCAGGGCCGGGCGGCGGCCATCTGCTCCATGAGCGCGACGAACTCACCCGTCCTCGCGTCGAAGCGCGGGGACGCCATGAAGCCCCGGGTGTCGGACATGCTGTTGAGGCCGCCGATGTAGCCGGATCCGGTGTCGTAGTCGTAGTCGAGAAGCCAGGGCGAACCGCTGGAGCCCGGCGTCATGTTGGCGCACTCCACCTGCCACAGGTTCAGCGGCGGGACGGTGGGTTCGATCAAGTCCGCGCAGAATTCCTGGTGTTCACCGTCGTAGGGCGGGCCCGAGTAGCCCATGACGGAGACCTCCTCGCCCGTGCGGGCGTCAGGCACGATCTGGTAGCCGCCCGCCGCGTCGACCACCGTCTGGCCCTTGGCGTTGTCGTTGGTGATGACCATGCCGTAGTCGTGCTCCCAGTCCGGCTCGGTACCGCTGCTCCACAGCGGCGACGTGGCGATGTTCCAGGCCGTGAACCTGCCGAACGGCTCGCCGCCGTCCTGGCGCGCCGGAATGAAGACGACGTTCTTCATCCATGTGCCGCCCGGCCCTTCGTGGAGGCAGTGGGCGGCCGTCAGGACGAGGAACTCGGAATCGCTGTCCACAGCGGTCGCGGTGCAGTAGTCCGGCTTCCCGTTGGCATGCTCGAAGACGAGCTTGCCGACGGCGGTGGAGTACGGGCCGTCCACGGCGGCGCTGATGCGCGGATCGGCGCGTTCGCCGGTGGCCGCCGCCTGCGGCCCGTCCTTCTCCTCGCCGGTGGCGCGGCGCACCCGCTCCGGCGTCCAGTAGTCGAGGAGGGCCTGTTGCTTCCGCGCGGCGGTGCCGCCGTGCGCGCCGGGTACATCGATCACAGCGGCACGGCTGACGACGCCCGGGTCGCCGGGGGTCGACGCCTGGGCCGGCGAGCCGACCACGAGCCCGGAGGCGGCGACGGCCAAGGCCGCCAGCAAGGCCCTCAGGCGGGTTCTTCGGCGGGGGCCGGGCCGGGGCCGGGCACTGCTGTGACCCTCAGACACAGTTGAGTTCCTTTCGTGGCGTGTCGTGGACGAACCGCTCGGCGGACAGCGCCGAGACGTCGACGAACGGCTCGCGCCCCAGGTAGAGATCGCGCATCACCTCGCCCACCGCCGGTCCCTGCAGGAAGCCGTGGCCGGAGAAGCCGGTCGCGTACAGGAACCGGCCCGGCCCCGGAGCCTCGCCGATGAGCGCGTTGTGGTCGGGGGTGACTTCGTAGAGTCCGGCCCACCCGGTGGCGATGTCCGCGTCGAGGAGCTGCGGGGCTCGGACGGACATGGCCTCGGAGAGCCGGGGAAACCAGGTGTCCGAACGGGACAGGTCGAACCCCGGGGCCTGATCGGGGTCGGACATGCCGATCAGCACGCCCGGCCCCTCTCCGTGGAAGTAGAAGCTGGTCGAGAAGTCGATCGTCATGGGGATGCGCGAGGGTGCGTCCGGCAACGGCGCGGTGACGAGGATCTGGCGCCGGTAGGGCACCACGGGAAGGTCGACCCCGGCCATCGTCCCGAGCGCCGCCGACCAGGCACCGGCCGCGCAGATCACGGTGTCCGCCGTGACCGTGCCACGGTCGGTGACTACCCGGGTGGCTTCTGAAGCAGTCACTCCCCGTTCCACGCCAGTGACCTGACACCCCGTCACCAAACGGGCGCCGAGCCGTCGAGCGGCCGTCGCGTACCCGAGCACCACCGACTCCGGTGAGCAGTAGCCGTCGTCGGGCGAGTACGCCGCGGCCAGCACGCCGTCCGTGGAGATCAGCGGGGACAGCTCGCGGGCTTCGGCGGCGTCCAGCATGCGGCTGGGCACGCCGAGTCCGTTCTGCACGGCTACGTTGCGTTCGAACGCGACGACGTCCTCCGCTCGCGTGAGCAGGAAGAGATAGCCCTCCCGGTGCAGGTCGATCTCCTGGCCCGGGCGGCGCCCGAAGTCCTGGAACAACTCCAGACTCCGGGCCCCGAGGCGGATGTTGACGGCATCCGAGAACTGGGCGCGGACACCGCCCGCCGCTTTGCTCGTGGACCCCGATCCCAACGCGTCCCGCTCAAGGAGCAGCACGTCGTGGACACCGGCCTCAGCGAGGTGGAAGGCGATGCTGGTGCCCATGACGCCGCCGCCGACGATCACCACCTCCGCGGCGGAGGGGAGTTCCGGCGCGCGCTCTGCGACCCCCATCAGCTGGCCAGCCCTGCGGTGGCGTCCGGGGCGAAGACAGGCATGTGGCGTGGCAACGCGCCCCATACCTGCGGCGTGAAGAAGTGCCCGCCGGGCAGGACCTCCTGTGAGAACGGCCCGTCCGTCAGGTCCGCCCAGCCCTCGTGCAAGGGGCTCAACTCGGCCTCGCCCACCATGAAGTGGATGCCGGCCCGCAGCCGCTCCCCGGACTCGTACCGGTAGGAGGCGTAGGCAGCCATGTCCATGCGCAGCAGATCGACGGCCAGAGACCGCAGATCCGGGTCGGCGAGCACGGCGCGCGGGGCGCCGCCCGTCGCCTCGAGCCAGGACCCCAGATCGTCGTCCGGGGCGGCGGCCAGGGCGGCCGAGCGGGTTCCGGTCCAGTTCTGCGGGGCGATGTGCCCGGAGAGGACCAGGCTCTCCGGCCCTTCGGCGCCCCGGGCCTGGAGCGCGCGGGCAGCCTCGTAGGCGACCAGCGCACCCATGCTGTGCCCATAGAGCACGTAGGGCGCACGCACCTCGTTCTGGAGAGCCGAAACGCAGTCGTCGACCAGGCCCTGCCAGCCGCCGACGATCTGGTCGCCGAACCGGGACTCGCGGCCCGGGTAGCACAAGGCGCGCAGCTCTATGTCGACCGGCAATTTCCGGGCCCAGGGCCGGAATCCGACGGTGCCGCCACCCGCGAAACTGAGGCAGATCAGCCGACGCGATGCCCAGGGGCGCGGGTGCGGCCGGGTTATTCGGTTCATGATCGCTCCTCAGCTGCCGACTCTTCCTTGAGTACGTCGCGCAGCGCCTCCAGGGCGGTGGCGAGTTCGGTCTCCGACACCGAAAGCGGCGGCCGCAGACGCAGTTCGCGCTCGCCGGACCCGAGGAAGATCACCCCGTGCTTGTCGAAGGCCCGCGCGAGGATCCGGTTGCGCACCTCCTGGTCCGGCAGGGTGATGGCGCACATCAGGCCGCGACCGCGCGGGGCGCTGACGAGTTCCGGAAGGTCGGCGGCGAGTTCGCGCAGCCCCTTGAGCAGATACGCGCCGGTGGTGCGGGCCGCGGTGAAGAGCCCCTCACGCTCGACGACTTCCAGGATCCGGGTGGCCCTGACCATGTCGGTCAGGTTGCCGCCCCAGGTGGAGCTGAGGCGGCTCGATGCGCGGAAGGCGTTGTTCTCGACCTCCAGGACACGTCGGCCGCCGAGGACGCCGCACACCTGGGTCTTCTTGCCGAAGGCGATCAGGTCGGGCTGCAGGCCGAGGGTGTCGCAGGCCCAGCGGTCCCCGGTGAGGCCGAAGCCGGACTGCACCTCGTCCGCGACGAAGAGGGCGTCGTGGGTGCGGCACAGCTCGGCCATGGCGGTCAGGAACTGCGGGCGCAGATGACGGTCGCCCCCCTCGCCCTGGATGGGCTCGAAGATGAAGCAGGCGATCTCGTCGCGGTAGCGGCGGAAGGCGGCCCCGGCGGCGGCGAGCGCCTGCAACTCCTCGTCCAGGAGGTCCGGCTCGTCCCAGCGGTCCATGTCGTTCACGGCCGGGCTGGGGATGCGCGGCCAGTCGAAGACCGGGAAGTCCCGGATCTTGGACGGGTCGGTGTTGGTCAGCGACATGGTGTAGCCGGTGCGGCCGTGGAAGGCGAGTTCCAGGTGCAGGGCGCGCGATCCGCGCACCGCGATGCCGCGTGCCGCGTTGTGCTGGGTCTTCCAGTCGAAGGCGACCTTCAGGGCGTTCTCGACGGCGAGCGCGCCGCCGTCGATGAAGAAGACGTACGGCATGTCGTCCGCGGCGAGCGCCTTCATGAAGGCGGTGGCGAACCTGATCTGCTCGCCGGTGCCGAAGTCGGGGTTGGCCGGCTTCATGCGGGAGGCGGCGAGCAGAGCCTCGTCGAGTGCCGAGTCGCCGTGCAGTCCTGGATGGTTGTGGCCCAGCGGAGCGGACGCGTAGAACATCGACATGTCGAGGTAGCGGGAGCCGTCCCGCTCGTCCACCAGCCAGCAGCCGTTGCTGGCACGGACGTCCACGAGGACATCGGCGAAATCACCGGTGACATGAGTGCGGAGATAGTCGAGCGTGGTGTTGCTCATGGGGTGTTTCTCCCTAGGAGTGTCGGGTAGCCGGCTGGATGTCATGCGTGACGGGCATGGCGCTCGCGGACGCTGAGCGGGCGGATGTCGGTCCAGACCCGGTCGATGTGCGTGAGGCACTCCTCGCGGGTGCCCCGGGTTCCCTCCCGGTGCCAACCGGCCGGGAGTTCACGCTCGGCGTCCCACAGGGAGTACTGCTCCTCGTCGTTGCGGACGACGTCGTAGAGAGTGGCCTCGGACATGGCTGTGCTCCTCAAGGTGTGCGGACGTGGTTCGGGCAGGTGCTGGTGGCGCGAGGTGCTGTGCGGGTTCAGGAGGCGGCGGGTGCCGCCACGGCCGCGGGGTCGACGACCATGCCGCGGTCGAGTTTGAGAATCCGGTCGGCGACGTCGAAGAAGCGGTCGTCGTGGGTGATGGCGATCACTGTCTTGCCCTGTTTGCGCAGGGCGGGCAGGACTTCGGTGTAGAAGAACTCCCGGAATTCCGGGTCCTGGTCGGCGGCCCACTCGTCGAAGAGCAGCACGGGCCGCTCGGAGAGCAGGGCGCAGACCAGGGCGAGGCGTTTGCGTTGGCCGGTGGAGAGCGCGATGGTCGAGAACTCCCCGTCGCGCACGGTTACTTTGCTCTCCATGCCGAGCTGCGCGAGCAGCCGGTTGGCCTCGCTGTCGGCGTTCGGGTGGGCCGGCAGGGTGCGGAAGAGGTGGACGTCGGAGAAGACCCCGGCGACGCTCTGCCGCAGCTCCGCGATCCGGTCCCCCTCCACCGGTGTGCCGTTGAGGCTGATCTCGCCGCCGCTGGGCGGGTAGAGCCCGCAGATCATCTTGGCCAGCGTGGTCTTGCCGCTGCCGTTCCCTCCGACCAGGCAGGTGATGGTGCCCGGCGTGAAGTCGGCGTCGATCGGGCCGACCCGGAATGCGGTGTCGTCAGCGCCGGAGTCGTAGTGGAAGACCGCACCGCGCAGCCGCACCTCCGCACCGGCGGCCCGCTCGCCACCGCGCGGTTCGGGTACCCGCAGGCCGCTCTCGTCGCCCAGGTCGAGGGCGTTGAGCGAGCGCAGTGCCGTTCCCGCCCGGCCGATCGCCGGGATCAGGTTGAGCACGGTGACCAGCGGCGTGTTGATGTAGGTGACGGCGAGGGTGAATCCGGTCAGGTCGTCCGCGGGGATGTCGAAGCGGGGACCGGCGAACAGCATGATGCCGATGCAGGCGAGAAAGAGCAACTGCCCCCAGGAACCCGCGACGGTGTACAGGGAAACACCCCGGGTGGTGTCCCGCACGAGGAGCCTGCCGGTGGCACCGACCCCGCCGTCGAGGACCGCCGCGCGGCGCTCACGGTCGAGCTTCAGCTCCTTGGCGCCGCGGGTGACGCTCTCCAGGTGGGCGTGCATGACGTCCTGGTGCTCGCGGGCCCGGCGCAGATGGGCGCCTGCCCGGCGCACCGGGAGTTGGTAGAGCACCAGGCCGACGGCGAGCACCGCGACCATGCCCAGCAGCATCTTGAGTGAGAGCACCCCGATGTACACGAAGGCGCCGATCACGATCGCGCCGTTCATGGACAGCAGGGGCACGCTGCTGACCGCGCTCGTGATCACTTGTACGTCGTCGGTGAGGGCGGACTGGAGGCGGGCGGGGCCGATGCTCTCGATCCGCCGCATCCCGCTGTCCAGGATCCGACGGCACAGCTCCATCCGCAGCTCCTGGATGGAGCGTTGTGCGAGCCGGATCAGCAGGACGGAGGAGAGCGCCCCGGCGAGCAGGACCGTGACCGCCGCCGCGGCGAAGGCTGCGATCAGCCGGACACCCGGGTCGTCGAGCCGCTCCAGGACCCGTTGGAGCACGGCGATCAGGCCCACGGTGGCGGCGCCGGACACCAGTCCGGCGACCAGCGCCGCGATCACTGTCGCCCGCGACCGGCTCACGAGCAGGGAGAGGAACTTCATCGCCGCCCTTCCTGCGTCGCCGTGGTGTCGGGGGCCGCGGTGGCGGGCGCCGTGGCGGTCTCCTGGGACGCCTCCCTGATCAGGTCGGCGAGCCCGGCCACGGTGAAGTCCGCCATGGCCTGCTGCACCCGCAGCGCCACCCCGAACTGACGCCGGATGCGCAGCAGCAGCCTGGTGGCGAGCAGCGAGTGGCCGCCGGCCTCGTAGAAGTGGTCCCGGACACCGAGCCCTTCCAGGCCGAGCAGTTCCTGCCAGAGCCCGAGCAGCGCCCGTTCGGTGTCGTCCCTGGCGGACTGTGTGCTCCCCGAAGTGCCCAGGAAGTCGTCGGCCGTGGGCGCGGGCAGGCGGCGCCGGTCCAGTTTGCCGCTGGCGGTCTGCGGGATCTGCTCGATCAGTCTGATCGCCGCGGGCAGCGCGTACCGCGGCAGCCGTCCGGCCGCTCGGGTCCGCAGCTCCGTGCGGTCCAGGTCAGGCCCTTCGGGCACCACGTAGGCGACCAGGCGGGGCGAGGCTCCCGCGGCCCCGTGCACCACGACGATGCAGTCGGCCACGCCCGGGTGGTCGAGCAGTACGGACTCGACCTCGCCGAGTTCGATGCGGTGGCCGCGGAGTTTGATCTGGTTGTCGAAGCGGCCGAGGAACTCCAGCTGGCCGTCGGCCCGGTGGCGGGCGCGGTCGCCCGTCCTGTAGAGACGCGCACCGGGCAGGCCGGAGAACGGGTCGGGCACGAAACTCTCGGCGGTGAGGCCGGGGCGCCGCCAGTAGCCCCGCGCCACTTGGACGCCGCCGATGAACAGCTCGCCCGCGGCGCCGGGCGGCACCGGTCGCATCTGCTCGTCGAGGACCCAGATGGTGGAGCCTGGCACCGGCCCGCCGATGGGCGCGCGCTGCCTGCGGGTGACGTCGACGGTGAGTTCGGCGACGGTCATCAGGACGGTGGCCTCGGTCGGCCCGTACCAGTTCAGGACCCGGCAGTCGCGTGCGGAAGGCCCCGCGAACCAGTCGGCGAACCGAGCAGGCACCACCTCCTCGCCGGCCAGGAGCAGCGCCCGCAGCCCGATCGGGGCGCCACCCGTGTCGGGAGTGCCGTCCACCGCGGCCAGCTCCTGCGCGATGGTCGGCGTGGTGGCCAGCATGGTGACGCCCGCGGCGCGGAGGTGGGCGTGGAGCTGTTGTGCGTCGGCCGCCACGTCGCCCGGTACGAGGTCGATGCGGGCGCCGGCCACCAGACCGGCGAACAGCTCCCAGACCGACAGGTCGAAGGTGAAGGTGGAGCGGACCGCGACCACGTCCTGCCCGGTGGGCTCGACCACGGTGGCGGAGGCCCGCAGGTAGGCGAGGACGTTGTGGTGGGTGACGCCCACGCCCTTGGGGGTGCCGGTGGACCCGGAGGTGTAGATCAGATAGGCGAGATCGTCGCCGTCGGCCCGCTGGGGGGCCGCGCCCGTGGTGGCGGCGGCGTCGGCGACGGTGCGCACGGTGACGTTCTCCTCGGCCAGGAGCGCGAGCACCGGGGCGTCGTCGTCGGTGAGGTGCGCGGCCAGCGCGGTCCGGCAGCCCGAGTCGCGGATCAGGTGAGCGATCCGCTCAAGGGGCAGCTCCGGGTCGACGGGCACGTACGCGGCGCCCGCCGCCATCGCGGCGAGCAGTCCGGTGACCAGGTCGACGCCGCGCCGGGCGACCACCGCGACCAGGTCGCCGCGGCGCACTCCGGCGGCGGCGAGGCCGGTGGCGGCCGCCGTGGCCCGCTCGGTCAGCTCACGGTAGGTGAGGGCGCCGCCGGGGCCGGTGACCGCCACCGCGCCGGGGCGCGCGCCGGCGACGGCGGCGATGGCCTCGTCCAGGGTTCCGGCGGGCACGTCGAGCGTGCCGCCGTCGGCTCTGCGGGCCGCGGCATCGGCGTCGTACGGCAGCAGGCTCGCCACGTCGTGCGAGGCGTCGGCGTCCGCGGCGAAGCGGCGCAGCGCCTGCGCGTACATCTCGGCGAGGTCGGCGGCGCGCTCGTCGGAGACCCGGTCGCTGTCGAAGGCGAGGATCAGGCCGAGCTCGTGTGCGGGCGGGTGCACCGAGTAGGTCGCCATCACGGCGTAGTTGGTGTCCTCGGCGGATGCCGGATGGTGGTCGACGAGTTCGACGACGCCGGTGTCGAGGACCTCGCCGAGCGCGTGGAAGCGTACGAAGTTCACTCCCACGTCGAACAGTGGGTCGTTGCCGAGCGCCTGCTGCACGCTGATCAGCGGGGTGTGCCGGTGCTCGAGGAGGGAGCGCTCCTCGTCGAAAGCGCGCCGCGCGAGATCGCGCCAACTGCCGCCGGGCACCGTCACCGAGGTCGGCAGCATGTTGATGAACAGGCCGCGCAGGTCCTTGGCGCCGGGCAGGTCGGGGCGTCCGTGCATCACCATGCCGGTGACCGGATCGGTCACGGCGAGGGCCTCGGCGAGCACCTTGAAGTGGACGCCCACGGCAAGGCTCTTGAGGGGCAGGCCCTCCTCCTTGGCGAGCAGAGCCAGGCGCTGGGAGGTCTCCGCGTCGATGTCGACCTCGATGCGGCGCACCTGGGGCGTGCCGACCGGGCGCAGGTCCTCGATGGCCCGCGGTTCGGCGTCGGCAAGGCGCTCGCGCCACACCGCGGCGGTGTCCGCTCCCCCGGCCGCCGCTCGCTCCGTCTTCACGAAGTCGGCGTAGGTCAGCGGGAGTTCGGGCCAGCGACTGTCGTAGTCGGGGGCATCGTCAAGGAGCGCCGACTGGCGGCTGAGGATCTCCGCCAGGGTGGAGGTCCAGCTCCAGCCGTCGAGGATGGCGTGGTTCTCACTGACCGTCAGCTGGAACTCGCCGTCGCCGACCTGGTGGACGGCGAGCCGCTGCAACGGGGCAGACTCCAGTTCGAGGTGCTCGGCGCGCTCGCGGGCGACGAACGCGTCGATCTCGGCACGCTGTGCTTCCGCGTCGAGGCCGGACAGGTCGAAGCAGGTGAGGCGCGGCTCCACGTCGCGGTGCACGATCTGCAGCGGCTCGGAGTATCCGTCCATGGAGATGCTGGTGCGCAGGACCGGGTGGCGCTCCATGGTGTCGGCGAGGGCCCGGCGCAGCAGTTCCGCGTCGAGGCGGCCACGCATCCGCACGCTCACCGTGTTGTGGTAGATGCCCGCTTCCGGGTGCAGATGCAGGTGGTACAGCATGCCCGACTGGGTGGCGGTCAGCGGGTAGGCGTCCTCCGCGTCCGCGGGGAGCGCGGCGTGGTCGTCGGCGCCGATCATCTCGAACGGCTCGGCGCGGTCGAGGGACTCGACCCGGGCCTCGGAGAGGTGGGCCGCGAACTCGGCGACGGTCTGGTGGCGGAACACGGCGTGTACGCGGGTCTCGTGGCCGAGGGCGCGCAGTGCGCCGGTGATCTCCACCGCGCGGATCGAGTCCCCGCCCAGTACGAAGAAGTTGTCGTGCACGCCGACCCGCGGGACGTCAAGGACGTCGGCCCAGACACCGGCGACGGTCTCCTCGAGCGGGATGCGCGGCGCCGTGTACTCGGTGCCGGCGTCGAGCCTGACCTGCGCCGGGTCGGGCAGCGTGCGCCGGTCCGCCTTGCCGTTGACGGTCAGGGGCACCTTGTCGAGGGCGGCGAAGACCGCGGGCACCATGTACGTCGGCAGCAGTCCGGCGGCGTGTTCGCGCAGCTCGGGCACGGCGGGAAGCTCCTGGCCCGCGGCAGGCACCAGCCACACCACGAGCTGTTCGCCGCGTACATCGGCGACCGCGGCCGTGATGCCCGGGTGGGTCGCGAGGGCGACTTCCACCTCTCCCAGTTCGATCCGGAAGCCACGGATCTTCACCTGTGCGTCGGCGCGGCCCCAGTACTCGAACTCGCCGTCCTCGGTGACCCTGGCCAGGTCCCCGCTGCGGTACAGACGGGCGCCCGGGGTGCTGGAGAACGGGTCGGGCACGAACCGTTCGGCGGTGCGCGCCCCCCGGCCGCAGTAGCCGAGGGTGACTCCCGCCCCGCCGACGTGGAGTTCGCCGACCATGCCGGGGGGCAGCGGGTTGAGGCCCTCGTCGAGGACGTACAGGGACAGGTCGTCGATCGGCACACCGATGGGGCTGCCGGTGCGGTCGCCCAGATCGGCCGCGGTGATGACGCGGAACGTGGAGTGCACGGTGGTCTCGGTGATGCCGTACATGTTCACCAGGACGGGGGCGCGGTCGCCGCGTTCCTCGATCCAGGGCCGCAGCGTGTTCACGTCGAGCCGCTCGCCGCCGAAGACGACGTGCCGCAGGGCGAGTTCACGCGTGGAGCCCTCGGCGATGTCGGCGGCCACCACGCCCTTGAAAGCCGACGGCGTCTGGCTGAACACGGTGACGCCGAGCCGCTCGACGAAGGCGAGCAGGTCCTGCGGCGACTTGGCGGTCTCGTCCGGCACCAGGGCCAGCTCGCCGCCGTGCAGCAGCGCGCCCCACAGCTCCCAGACGGACACGTCGAAGGCGTACGAGTGGAAGTAGCTCCACACGTCGTCGGCACCGAAGCCGAAGCGCCGCGCGGTCGCCGAGAACAGCCGCAGCACCTGGGAGTCGGCGACCTCGACGCCCTTGGGGCGGCCGGTGGAGCCCGAGGTGTAGATCACGTAGGCGACATCGCCGGGGTGCCGCTCGGGCAGCTCGGTCCCGGTGGTGTCCAGGTCGGTGCGGGGGCGGCCGTGCTCGTCGACGGACACCTGCCGCAGGCCTTCGCCGAGACCGGCCGCGCCCTGCTCGCCGCAGACCACGACGCGGCCGCCGCTGTCGGACAGGACGTGACGGATGCGGTCCGCGGGGTTGCTCAGGTCGATCGGGACGTAGGCCGCGCCCGCTCGCAGGACCGCGAGGATCGCCACCACTTGGGCGGGCCCGCGCTCCAGGTAGAGCGGCACGCGCTCGCCCGGCCGGACGCCGCGCGCCACCAGGTGCCGTGCCAGGGTGTCGGCGCGGTCCGCCAGTGACGCGTAGGAGATGACCTCTCCCTGCCAGTGCAGGGCGGTGCGCTCGGGGTGGCGGGCGGCCGAGCGCAGGAACGCCTGGTCGAGGGCGTGCTCGACCGCGGACTCGGCCAGTGGCCCGGACAGCGCGCCTGGTTCGGCGACGGGCAGCAGCCGCACGCCGCGGTCGGGGGCGGTGAGTCCCTCGGCCAGCAGCCGGAGGTAGGCGCTGAGCAGTGCGGCGGCGGTGGACTCGCGCAGCACCTCGGTGTCGTACTCCAGCATCAGCTCGAAGTCGTCGCCGCGGTTGACCACGCTGAGCGTGACGTCGGTCTTGGATGTGGCGGTCTCGGCGGTCACCGGCGTCATGGCGGCCTCGCCCAGGCGCAGCCGGGAGCGGTCCTCGCCGAGATAGGCGAACATCGCGCCGAACAGCGGGGATCCGGTGCTGCCGCCGACGGCCGCGGTCACCTCCGAGGTGAGCACGTGCTGGTGGTCGAGGGAGTCGGCGATCGTGCTCGCCGACTCCTGGGCCAGCGTACGCAGCGTCGCGCCGTCCCGCAGTCGGCTGCGCAGCGGCAGCGTGTTGATGAACGGGCCGACGGTGCCGCGGAGTTCGGGGCGTACCCGGTTGGCCACCGGGACACCGATCACGAGGTCGTCGGTGAGGGCGGCGCGGTGCAGCACCGCACGCCAGGCGCCGTACAGGACGGCGAAGACGGACACACCGCAGCCCGCGGCGAACTTCTCGACACTGTCACGCAGCACGGGCCCGGTGTTGCGCACCAGGTGGCGGCCCTGATGACCGGGGGTGTCCGGGCGCGGATGGTCGAAGGGCAGACTCAGGCCGCGCGGAGCGCCCTCGAGCTGAGCACGCCAGTGGGCCAGCGACGCCTCCCGGGCGGGTGCGTCCTCGCTGTGCAGCTCCCACCAGGCGTAGTCGGTGTACGAGGGGCCTTCGGACGTCGGTGGCGGAGTGCCGCCGGTGTGGAACGCCTCGTAGGCCGCGGTGAGTTCCTGGATGAGGACGCTCACCGACAGGCCGTCGACGACGAGGTGGTGGAAGGCGACGACGAGCCGGTGGCGGTCCGGCGCCAGAGTGATCAGCAGACCGCGCGCCAGCGGCCCGCCGCCCTCCAGGTCGAAGGGCGTGCGCGTCTCGGACTCGGTCAGCTCGTCCCGGCGCCGCTCGGCGGCGTCCCCGTCGGTGCTGTTGATGTCCGTCAGATCGGCGCGGCGCAGCGGGGGCGCTTCGGGCAGGAGCCGGGCGTGCACCTTGCCGCGTACGTCATCGGTGACCAGGCGCAGCCCTTCGTGCCGGGCGAGCATCCAGTCGAAGGCCCTGGTCAGCGCCTCGGCGTTCAGGGGGCCTTCGATGTCGAGGGCGGCCGGCACCGTGTAGGCGCTGCCGGTCGGGTCGAGGGCGTGTGCCGTCCACAGCTGGAGCTGGCTCTCCGAGAGGACGACCTGCGCGGGATCCGGCCGCCGGGGCACACGCGAGGTGTCGGTCTGCTGCTGGGGGCGTCGGGCGGCCAGGGCGCGCCGAGCTCGCTCGAGACGTTCGGAATCGGTCATATCTGTTCCTCGGTGGCGTCGTCGGTGGAGCCAGCGGTGGTGGTCGCGTCGGCCGGGTCGTCGAGGGCGGCGAACGCCTCGGCGAAGTCGCGGACCGAGCCGTCCTGGTCGTGTGCGAGCAGCAGGTTCGCCTGGTCGGCGACAGTGGGTGCGCCGAGCAGCTCTCGCAGGGGGAGTTCGGCTCCCATCAGCTCGCGGACGCGGGCGACAGTGTGCATGGCGCGGATGGAGTCGCCGCCGAGCGCGAAGAAGCTGTCGTGGGCTCCTACGCGGCCGACGCCGAGGACGGTGCGCCAGATCTCGGCGACGACCATCTCTACCGGGGTGCGCGGGGCGGTGAACTCGCCGCCCTGCTCCAGGTGTCCGTCCGCCGGGTCGGGCAGCATGCGCCGGTCGGTCTTGCCCTGCGCCGTCAGCGGTATCCGTTCCAGGGCGACGAAGACCGCCGGGACCAGGTACGCGGGCAGGACCGCGCAGTGTTCGCGCAGCTGCGCCACGGTGGGCGGGCCGTCCGGGCCCGGCACCACCCAGGCGACCAGGCGGTCGTCGCGCGCGTCGGCGACGGCGGCGGTCACGGCGGGGTGCCGCAGCAGGACGGCCTCGATCTCGCCGGGCTCGACGCGGTGGCCGCGCACCTTCAGCTGGCCGTCGGCGCGCCCGCAGAACTCCGGCAGGCCATCGGCGCCGGTACGGACGAGGTCGCCGGTGCGGTAGAGCCGGGCGCCCGTCGCGCCGGAGAACGGGTCGGGCACGAACCGTTCGGCGGTCAGCCCGCCCCGGCCCGCGTACCCCCGAGCGACCCCGGCGCCGCCGACGTACAGCTCGCCGATCACACCGTGCGGCACAGGTGTCATCGCCTCGTCCAGTACGTGGAGCGTGGTGGCGCCGACGGGGCCGCCGAGGCTGACCCGGTCGCCGCCGGTGACGATCCCCGCGCTGGCGTTGGCGGTGGTCTCGGAGGGCCCGTACAGGTTCCAGAGGCGTGCTCCGGGCAGGAGCCGCCGGGTGCGCTCCACCAGGTCGGCGGTGAGGGCCTCGCCGCCGAGCAGCACGTCCAGGCTTCGCTCGCGCGGGCCGGTCGCGTCGTCGGCGGTCTCCAGGGTCCGCAGCGTCTCGTCCCACAGCCGCGGGACGGTGTTGACGGTGGTGACGGCGGCGCCCGCTCCCGTGCCGGTGAGCGCCGCGGCGAGGGTTTCGGCGGGCCGCTCCCCGGCCGGTGGCAGTACGACCGTGCCGCCGAGCACCAGCGGCCCCCACACCTGCTTGACAGAGGCGTCGAAGACCGGGGCGGCGGTCGCGGGCAGCACCGTGTCCGGCCCGATCAGGCCCGCGTCGGCAAGCCAGCCGAGGTAGTTGACCACGTTGCGGTGGGTGACGGCGACGGGCTTGGGCCGCCCGGTGGAACCCGAGGTGAAGAGCAGGTAGGCGAGGTCATCCGGGCCGGATGCCGTATCGCCCTCGTGGCGCTGCCCGGCCCCACTCAGGGCGGGGCCGTCCCCGCTGTCCTGCGCGCTCTCCTCGTCCTCCGCCACCTCCTCGACGAGGATCAGGGTGGTACCGCTGCCGTCGCCCAGCAGGGGTGCGGTGTCCGCCGTGACCACACAGTGACGGACGGACGCGTCGGCCAGCAGGGCGGCGATCCGTTCGGCCGGGTCGTCCGGGTCGATCACGAGATACGCGGCTCCGGCGCGCAGCGCGGCCAGCTGGGCCACCAGGCGGGTGACCGGGTCCGGCACGATGACCGCGACGACGTCTTCAAGAGCGGCGCCGATGCGCGTTGCCAAACGGTCGGCTGAGGTGAGGAGTTGACCGTATGTCAGCTCCAGTTCCGCGCAGCGCACCGCGACGGCCTCGGGGGCCCTTCCGGCGGCGCGGGCGATCAGGCCTGCCAGGGTGGCGTCCCCCCAGGCGACGGCCGTGGAGGTCGCGGGCGCGGTCGGCGGTGCGGCGGGGTCGCCCAGCTCCACCCGCCCGACCTGGGTCGTGGGCTTCCGCATGCCCTGCTCCAGGACCGCGGCGAGGGCATCCAGGATCCGGTCGGCCACTTCCGTGCCGAGCCCGGGCGCCTGGGCGCCGTCGAGGCGGAGTTCGACCAGCTCGCCGCGGCGCACAGCGGTGAGGCGGAGCCCCGGCCCAGTGCCTCGCGCCGAGAGCGACACGACGGACCAGTCGCCCACGCGCTCCGGCACCTCGAGGTACGAGAAGCCGAGCGGCGCGTTCACCGCGGACAGGTCGCTGATCAGCTCGGCGACCTCGCGCTGTGCGGCTCGCGCCGCCCGCACCTCGGCCACGACGTCGTCGAGGGTCCGTCCCGCGTCGAATTCCTGCCTGATCACGGGCCAGGCCGTCAACGGGCCCAGCGCGGCACCGAGTTGGGGCACCTCCCGCAGTCCGGTACCGACCCGGACGGCGAGCGCCTGCGCGCCGCCGAACCGTTGCAGGACCACCAGCCAGGCGGCGAGAAGCACCGCCTCGGTGTCGGCGGCCGGGTACAGGTTCGGGAGAGTGACCTTCCGTACCGCCCCGCGTACCGCCTCCGCCGTGGCACCGGCGCTCACCGCCGGCTGTGCGGGCGCCAGCGAGCGTACCCGCGCCACCGTCTCCTCGGCGTCGTCGAATCCGTTGTGCGCCTTCTCCTGGCTCGCGCGGGCACCGGCCGCGTCGGGGTCGGCGAGCACCTCGTGCAACCACTCGGCGACATCGGCGTACTGGAGGAGTACGTCCTCGTCCGGTCCGGCGTCCTGGCCCGCTTCGGCCGGCCCGCGTTCCAGCTCGCGCTCCAGCTCGCCCGCGAGCAGCATCAGGCCATCCGCGTCCAGGACGCGGGCCGATGCCGTCAGTTCGACGCGTCCGTCGGCGGCGGGTGCCGCGGTCCAGAGTCTCTCCGCGCCCTCGGGGCCTTCGGACAGTGGCCCGGCGAGGACGCGCTGGGTGGGCGCTCCGCCTGCCGGGGACGGCACGAGCTCGGTGCGAAGCACCTCGTACCGTCGCGTCACGGTCTCGACCGCGGCGGCCAGCGCTGATCCCGGCACCGCGGCCGGGGCTTGGAGCACGAGCGTCGTCACCGTGTCGTCCTGCGTGGCGTCGTGCTGGTGCGGTCCCGCGCGGAAGGTCTCCGCGGCGGGAGCGGACGCCGTGGCGGCCGCTGTGGAGGTAGCCGTGTTCACCGTCTCTCCCCGTTCGTCTGAGTGATCGTGCTGTCCTGCGTGGGGGTGCCTGCCTGTGCGGGCCGGGCCTCCACGTCCTGCCAGTTCGCCGCGGCCGACATGGCCACGCGGATCTCCCGTTTGCCGGTGAAGGGCGCCCGGCCGTGCGAGGCCAGCAGGTTGTCGACGACCAGTACGTCGCCGAGCCGCCAGTCGAAGGCCGTCGACTCCGCGGCGACCGCGGCACGGATCGCGTCGAGTTCCGCCCGGGTGAACTCGCTGCCGTCTCCGGCCCTGCTCGTCTTGGGCACCCGCTGCGGCCCGACCTGGCCGAGCACTTCGGCGGCCAACTCGTCCCCGATGGTGGTCAAGTGGAAGCTGGTGGCCTGGTTGAACCAGACCCACTCGCCGGTGTCCGGGTGGCGCGCGACGGCGGGTCGCACGGCCTCGGTGCGCAGGTGGTCATCCGCAAGGCGCTCCACCCGCACCCTGGTCCGCTCGGCGTACGCGTCCAGGCCGCTCTCGTCACAGCCCAGCGCGTCCCGCCACGGGATGCCGACGCCGGGTGTGTAGTTGCGCACGTAGCTCACCCCGTGCCTCTCCAGCCGGGTGACGAGGTCGGCGGGCAGCCGCCGCAGCACCTTTCGGGAGTCGGCCAGCGGGGTCTGCCCTCCGGTCTGCGAGGGCAGCGCGCAGGCGAAGCCGAGGACGCGAGGCCAACTCCAGCTGTAGCAGGCCTCGTTGTGCATCTCGATGGTCTGGTCGGCGGGGTATTCGGTGGAGGAGTAGATGCCGTCGCCGAGCTCGCTGCGCGGTGTGGCGCCGTCCTGGTAGGAGAGGGCGTCGTCCCCTCCGACGGCTTCCACGACCGGGCGCAGTGCGTCGGCGCCCTCGTCGAAACCTCTGAAGAGCACCGCGCCGTGTCGATGCAGCTGCTCGCGTACGAGGTCCCCGTTGGCCCGCACCCACATGGTCAGCGGGACGCCGGGACGCTGCGGCGTGGCGAGGACGGGCAGGGCCGCGGGCTCCAGGGAGCCGAAGGTGACGACCGAGGCATCCGTCAGGGACCGTCGCCTGAGCGGCTCTTGAGGCATGCGGGACGTACGAAGTGACATGTGTTCTTTTCTCCGAAGGTCGTCGGTGGCCCGCTAGGGCTTGCGCGGAATCCGGGCAGGTGGAGTCGGACCAGCCGCACGGAACCATTGCCACCGGTCCGGTGGCGGTGGGACGGATCGCCCCGGGGTGGCGCGAGGGATCGATACGAGTTGAGGGCGCGCTCAGTCGCGCGAGCGGACGGACGGGCCCAGGCGCGCGGCCCGGCGGGCTCGGCTCACGGCGCGCTCGCCCCGAGCCCGTTCCCGCAGATCGGCGCGGACCTCGCCGACGGTGGCGGTGCCGTCCGCGAGTGCCGTCAGGGCGAGACAGAGCCGGTCGGCGAGGGCGGCGGCCCGGTCGGTGGGTACGCGAACGGTGTCGTGGTTCAACGCGATGACGAGCCGGTCCCCCTCGGGGGCGGCGGAGACGGTGAGGGGAAGTTCGGTCTGCTCCAGCGCCTCGGAGCGCGTCACGGACAGGCCGGGAAGTCCCTTGCCCAGATCGGCGAAGGGAAAGTTCGCCACGATCACGGATGTGTCGAAGAGCCCGGAGGAGCTGGTCCTGCCACTCCACACGGCGATCTTGGCGAGGGGCGTCTGGATGTGGTCCTGGGCCTGGTTCAGGGCCTGCTGCACGTCCCTGGCCCAGGTGCCGACCGGCAGGGCGGCAGGTAGCCGGGTACGCAGCGGAACGGTGTTGATGAACATCCCGACCATGCGGTCCACGTCCTCAAGGTCCGTGGGCCGCCCTGAGCCGACACTGCCGAACGCCACGTCGTCGGTGTCGGTCTCGGCGGCGAGGGTGAGTGCCCACGCCGCGTGCACCGCGCCGCCGAGGGTGACACCGAAGCGCCCCGCGGTCTCCCGCAGCCGTTCGGTGTCCTCAGCCGGCAGCCGCACCACGTGGTCCCGGTGGACCGCGGGGCCGTCCGCCTGCGGGGCGATCGGCGCCGGGGTGAAGTCGGCCAGGCCGCGCGTCCAGAACTCCCTTGAGGCATCGGGGTCCTGACGGGCCGCCCACCGGGCGAAGGAACCGAAGTCCGCCGCGGGCTCGAGTGCCGGAGTCTCGCCTCTGCGGCTCGCGGTGTAGTGATCGAGCACCTCGCCCAGGAGGATGGGCAGCGACCAACCGTCGAACAGCACATGGTGGTTCGTCCACACGAAGGCCCAGCGGCCGTCCGCGAGCCGGATCACCGCGAGCCGAGCGAGTGGCCCTTCGCGCAGATCGAAGCCGGCATGCCGGTCCTCGCGCACGAAGGCGTCGAGCCGCGCCTCCGGATCCGCTGAACCGCGCGGGCCCCCGGCGGCCGTATCGCCTTCCGCGCCCGTTCCGTCCGCGGTGAAGTCCAGGCAGGCGACGGGCAGTTCACGAGCTCCGGGCACCACGAGCAGGGGGCGCGGCACGTCCTGCCACACGCACACGCCACGCAGCACGGCGTGCCGGTCGACGGCGGCCTGCCAGGCCCGCGCGAACGCCTCTTGGTCCAGGTCACCTTCGAGCACGCAGACGAGCTGCTCCACATAGACCCCGCTGCCCGCCGAACCGTCCTCGGCCAGGCTGCGGAAGAGCATGCCCTCCTGCGTCGGCGTGAGCGGCCACACTGCCGTCAGATCGCCCCAGCGTGCGGCCCAGTCACGTACGGCGGCGACCGGAGCGGCGCCGGACCGCAGTCCGGAGGTGAGGGCGGGCACCTCCGGCTGGGCGGTCAGCGAGCGCAGTTCGTCCAGGACGGCGTCCACGAGCGCGTCGGCGGCGGCCTGCCCGGTGTGTTCGACCTCGACGGCGAGGCGCCCGTCGGTGACGAGGCTCTCCACCACGATCGCGGACGGTCGTGTCCCCCGCGGGTCGCGGACCTGCCCGAAGCCGGGCTCTCGGAGTTCGAGCGGTGCGTCCGGGTCGGAGCTGGTGCTGACCCGGCCCAGGTAGTTGAAGTTGAGGTGGGGTTCGGGCATCGCCTCCAGGCGGCGTGCCAGCTCCTCGTCGTGGGCCAGGTGCCGGACCACACCGTGGTCGATGCCCCGGTGCACCAGCTCCCGCAGCCTGTCGCGGACCTCCCACAGAGTGCTGAGCGGGCTGTCCTGCGCGACTGTCACCGGCAAGGGGGCCAGGGTGGTGAACCAGCCGACCGTGCGCGACAGATCGAGGTCCGGGTGCAGGTGCTGGCGACCGTGGCTCTCCAGCTCCACGACGACCGTGTCGAGCCCGGCGACCCGGGCCTGGGCGCGGGCCGCCGCAGTGATGAGCCCTTCTTCGAGGGTGCCGCCGAACCGGTGCACGAGGGCACGCTGGAGCCCCACGGTCTGCTCGACGGTCAGTTCCCGGCGGGCGTGGCGTGCGGCGCCCTCGGTCCCGGGTGCGGGCCCGGTCGCCTCCGGCTCCGCGGCCCCGGTGAGTTCCGCGATCTCGGCGAGGTCCGCGCGGACCCGGCCGAGGATCTGCGGGTCGAGGGCCCTGCGGCGGAGCTCGGCGGTCCACTGCCGGTGGGTGGTGCCTTCGGGCTGGAGCTCGGGGGTCCGGCCGTTCCGTACGGCGTCGAGCGCGAGCTCCAGGTCCTCCAGGACGATCCGCCAGGAGACCGCGTCCATGACCAGGTGGTGGGCGGCGAGCAGCAGCCGCTGCGGGGCCCCCGGGCCGAAGTCGGCCAGGTGCGCCCGCAGGAGCGGTCCGTGTGCGGGGTCGAGCCGGGTGTGCAGTTCGTCGGCAAGATCGCGCAGCCGCCGCTCGGCCTCGGCGACGGGGACGGCGGACAGGTCGGTGCGCTCCACCGGTACGTCGACCGCGGTGTCGACCACGGCCCGTACGCCATTGCCGTCGTCCTCGCCGTCCACGAAGCGGGTGCGCAGCGCCTCGTGCGCGCCGATCACGGCGTCGAGCGCGGCGGTCAGCTCGTCGTGCCCGACCCGGGTGCGGACGTCGAGGAGCACATCCATGTTCCAGTGCTCCGGTGCGGTCAGCTCCAGGTCGTAGAACCACCGCTGGATCGGGCTGAGCGCGTCGGTGCTGTCTCCCTGGGTGCGGATGCCCGCCGCCACGCCGGTCATGATGTGCGGGGCGAGGCCCGCGATGGTCGGGTGCTGGAACATCTGGCGCGGGGTGATGTGGATTCCGAGCCTGCGGGCTTTGGCGACCACCTGGATCGAGAGGATGGAGTCCCCGCCGAGCGCCAGGTAGTCGTCGTGCACGCCGACCCGTTCAAGGCCCAGAACCTGGCACCACACCTCCGCCAGACGCCGCTCGACCTCGCTGCGGGGCGCGACGAAACCCTCGTCGGCCGCTTCCCAGACGGGGGCGGGCAGGGCGCGCCGGTCCACCTTGCCGTTCGCCGACAGCGGCAGCACGTCGAGGGTCACGATGGCGACGGGGACCATGTGCGCGGGCAGCCGCTCCCCCGCCCACGCCCTCACCGTCTCCGGGTCGCAGACGACGCCGGCACGAGCGACGACGTACGCCACCAGTCGCGCCTCGCCACCGCCGGGTGGCGGCACGGCGGCCACAGCGGCGTCGGCCACCCCGGCCGCCCCGCGCACGACCGCCTCGATCTCGCCCAACTCGACGCGGAATCCACGGACTTTGACCTGCTCGTCCACGCGGCCACAGAACTCCAGCGCACCATCGGCGCCGAAACGTACGAGATCACCGGTGCGATACAGACGCGCACCCGGCACCCGCGAGAACGGATCCGGCACGAACCGCTCGGCAGTCAACCCACCCCGGCCCGCATACCCACGCGCCACACCCGCACCACCCACATACAACTCACCCACACCACCCGCCGCCACCGGCCGCAGAGCCCCGTCAAGCACAAACACGGTGCGGCCGGGAAGCGGCCGCCCGAGCGGAACGGTCCCGGCGGTACCGGTCCCCACCGCGTCGTCGGCGGCGACCTCGTGGACGGTGGCGGTGATGACGGTCTCGGTGGGGCCGTAGGCGTTGACGACGCGACCGCCGACCGCGCGTTGCCAGCTGCCGGTCTCGAAGGCAGGCATGGCGTCACCGCCGACGACGGTGAGCCGGATGTCCAGTGCCGCGGGCACGACGGCACCGTCGGCAAGGGCGGTGGCCATCTGCCGCCACAACCCGGTCGGCGGGTTGAAGACGGTGACCTGATGGTCCGCCAGGAAGGCGAGCAGCTCTTCGGTACCGAGGAGCCCGTCGGGCCGGATCACGGCCGCGCCGCCCCTGATCAGCGGCGCGAACAGCTGCTCGGTGCTGACGTCGAAGGAGAAGGAGCCGAAGACCAGGACCCGGTCACGGGCGGTCAGCCCGAAGACCCCGCCGATCTGCGCGAGGTGAACGGCCAGTTGACCGTGTGTCACGGCCACGCCCTTGGGCCGACCGGTGGAACCCGACGTGAAGACCAAGTAGGCCAGGTCGTCCTCATGTGCCGCGTCCAGACCCGCCCGATCGACCTGCACCGTCAGATCAAGACGGTCGACCTCCAGAACCGAAGTGACGCCGGACAGTGCATCGTCGAGCAACTCCGACTGAGGACCGCCACGTACAACTACGGCACAACCGGCCTCACCCACCATCAGCCGCAACCGCTCAGCCGGATACGAAGGGTCAAGGGCGAGCCAGGCACCACCGGCCCGCTGCACCCCCAACATCGCCACCGCCATCAACGCACCACGCGGCAAGCACAGACCCACCACGGAGTCCGGCCCCACACCCAACTCCCGCAAACGCACCGCCACTACAGCCGACGCACGCTCCAACTCCCCATAACTCCAACCACCTTCACCATCCACCAGAGCCACACCATCAGGCGCCGAACCCGCGCGCGCCACCACCGCCTCGAACACCGGCCGCCCACCACCCACAGCCTCGACCCCGGCACCCGACCACGACGACACCACCTCGGAACCACCGGCACCCAACTCGCCCAGGGTGGTTCCCGGATCGCCGGTGAGTGCGTCCAGGGTGCTGTCCAGGTCGTCGAGGAGCCGCTGCGCGGCGGCCGCGTCGAAGGCCGCCGTGTCGACGCACAGCCGAAGCTCCAGGTTCTCGCCGGGCATGACCTGCAGACTGACCGGGTAATTGGTCCGCTCGACGAGGCGACCGCTGTCCACTGTGAAGCCGTCGGTGGCGAATCCCTCGAAGGGGTAGTTCTCGACGACGACGATGGAGTCGAAGAGCGGGGCCCCCGCAGGGGCGCCACCCCAGGAGGTGACATCGGCGAGTGGGGCGTGCTGGTGGTCGGTGAGGTCCTGGAGACCCTGGTGGACGGAGGCGAGCCAGTCGTCGGCCCGCACCTCGTCAAGGATCCGCACACGCAGCGGCAAGGTGTTGATGAACAGGCCGACGGTGCGCTCGATGCCGTCGATCTCGGCGGGGCGTCCGGAGAGCACGCTGCCGACCGCCAGGTCCCGGGCGCCGGTGCGCCGGGCGACCACCAGGGCCCACGCGGCGTGGACCAACGCGGCCACGGTGAAGCCCCGTTCGCGGGCGATGCCGCGCAGGACCCGGGAGCGTTCGCCGGACACCCGCAGGGCGGGCCTGTGTTGGCCGGAGCCGCCCTCGGCGGTCGCGGCTCGGGCGGGGGCGAGCAGTGCCGGGGCAGTGAAGCCGGTGAGCTGTTTGCGCCAGAAGGCCTCGTCCTCTGCACGGTCACGGCTCGCGTTCCAGCGCACGAAGGCGCCGTAGTCGGGAGCGGGTGCGAGATCGGTGTCGGCGCCGGTGCGCAGCGAGGTGTAGAGCGCGAAGGCGTCGCCCGCGACGACCGGCAGCGACCAGCCGTCCATCAGAATGTGGTGGCTGGTCCATACGAAGGTCCACGCGTCCGCGGCGGTGCGGAAGAGCGCGATACGCACCAGGGGGCTGCCGCTCAGCTCGAAGCCTGCGCTCCGGTCATTCGCCAGGAACTTCGCGAGGCGCTCCTCCGTGGTCCTTTCGGCGTCGCCGTCCGCAGCCGTCCAGTCCTCGTACACGGTGGGTACGTCGATGTCCCGCGGCACGACGAGCAGGGGTGTGTCGACCTCCTGCCAGGCGCAGTGGGCGCGCAGCGCGGAGTGTCGGGTCATGGCGCGGCGCCAGGCATCGAGGAAGAGCCGCGGGTCGAGTGCACCGCTCAGGGTGCACACCAATTGCTCGGTGTAGGCGTCCGACCCCGGCTCGGCGAGGGCGTGGTACAGCATTCCCTGCTGGAGGCCTGACATGGGCCACACGGCGTGCAGCGGGCCGTGGGCGCGTTCCCAGGAGGCGAGCAGACCGGCGGGCAGACCGGCGGGCAGGAGCCCGGCAGTGATGTCGTCCGGCGACGCACCGACGGCGTCCTCGCCCCGGTCGCTCCCGCCCCCGGGGAGCAGGAGTTCGGCCTGCTGGGCGAGGGCGGCGATCGTGGGGTGCTCGAAGATCTGGCGCGGGGTGATACGGATACCGGCCCTGCGGGCTTTGGCAACCACCTGGATCGAGAGGATGGAGTCCCCGCCGAGCGCCAGGTAGTCGTCGTGCACGCCGACCCGTTCGAGGCGCAGCACCTGGCACCACACCTCGGCCAGACCTCGCTCGACCTCACCGCGGGGCGCGACGAATCCTTCGTCGGAGACCTCCCAGCGGGGGGCGGGCAGGGCACGCCGGTCCACCTTGCCGTTCGGGGACAGCGGCAGTGCGTCAACGCCCATGATCGCGGCGGGCACCATGTGCGCGGGCAACCGCTCCCCCGCCCACGCACGCAGACCGGACGCGTCCACGGGTACGCCGCTCGGGGTCACCACGTAGGCGGCGAGGCGCAGTTCGCCGCCGCCCGGGGGCGCCACGGCGGCCACCACGGCGTCGGTGACGTCGGCGGCGGACCGGAGTACGGCTTCGATCTCGCCCAACTCCACGCGGAATCCACGGACTTTGACCTGCTCGTCCACGCGGCCACAGAACTCCAGCGCACCATCGGCGCCGAAACGTACGAGATCACCGGTGCGATACAGACGCGCACCCGGCACCCGCGAGAAGGGATCCGGCACGAACCGCTCGGCAGTCAACCCACCCCGGCCCGCATACCCACGCGCCACACCCGCACCACCCACATACAACTCACCCACACCACCCGCCGCCACCGGCCGCAAAGCCCCGTCAAGCACAAACACGGTGGTGCCGGCGATCGGGGTGCCGATGGGCACGTTGCCGGGGCTGCCGTCGACGCAGAAGTGGCCGGTGGCCCAGACGGTGGCCTCGCTCGGGCCGTACTCGTTGACCAGCGCGCAGTCCGGCAGCGCGGTCCGGTGCTCGGCGACCAGGTCGGCGGGGCAGGCCTCGCCCGCGACCACGACGGTGCGCAGGGAACGGCCGGGGCCACCCGGCCGGTTGAGCAGGGCGCGGTAGAACGAGGGCACGGTCAGGGTGTGGGTCAGCGCGTGCCGCTCCACCAGAGCGGCCAGTTGGTCGGCGTCCTTGACCTGCTCGGCGTCGGGCACGACCAGGGTGCCGCCGAACGTGAGGGTCCAGAAGATGCCCGCGTAGGAACTGTCGAAGGCGAAGGGCGACAGCAGAAGGAAGCGTGGTGGCTGCGGGCCGTAGAAGGTGGCGCGTGCCGCGGTGGAGCAGGAGAGCGTGCGGTGTGTCACGGCCACGCCCTTGGGCCGACCGGTGGAACCCGACGTGAAGACCAAGTAGGCCAGGTCGTCCTCATGTGCCGCGTCCAGACCCGCCCGATCGACCTGCACCGTCAGATCAAGACGGTCGACCTCCAGGACCGGAGTACCGACGGGCAACGCGTCATCGAGCAGCTCCGCCTGCGCTCCACCACGAACGACTACGGCACAACCGGCCTCACCCACCATCAGCCGCAACCGCTCAGCCGGATACGAAGGGTCAAGGGCGAGCCAGGCACCACCGGCCCGCTGCACCCCCAACATCGCCACCGCCATCAACGCACCACGCGGCAGACACAGACCCACCACAGAGTCCGGCCCCACACCCAACTCCCGCAAACGCACCGCCACTACAGCCGACGCACGCTCCAACTCCCCGTAGCTCCAACCACGTTCACCGTCCACCAGAGCCACACCATCAGGCGCCGAACCCGCACGTGCCACCACCGCCTCGAACACCGGCCGCCCACCACCCACAGCCTCGACCCCGGCACCCGACCACGACGACACCACCTCGGAATCGCCGGAACCGAGAGCGGCGACGGTCACCGTCGGATCGGCGACGGCCTCGTTCACCAAGGTCTCGAAGAGCCGGGCGTAGCCGGCGACGGTTTCCGCGTCGAGCCGGGCCGGGTCGTAGTGGAGGACACCGCGCACTTCACCGTCGATCTCGCCCGCCTGCATCCGCAGCGGGAACTGCGCCACCTGTTGGCGCATCGGCACAGGCTCGGTGTCGTATCCGGCGAGGTGGACGGTGCCCAGACCACCGAGAATCGACCTGGTGCCGTAGGAAAGCCGGTCCGATTCGAACTGGAAGCTCACTTGGTAGAGCGACTGCCCGGAGAGCGCCGACCCCGGCGCCAAGCGCCCCAGGACCGTCGGCGTGGGCAGGGCCCGATGTCGTACGGCACCGACGTGTGCGGTGCGCGTGGCGTCCAGAACGGAGTCGAAGGTGGCGTCGGCGGTGACCGGGGTGCGCAGCAGCAGGGAATTGGCGAAGTGACCGACAGTTCGCTTGAAGGCCTTCTTGCGGCCCTCCACGGGGAAGCCGACGACGATGTCGTCGCTGCCGGTGAGCTTGTGCAGCAGCACGTTGAAGGCGGCGAGCAGCACGGTGGCGGTGGTGCTGCGGTTGGATTCAGCCACCTCACGTATTCGCTCGGCGAGTTCCCTGTCGAGCTGGAACGGCACGTGGGCGGGGGCATCAGAATCAGCCACCGGCCGAGGGGCGGTCATGCCGGGCAGGTCGAGGGCGAACCGGCAATTCTCCAACTGCTGGGTCCAGTAGTCGCGTAACCGCGCCGATCCGGGACCTTCCAGAAACGCGCGCTCGGCGGCCACGTGACGCGCGTAGGAGGTGTCGGCTTCAACAGCCGGACTCGGCGTGCCGTCCCTCTCGGACCGGTAAGCCGTGAGCAGGTCCTCCAAGGTGATGAAGAGGGAGCTCATGTCCCCGGCGACGTGATGCAGAACGAGGTTCAGGGTGGTGGCGTCGGTGTCCTGATAGACGAAGAGCCGGGCAGGCGCCTCGCGGTCCAGAGCGAACGGGCGCTCATAGTCGCGGGCGGCGAGCACGCGCAGCTCCTCGGCGCCGATTCCCGGCGTCCGGCGGACGGTGAAGGGGGCATCGGCCGCGTGCCAGCGCTGCACATACCCTTCGGCCCTGGGCGCGATGACGCCAGTGAGCACCGGGTGACGAGCGCAGACGGTGGCCCAGGCGCGACGCAGCCGCTCGGCGTCGAGACGATCGTCGACCGTCACGCATCCGGCCACGTGGTAGGCGGGCGATTCGGGTGCAAGTTCTTGGAGGAAGAAGAGGGAGGCCTGCCCCACCGAAAGTGGTACCTCTGACCCCTGCGGTCTCTGCTCGGTAGCAGAGTTCTCCCCAGCACGCATGACATCCATTGCGACGCCCTCCCCGTAAGCTGTCACATATGTGACAGCACTCGTCACATGTGTCACGACTGTAGACAGCTACCTGTCACAGTTCAAGCCACATTTTGCACGCGGATTGCCGGAAGCTCTTGACCTGCAACGCCTTCAGCTTTTTGCTCGCACCGCGCCGAGTACTGGCCACAGTTCGACAGCTCCACCAAACGAGCTCTACGCTGCCGCCGTAATAACCGGTGACAGTGCTGCAAATCCCATGCGGCACTTGACCAAGAGCGATGGCCACGAGGCCGGGCCTTGTGGCAGTCGCTTGCCACCCCCCGGCAAGCCGAGGCGATCCCGGAGGACGATGATGATCGAACAGCCCGCGTTCGGACGCAGACTGAGACAACTGCGGGTGCAGCGCGGCCTTTCCCAGAGCGAGCTAGCGGGCGACGAGGTGTCGGCCAGCTATGTCTCACGCGTGGAAAGCGGGCAGCGTTCGCCCAACGATTTGATCGCGGCCTTCTTCGCTCGCCGGCTCGATGTGCCCCTGGAGTCCCTGGCGAGCCCCGGTTCCCAGGACGAGGGCGAACTCCGCAGTCGACGCCTCGACATCGCCGGCAGGCTGCTCGAGGCACGCGCCCTGCGCAAGGACTGCGAGCTGGCCGATGCCGCGGAGCTGCTGCGCGGCATCGGCGCGGAGGTCGGCGGGCACGCCGAGGAGGATGTGCTCTGGGAGGCCGCCTGGGATCTCGCCGACATTCTG
The DNA here is from genome assembly GCF_055570235.1 of Streptomyces sp. NPDC031274. Lineage (NCBI taxonomy): Bacteria > Bacillati > Actinomycetota > Actinomycetes > Kitasatosporales > Streptomycetaceae > Streptomyces > Streptomyces sp. NPDC031274. Next base: position 204,572 of record NZ_JBVIHP010000002.1, on the reverse strand, counting down.
CGGGAGCTGGGCAACGCCGCCGAGGAACACACCGTCCTCACCGGTCTGGCCGAGGCCGCCCTGTCACAGGAGACTCCCCGGCTTGCCGCTCGCGTCGCCACCGCGCTCTCCAAGAACCTGCACCGTCAGGGGCGACTGGGCGAAGCCGTCCGCACCGCCGAGCACGCCGTGTCGGTCACCGTCGCACTGCCGCCCACCGCACACGAGCGGGTGGGCGCGATGCTGGCGCTGGTCAACTCCTATGCCGACAGTGGAGAGCTGGAGAATGCTTCGAGCCTCGCCGACACTCTCCAGGAGATCGCCGAGGACATCCCGTCCCGGCAACTGCGCGGCCAGGTGTACTGGGCGGTGGGCAGTGCCCGCTTCCTGTGCGAACGGCCGCGGGACGCGACGTGGCTGCACGAGCAGGCATTCAACTGCCTGCATCCGGACGCGAATCTGGCGGCCTGGGCCCGGCTGTGCCGCGCGTCGGCGGCGCTCCGTCTGGAGTACGACCCCTCGGACGACGCCGCGAAGGAAGCGGCGCGGCTGCTCGCCCGCGCCCGCCAGGCCCTCGAACTCGTCGGCCGCGATGACGACATGGCCGACCTGATGCTGGCCGAGGCCCAGCTGGCGCTGCGTCTGGAACAGCCGGAGCGGATCCTGGAACTGACGGCCAAGGTACGCGAGGGCGGCGCCGAGCTCCCGCTGGCGGGACAGGGGCAGTGCCATCTGCTCGCGGCCCGGGCGCACACGCTGGCCGGGGACATCGAGGCGGCCAAGGACTGCTACCGGCACGCGGCCGAGACTCTGGACCGGGCCGGTGCCTACCGCAAGTCCTCCGAAGCCTGGCGGCAGTTGAGCGAACTGCTCGCGACCGGCCCCTGAAAGGGGCCGGTCGGAGCCAACCGGCTGACCGGACGGGCGCGCCGGGGGAAGTCGCGCCGGTCCGATCAGCCGGAGTTCAGTGGGCAGAGCGCCTGCCATACGGAGTTCAGTGGCAGTGCGCCTGCTGGAGGGACGGATCGAACATCCAGGTGTGCAGGGCGCTCACGGGCCCGGCGACCGCGGCGGCGGCCACCGTGCCGCGCCCGCCGGGCAGGTCGCACACCTGCACCTCGGCGACCCCCGCGCCGTCCGGCAGCGGCACAGCCACGGCGCCCACGCCGTCCTCGACGAGCACGTCCACCTCGTCCGGCGGCACGCGCAGCCCGTAGCCCGCCGCGCGCAGCACCGCCTCTTTGCGGGTCCACAGACTGAGGAAGAACATCTGCCGAGCAGACGGCGACAGCCTGCGAAGCAGCCGCTGTTCCCACTCCGTCAGGGCCAGATGAAGGTTCTCGCCGTACGCCACGTCGCCGTCCTGGACGTCGACACCGACCTCGCTGTCCAGAGACACGGCAACCAACTGCTGGCCACCTCCGTAGGCGGCGCTGAAGCACACCTCACGGTCCACCAGAGCGAGCCGTCCGTGCTCCGAGCGGCAGAACTCGATGTCGACCGGGCTGCGCCCGAGAACCCAGCCGAGCACTTTGCGGGTCAAGGCTCGAGCTCGTAAGAAGGCCGATCCGTCGCCGACACGGCCCAGCACCTCCGCCGTGTCGCGCTCCTCATCGGTGACCAGGTCCAGCGCTTCCTCGACGTCTTGGCCCGACGGACCCAGAGGCGCTCTGAACACGTGGAGTTCGCCCGACCTCACCACCAGACCGGAAGGAACCGCGGCCCACCCACCCATATCCCTGATCTCCTTAGTTCGCTGGCCGCCGGGTTGGGGAGGGGAGGTCCCGGGCAGGGGCCCGGGCCCTCCCTCCTCTGAAGTCCGATCAGTCGTGGGAGACAGCCGGGACCTTGCGCATCGACCGCGGCTCGTGCCATGCCCGTGCGCCCAGCAGTGTCAACGCGGCAGGCAGCAACACACCGCGGATCAAGGTGGCGTCAAGGAGGATGGCGACGGCCAGGCCCACACCCAGCTGCTTCATCTCGAGGGTCGACAGCGTCGCGAACACCGCGAACACCGCGACCATGATCACGGCAGCTGTGGTGACCACGCCGGCGGAGGTGAGAATTCCGTGCCTAACCGCCGCATGTGTGGAGCCCCCCAGCTTTACACCCTCGCGAATCCGGCTCAGAACGAAGACGTGATAGTCCATCGACAGGCCGTACAGAACAACGAACAGGATAAGCGGAAGCCAGGAAACGACCGCTCCATTTGAGTCAAAGCCCAAGATGTTTTCGGCCCACTCGTTCTGGAAGACCAGAACAAGTACACCGTAAGCGGCCGCAACGGAGAGGACGTTGAGCAGCCCGGTCAGGATCGCGAGGGCCACCGAGCGGAACGCGAGCAGCATGATCCCCAGGCAGAGCACGGTGACGAACCCGATCACCATGGGCAGCCGGTCCTCCAGGGTCTGGGAGAAGTCCGCCGAGAAGGCCGTTTCGCCGCCGACGGCCCACTTGTCGACATCGGCATCCTCCAAGGCCTCCGGCGCCAGCTGCGAGCGCAGCAGCGTCAGCGTCTCCTTGGCCTCGGAGCCACCCGCGTCGCCGCTCACGTGCAGTTCGAGCCTGGACACCGTCCCGTCCTGGGACACGGCGAGGTCCGGCTTCTCGGAGTCGGCGAACCTGCCGGTCGCCACCGCCTTCTCGTGCAGCCCGGTCAGTACCCGGGCCACATCGCCGGAGCTGGCCTTGTCGGCCTCGACGGCCACGTCGTGGGACGTGCCCTCGCTCGGGAAGGCCTCGACCACCCGATCGTACGTCTTCATGATCGCGTAGGAGCGGGGCAGATCCTCGTCACCGGGCATCTTCAGCTTCATGCCGAGGGCGGGCGCGGCCAGCGCCAGCATCGCCACCAGGCCGATGACCAGGCTCACGCCCGGCGCCTTCAGGACGGGACGCAGCACGGCGGCCCACAGCTTGCTCTCCTTGCCCACCGCGGTGGTGCGCCGCCACAGCAGCGGGATCCTCGGCCGGTCGATCTTGTCGCCGAGGCCCGCGAGTACGGCCGGAAGCACCGTCAGGGAGCCGAGCACGGCAACCAGGACCACCAGGACAGTGCCCAGGGCCAGCGAGGAGAAGAGCATGCTGCCGGAGAGGAACATTCCGGCCATGGCGATCGCCACGGTCAGACCGGAGACCAGGACGGCCCGCCCCGAGGTGGCCGCCGCGATGCGCAGCGCCGCGTCCGGAGATTTGCCGAGAGCCCGCTCCTCGCGCCGGCGCCGGATGTAGAAGAGTGAGTAGTCGACCCCTACCGCGAGACCCATCAGCAGGATCAGACTGGCCTGGTTCTCGTTCACGGGGACCAGCAGCGAGGTGACTCCGGCCAGGCCGAACGCGAAGACCACCGAGGTGATGCCGAGCAGTACCGGAATTCCCGCCGCGAGCAGCGCGCCGAAGGCCACCAGGAGGATCACCAGCGTCAGCGGCACACTGATGAATTCCGCCCGCTGGAAGTCGGCTCCCAGCTGCGTGCTCAACTCCTTGGTGACGGAGCCCTTTCCGAGCTGTTCGACGCGCAGGTCGGCATGGGCCTTCTGCTCGGCCTCGGTCGCCTTCAGCATGGGGCCGACCACGCTCTTGGGCTTCTTCTTGTCGTCGCCGCTGCCCAGTTCGAGGGTGACCGGCAGCAGGACGCTGCGCCCGTCCTTCGAGGCGACGGGGTCACCGACCCGGGTCACGTCCTTCACGGTGTCGTACCGCTCGCGCAGCGAGCCGACCACGGTCTCGGCCGTCTCTGCCGACAACTTGCCGCTGCGGGCCTGGATCAGCACTCGCTCGACACCGTCGTCGGCGAAGTCGGCGCCGTCCAGCATCCGTTCGGCGACCGCGGCCTGACCGGTCAGGTTGTCGGCGTCCTCCTGGTCCTGGACGCCGGTGACCATGCTCGCCGCGTACGCGAGGATCACCGCCACGATCCACAGCAGGATGGTGCTCTTGCGGTGCGCCATGCTCCAAGCGGCCGTGCGCTCCACAAAACCGCGTGGGGGCGGTGTCCCCGACGTTCCGGGGCGCTTGTGCGCGGTGTCCTTCTCTTCGGTGACTGACATCGTCAAAGCTCCTCGTCAAGGGGTACGCCGTGACGCTACTCAGCGGCCCCTGGCGCCGTCGGGCGTGCAGCCACCCGTCGGCAGGTAGTGCTGCCACTACCTCAGAAGGGCGCGCCTGCACGCTCGGAACGCCCCAACTCCCGTGCCTAAGATCCTGGTAGTCAATCTGAACCGGAGGGCCCCATGCGGCTGAGGCCACCGCGGATTCGAGTCGCCCTGTACCGCGTGGCACGGGGCCTGCTCTCGAAGGACGCACGCAACGACCTGTTGCAGTTGCTGACCACCCTCGCGATGTCGCCGCTGTACGTCATCCCCATCGTGCTGTTCACGATCGGTGTGTCCCTGACCCCGCTGCTCCTGCTGGGACTGCCGCTGGTGCCCCTGGCCATGAAGCTGGCGGCCTGGATCGCCCGGCTCGACCGCGAACGGCTCTACGTGTTGCGTGAGTTCGCCATCGACATGCCCGTCGCCACCCCCGGCAAGGGCTGGAAGGACCGCCTGGAGCGGCTCTTCGGGCGACGCGCCTGGCGCGAGCTGGGCTTCACCGCGGTCATGACGCTGTGGGGGCTCGGCGCGGGCGGACTGGTGATGATGGTCCTTGCGGCGGGCCTGCTGCTCGCCCTGTTGCCCTTCATCGGCCCCTTTCTGCCGGACGGCTCCGCACTGCTGGGCCTGGACGTGGCGAGCATGCCCGGCGCGATGGCCGGCGGCGTCGTCGGCCTGGCGCTGCTCTCCGGCGGCCTGTGGCTCGGCGGCCCGCTGGCCCGTACCGAGTCCACCCTGGTCGCCCGGATGCTCGGCGCCAACCGCGTCGACCACCTCGTACGCCGGATGATGGACCTGGAGGACAGCCGCTCGCGGATGGTGGACGCCGCGGAGCTGGAGCGGCAGCGCATCGAGCGCGACCTGCACGACGGAGCACAGCAGCGCCTGCTCTCGGTCGCCATGAGCCTGGGCCGTGCCAAGTCCCGCTTCGCACGGGATCCGGAGAAGGCGCAGGCGTTGGTGATGGCCGCGCACGAGGAGGCCAAGGCCGCCATGCAGGAGCTGCGGGACGTCACGCGCGGCCTGCACCCGGCCATCCTCACCGAGCAGGGCATCGAGCCGGCCCTGACCACGATCGCGGCCCGCTGCCCGATCCGCGTCGACCTGGCCGTGCGGCTTCCGCAGCGCCCCAGCCCGCGGGCCGAAGCGGTCGCCTACTACGTTGTCTCCGAGCTGCTCACCAACATCGCCAAGCATGCCGCGGCCGACCGGGCCACGGTCACCGTCCTGCGCGACGAGGATCTGTTGCGGCTCACCGTCAGCGATGACGGTATCGGCGGCGCCGACCCCGCCCGGGGGTCGGGCATCAGCGGGCTGCGGGACCGGGTCCGGGCGGTCGACGGACATCTCACGCTCTCCAGCCCCGTCGGCGGACCCACCGTCGTCGACGTCACACTGCCCTGGAGGGCTTAGCAGACATGTTGCGCGTCGTGATCGCCGAAGACTCCGTCCTGCTGCGGACCGGCCTCGCCAAGCTGCTCATGGACGAGGACATCGACGTCGTGGGGCAGGCCGGAGACGGCGACGAACTGCTCGCGCTGGTCGCCGACCTCGCCCCCGACCTGTGCCTGGTGGATGTACGAATGCCTCCCACGCACACCGACGAAGGGCTGCGCGCCGCTCTGTCGATCCGTGCCACGGACCCGGCCCAACCCGTCCTCGTCCTCTCCCAGTACGTGGAGGCCCGCTACGCCTCCAAACTCCTCGCGCACGGCAGCCTGGGGCTCGGCTACCTGCTCAAGGACCGCGTCGCCGACGTGGACGAGTTCGTGGCCACCCTGCACCGCGTCGCAGAGGGCGGCACCGCCCTCGACGCCGAGGTGATCAGCCAGATCTTCGCGGGCAATCAGAAGCAGGACGGTCTCGCACCGCTCACCGCGCGCGAGCGGGAGGTGCTCGCCCTGATGGCCGAGGGGCTCAGCAACGGTGGCCTCGCGGAACGCCTGTTCATCACCGAGCGCTCCGTCGAGAAGCACATCCGCTCCATCTTCACCAAGCTCGACCTGCTCCCGGACGACCAGGGAAACCGCCGCGTCCGTGCCGTCCTGCAGTACCTCAGCTCCCCATCGACCGACCATCCCACCGAACCGCGCTGACCACCGGACACGGGAGTAAGACATGCACCAGACCATCAGCTCGACCGGTTCGGCACCGCGTCTTCCGGGCCCCTCCCGGCGCTCCGGCCTGCGGCGCGTCATCCGCATCCTCGCGATCCTGACCGGCATCACACTCGTCGGCGGAGGCGCGTGGTACTTGTTGCTGTTCCTGGTCACCCGGACGGACACCGGCTCCGCGGCGATCGACAAGTCGGTGCGGACCGTGGAGGTCGCGATCGACAGCGGCGACGTCCGGGTCGATGTGGCCGGGCAGGGCGAGAAGACGGAGCTGCACAAGAAGCTGACGAAATCGCTGCGCTCTCCCGACGAGAAGATCGAGCGGGACGGGGACACCCTGCGCATCACCACCACCTGCGGGGACGGCATGGGGCAGTGCGGGTCGGACTACACCCTGACGGTGCCAATCGGCACCCGGGTCAAGGTCGATACACGGCTCGGTGACGTGTCCGTGACCGGCGTACGGGCCTCAGTGGAGGGACGCACGCGGATCGGCAGCGTCAACGTCGAGCACGTGAGCGGCGAACGGGTCGTCGCCGCCAGCAAGACCGGCGCCATCACGCTCAAGGACGTCGACTTCGAGGTCGCCGAGGCCACGTCCAAGATGGGGGACATCCGCGTCGATGAGGTCGAGCCGTTCAAGAAGCTGAAGGCCGTCAGCAAGATGGGCGACGTGGAGCTGCATCTCCCTTCGGGCGCGGGCCCGTTCGCCGTGAACGCCGTGACGAAGATCGGCGACCGGAAGGTGGCGGTGGACCAGGACTCCTCCTCCGGTACGGCGGTGGAGGCCCGCACGAAGATCGGCGACGTGACGGTACGCGACGACTGAGGATGGTCAGCACTGAGGCACCGCCCGGAGGGCCCTCCGGGCGGTGCCTCAGTGCTGTGCCTACGTGCGGTGCCTCTGTGCCGTGCCTCAGTGCTGTCCGCGTGGGGCGTTCAGGACAGCCGGAAACCGAAGTCCGCGTCGATGTCCCGGACGTCCATCTGCGCGCGCTGCAAGGTGCCCGCGTAGTCCCAGTTCATCGACTGCCACGAGGTGAACTGGTCGATGACCCAGATGCCCGACTGCCGACTGCCGTTCCCGGAAAGACCGTTGCCACCGAACGGCAGATGTGCCTCCGCGCCCACCGTCGAGTTGTTCACGCTGACCATGCCGGCCGAGCAGCGCTCGCGGAAGGAGAACGCTGTCCGCGCCGATCCGGTGTACACCGCCGCCGACAGCCCGTACCCGTGTCCGTTGGCAAGCGCGACGGCCTCGTCGAAAGTGTCGTACGCCATGACCGACACGAGCGGCCCGAAGGTCTCGGTCCGGTACAGCTCGTCGTCCGGCCGCACCCCGGCCACGATGGTCGGGTGCGCGAACACTCCGGTGTCCGGGTCACCCACGAAGCCCTTGCGCGGGCTGTCGGAGGTGATCCGACCGGTGGCGCCGGAGCCGGAGAGCTTGTGGTGCGGTCGTACGAGCTCCAGGGAGCCGAGGAAGTTCTCCAGGTACCGCTCGCCGATGAGCGGCCCGTAGAAGACCTCGTCCCGTCGGGGATCCCCGATGGCCAGATCCTCCACGGCCGCGCTGAAGCGGGCGAGGAACTCGTCGTGCACATCGCGGTGGGCGATCACGGAGCCCAGCGAGGTGCAGCGCTGCCCGGCTGTGGCGAAGCCGCTGAACACCGCGCCCTGGACGGCGAGCTCGAGGTCGGCGTCGTCCGCCACCACGAGGGGGTTCTTGCCGCCGAGCTCCAGGCACGGGGACTGCAGGTGCCGCCCCGCCAGCTCGCTCACCCGGCGCCCGGCCGCGGTGGACCCGGTGAAGCCGATCTTCTGTACGAGCCCCTCGGCCAGCGCCCGTTCGAGCCCGGCGTACGTGGTCTCGCCGTCGGCGTGCACCAGGCGCAGCACATCCTGCGGAACCCCGCCGGCCCAGAACAGCGCGGCGAGCGCCTCCGCGACGGCGACCGCGGACTCCGACGGCTTCCACACCACGGTATTGCCGCAGAGCAGCGCCGGTACGAGGTACCACGCGGGTACCGCGGCGGGGAAGTTCGCCGCGGTGATCACCGCGGCGGTGCCCAGCGGTCTTCGGTAGGTGAACAGCTGCTTGTCCGGCATCTCGCTGGGCACGGTCTGGCCGTACAACCGCCGTCCCTCCCCCAGGAAGAAGTCGCAGGTGTCGATGACCTCCTGCACTTCCCCCAGGGACTCGCCGTACGGTTTGCCGACCTCCCGGGTGATCAGCGCGGCCAGCGCCTCCTTGTTCTCCGCGACGAGTCGGCCCACGTTCTGCGCCACCCGCCCCCGGAGCGGTGCCGGCCACGAGGCCCACGCGCTCTGCGCCTCGTGGGCGGCACGTGCCGCCTCGGCCAGGCCGTCCGCGTCGCTCAGCGTCCGCTCCGCGACGACATCCTTCAGATCCGCCGGGTTGCGCGACACGGTGAGCCGCTCGTCGGCCACGTTCTTCAGCTCGGCCACGTTGGAAAGCCCTCCCCCTCGGTGTGAAAGACAACACACGGCCGTTCGGACACTCGGCCGCTTGTCAAAGCTGCTGTCATTTCTTATGAATGTGCTGTCACAGTTGCTGTGCCATCAGGCCGTTCTCGCCCGCTCCTCGCGTTCCGCCAACAGGAACTTGGCGAGCTGGGCGATCGTCGGGTGGTCCCACACGGCCGTAGGCTGCACACGGATCCCGAGCCAGTCCTCCACATCCGCGGTGAAGGCCACGACCGCGACGGAGTCGAGGCCGTACTCGCCGAGGTCCTGGTACGGGTCGACCGCCTCTTCCAGGTCGGGCACGTACTCACCGACGCGGGCGACGAGCCAGTTCTCCAGTTCGTCGAGGGTGATCGGGTCAGATACGGGGTTGGACATCTGATTGCTCCTCAAGAGTCGGGTGCTGCTTGTCCGGGGTGACCGGTCTGGGCTGACTGGTCCGGGCCGGCTGCTCTGTTCTGTCTCGCGTCTGTCTCGCGCGGTCACCGGTACCTGCGCGCGGAGAGACCGAAGCTCACCGTGCGGTCGTCGCGGTCCAACAGCTCCTCGACGAGCGCGCCTTCCACCTCGATCGGCACGTCGTCGGGCCGCCCGGAGTCGATGCCGATGAGCCGGGTCAGCGCGGCGACGAGCCACTCCGGCCGGGCCAGGAAATCGCCGGTCGGTGCGTGCCGCCACACACCGATGCACGCGGCGGCGGCCAGCACGGTGGTGTACCGGGCCGCCAGATCCCGCACCTCGACCGCGGCGGCGATCGACAGGTCCCGGGGCCTGAGGCCGGCACACGACTCCGTGAGCGATTCAAGGCGCCGCACATGGGTCTCGATCAGCGGCCGCAACGCCTCCGGGACATCGTCGTCGAGCGCGGCGTTGAGGGCCTGGGCAAGCCCGTCCTGCCCGCCCGTGACCACCTGGAGCCCGGCCAGGTCGAGCGGCGGCAGCTCGGCGTCCGGGACGAACAGCGCGGCCGGAGCGGGTGCGGCGTCGGACCACGCCCGGCGTGCGAGCACCGGAAGCTGCGGAAGTATCGCGGACAGACAGGCCGCGCGGGCGATGTGTCCGAAGCCGACCGGCTTGATGTCCCGTGCCATCTTCTGGAACACCGCGTGTTCCCCGTCGCGGCGGTAGAACTCGGCCCCCATCACCAGCGAGAGCTGCTCCAGCGCGTCGAGCAGCACCCCGGCCAGGAGATACTTCACAGCAGGTGCGTACACGCTGCCGGACGCCGGCAGCACGTGCAGCGACCTGGCGGCGACCGTCGCGAACGCCTCGCACAGCAGCTGGTCGGCGAACGCGTTGGCCAGTGTGGTGCGCACCATCGGAATGGCCGCGACGTCCCGGCCGTAGAGCCGACGCCTGCGTACGTGGTGCAGTGTGACGCGCAGCGAGGTGTCCAGCATCGCGGTGCTCATGGCAGGCATGGCGATGCGGGTCAGCTGGAAGGCACGGGCCACCGTCTCGATCCCGGTGCCCCGGGCGCCGACAACCGCGTCCGCGTCCACCGGGCAGTCCCGCATCTCGATCCCGCCCAGGCGCACGCCGCGCATCCCGACCGAGCGGAACCGCGGGAGGAAGCGGAAGCGTTCGGGATCGAGCTCCGCCACCGGTACGAACAGCTGCGAACAGGCACGCGGGCCGCCGGTGGGGTCGGAGCGGACAAGGAACACCACGCCGTGGGCCCGGTCCAGGTTGGTGATCGACTCCTTGCGGCCGTTCAGCGCCAGGCCGCCGTCCGTGGATGTGGCCGAGAACTCGACGGAGCCGATGTCGTTGCCGTGCGCGAGCTCATGGAACGCACAGGAGATCTTCTTGCCCGCAAGCAGCAGCTCGGCCGCGTCGCGGCGCTGGCCGGGCGATCCCGAGGTCCATATGTTGACCGCGCCGAGCAGCGAGCTGGAACAATGACCGAGGCCGAGGCTCGGGTCACGCCGGTAGACGGAACGCATCAACTCGACCAGGTGGTCCACGCGTTCGAGGCGACCGCCCAGCGAGCCGGGCACGAACTCGGCGAGGATCCCGAACTCGTCCAGCGCGTCGGTACCGCCTTGAGGAACCTCCTCGCGTTCGTCCGCGGCCACGACGGCGGCGAACCCCGCCGGGTTGTCCGGGTCGAAGGGGTCACCGAGGCGCTCCTCCAGCGCTTCCATGCGCGTATGGATGTCGCTCATGCCGTCACCTCCGCCGGCGCGGCGAACAGCGAGACGCGGTCACCCGCGTCACCGAGCAGAAGGCTGCCGAGTTCGTCGAACGTGCCTGTCGCCTCCGGCGGCGGCGCGCCCAGGCCTTCCAGTACCAGGGCGAGACAACCGCGCAGCCAGAGACCGTCGCGCCACCAGTCACGGTCGTGGTGCTGCGGGTTCGCGACCCACAACGCCAGGGCCGCGGCGCCGGCGTGGCACCACTCGTAGCGCTCCGCCAGGCGCATCGCCGCCGTGGCCGGAGGCCCTGCGACTGGCCGCAGGTCGGCGATGCGCTCGCTCAACTCGGCCTGGGCTTCCAGGAGTCGGGCGGCCAGATGTTCGGCGCCGGTCGGCGGATCCACCGCAAGTCGGGCCACGAGGTCTCCGAGACTCCTCAGCACCGTATTGTCGCGCGCCATCACCTCCAGCCGGAGCGGATCGAGGGGCGCGGGCTCGTGGTCCTCCCGCAGCCACTCGTGTACGGGAGCGCCGACCGGCGTGGCCTGGCGGCGGCCGGGCCGGAGCACCGGGAGGCTGGAGGCGAGTGCGCTGCGGTTGACCCAGGTGCTGCCGTCGAAGATGCCGACGATCTGGTGGTCCCGCTCGATCTTCGCGAAGCCGCCGTAGCCCTCCACGCCGGTCAGGAAGCCGCGCGCGCCGAGCAGTTCACCGACGAGACGGAGCTGCCCCTGGATGAGTGTCGGTACGAGCGCCTTGGTGATCGCGGACACGGCGCTCAGCTCCTCAGGCACCTCGTGCGCCGACCGCGCCGCCGTGTACGCGACGGCCTCGGCGAGCAGAAGACGCGCCACCGACCGGCCGGCGACGGTGCGCGCGTGCGGCAGTTCGGAGAAGCGCCGACCGTGCAGTCGTCGCTCGGCCAGGAACCGGCGGGCGATCCTCAGGGCGTGGTCGCCCGCGCCGAGCGAAAGCGCCACACAGGCGACACGGGTCAGTTGCAGCGACTTGAGCACCAGTTCCAGGCCCCCGCCGACCGTGCCGACGAGCGCGTGAGCGGGCACCCGGGCGTCGAGGAATTCCACTCCACTGATATCCGCGCTCCGGATGCCGTGCGTCGGCATCTTCGGCAGGTGCCGCACGGTCCCGGGCGACGTGGCCCGCTTGTCCACAAGGAAGACGCTGAATCCGCGCGGCCCGCCACCGGGGTCGGTGCGCGCGAGTACACAGACGAAGCGCCCGCGCGTCGCGTTGTTCACCGGCCATTTGCGGCCGGACAGACGCCAGCCGGAGCCCTCCCGGGTCGCCGTGAGTTCACCGGCGAGCAGGTCGCTGCCGCCGCCCGGCTCGGTGAGCCCCCAGGCCACCGGCTCCCCCGCCATGACGTGCCGGGCCAGGGAGGCGGCCGCTTCTGTGTCGCCCGCGGCCCACACCGAGACCGAGCCCAGGAACGTCTTGCCGTGCGCGACCGCGACGGTCAGGTCCCGTGACGCCACCGTGCGCAGCAGGGCATGCATCTCGTCGACGCGCGCGAGGCGCCCGCCGGACCGGCTCGGCACGTAGTGGTCGGGCAGCCCCCACTGATCGAGCGCCGCACACGCCTCGGCCGGGAAGGTCTCGGCTTCGTCGTGTGCGGTCAGCAGCGCCGGATCGAAGGGGCCACCGGGCCGCGCCCAACTCTCGACTTCCCTGGCGAACTCGTGCGTTCTCAACTCGCCTCTCCCGTCCGCGCGGTGACCGGCTCGGCCTGCGGCCGGTAGCCGTCCGCCCACAACGGCTGCAACTCGCCACTGACGTACAGCGAGCGCATGGAGGACCGCTGGACCTTCCCGCTCGTGGTGCGCCGGACCCCGCCGCGTCGCATGATCAGCACGGAGTGGGCCCGCAGGCCGAACTCGCGGGACACGGTCTTCCTCATCTGTGCGGCCAGTTCGGCCAGTTCCTGCTCGGGGGACCGGCGGCGCACCTCATGAATCACCACGAGGTGCCCGTCGTCGCCGTCGTCAGTGGGTATCGATACGACCGATCCCACGGTGTCGCGCAGCGGTTCGTGGTGAAGGCGCAGCTCGTGCTCGATGTCGTGCGGGTAGACGTTCCGGCCGCGGATGATCATCATTTCCTTGATGCGGCCGGTCACGTACAGCTCTCCGTCGACGAGCGCGCCGAGGTCTCCGGTGCGCAGGAATCCGCCCTCGTCGCCGAGCCCGCGGCCGAATGTCGCATCCGTGGCTTCCTCGTTGCGCCAGTAGCCGCGCACGACCGAGTTGCCGCGCAGCCAGATCTCGCCGATCCGGCCGGGCGGGAGTTCCTGGAGTGTCCGCGGGTCGACGATCCGTGCGTCCATGTCGAGCAGTTCACCGCAGCTGACGAGGGTGCGGCCCGCGCCGTCGGCGGTCGGCTCCACCCGGCCCTGCTCCAGCGCGTCGGGGGTACAGGACAGGACAACGGGCTTACGGCGCGGGGTACTTGAGACGAGCAGCGTCGCCTCCGCCATGCCGAAGCACGGTGCGAAGCTCTCCGGCCTGAACCCGGCCGACGCGAAGCGTGCGGCGAAGTCGTCGAGCACGCTCGCCTTGACCGGTTCCGAGCCGCTGACGGCGTACTTCCAGCGCGACAGGTCGAGGCCACGGACATCGTCCTCGGACACCCGCGTGACGCAGAGTTCGTACGCGAAGTTCGGTGCGGCGGAGAGCGCGATGTCGAAGTGGTCGATCAACTGGAGCCACGTCCGAGGACGGCGCAGGAAGGCGGCGGGGCTCATCAGAACCGTGCCGTGTCCGGCGAGGAGCGGCGACAGGATCAGCCCCATGAGGCCCATGTCGTGGTAGTTCGGCAGCCAGCCGCCGAACCGCTCGCCCTCCGCCAACGGGAACGTCGCGGCTGTCGTCGCCGCGTTCGCCAGCAGGTTTCCGTGGGTGACCACGCTGCCCTTGGGGTCGTTCGTGGAGCCGGACGTGTACTGCAGCACGGCGGTGGTCTCGTGGTCGGAGTCGTGCACCTGAAGGTCATCGGCACGGAGCGCGAGATCGAGCTGCGGAGAAAGCACCGGCGCGGTGAATCCCTGCTGCTCGGCCCAGGCGACCACCTCTTCCCTCTCGTCCGGCGCGGTCAGCACACAGCCGACGTCGGCATCGTGGGCGATGCCGAGCACCCGTCGCTGGTCCTGCTTGTAGCGTCCGGGCATCGAGGAGGGCACCGCGACCAGGCCGGCATAGAGGCAGCCGAGCACGGACGCGACGAACTCGGCGGACGTCGGCTGGAGCAGCAGCACGCGGGAGCCCACTGGGCACACCTGCAGTAGCTGCTGCGCGAACACGCGTGCTGCCTGGTCCAGTTGGGCATAGCTGAGCAGCTGGGCCGACGCCGGATCCGAAGGGTCACTGACGAGGGCGACCGCCGGCTGGTGACCGCGTTCGCGAGCGTGCAGTTCGAAGATCTCGGACACGCTTCTCGCGCCGAGGAGATCCATCATTCTCGTCTACTCCTGGTATCGAAGGGATCGAGGACTTTGTCGGCGGGCTCACGAGTCCTGCGAGATGACGGGTTGGCCGGATGACACCGGGAAGCCACCGGACGAATGCGGCGGGAACGGCTTCGCCACCCCTGAGTCGGGGAGAGAGGCCGGGAAGGATGTACATACTGATCGTGCGCTGACGCAGGCCTACAGTTCGCTGGTCCGGCGGCGTACTCCGCCGTTCACGACAGCCATTCCGACTCCCCCCTGAGTCGTCACAGAACTTGACTTCACTTCGTCACGCGAGTCACAACTCTAGACAGGGAATGCGTCAAACCTCAAGAAAATAATGGCAGGTTCCTTGCTATCCCGACGTGACCTGCGGCGATGTGGAGGATTCGCGCCGCGGCGGGCCCGGAGCCATGAGTCCGTCCCACAAGTACGTTGGCGGACAGGCGTGTTCATGCTAGTAAGCGCTGGACCACCGCGAGTCGACCGACGCTATGGTTGCGGCATGTCCTCCGTGCCAGAAAACTTGCCGTCGCGGATCTCCGAGGTTGACCGCGACATGACTGTAGAACGCCTCCAAGAGGCCTTCGCCGAGGGGCGCATCCCCCAGGAGGAGATGGATGCGCGTCTGCACGTCGCGCTCACCGCCGAGACACCCGGCGAGCTGGCGTCGGCCCTGGCCTCGCTGCCCGCCAGGGACGAGGGCCCGACCGTCGTCGTCGACTCCGTCGGCGGGCTGATCCAGCGGCGCGGCGGATGGCACGTGCCGCAGGTCTTCAGGGTCACCTCCAAGATGGGCAAGGTGTACCTGGATCTGTCACGAGCCGTCATCAAGCACCCGGTGGTCGACATCGAGCTGCGTCTGGACTACGGGTGGGCCTGGATCGTCGTGCCCCGTGACGCCACGGTCGACTACGAGGGCCTGACCGCCAGTTGGAAGCAACCTGCCTACAAAGCCCCGCTGCGCGGCGGATCGAGCGGGCCGCGCATCCGGATCTCCGGGAACATGGGGTACGGCCGGTTGCGGATCAGGCACCGCCGCAGCTGATCGTGTCGGCCGTCAACCGCGCAGGACACGGCCCTCGGCGTCGGTCTTGCCCCTGACGGTGAGCAGGACGATGCCGTCGATCAGCGTCCAGACGCCGAGGCCGCCCAGGGTGAAGAGCTGACAGAGCGCCATGCCGTTGTGGCCGGTGTAGAAGCGGCCGAAGCCGAGGGGGCCCAGGAAGATGGAGAGCACTCCCGCGATGTTCCTGGACTTGTCGGAGTACGGCCGTCCGAACGGGTCGTAGCCGTAGGGGGCTTTGGTGTCGGCCGTGTGACCGGCGGGGCCGGGGCCCGGCGTCGCGGCGGGGCCGGGCGTCGCAGCGGGGCCCGGCGCCGTGGCGGGCCGGGTCTCACCGAGGTAGCCGTCATCGGGGTGGTCGTACGGGGGCTCGGCCTGGCCGGTCGGCAGCGAGGGCCGGTCGTGCGGGCTGTTCGGGATCTGGTGGCTCACGAGCGAGGTCCTCCGAACGGACGTGGTGCGGGAACTGGGGCGACCGCGAGGGGAATCACCGTTCAGAGCTTCCGTGCCACAGCGTCAGCGCCCGTCCCAGACTGACCAATGGGAGTCATCGGCGTCCAGTCCGGTTCCAGACGTTCGTCCCAGGCCTGGCATACGCGCCGGGACGAGTTTGTGACCGAAGGCAGCGAAGGCGATACCACCGATGAGTCACTTCCTTGTCATTTCTCGTCATGATTCTGTCATAGTAAGGACCCGTCAGGCGGCCGCAAGGTTGCTCGCGTCGGCGACGAGTACAACTCCCCACCTCTGACTGCCCCTTCACCGGATTCGAGCAGATCCATGCCGGAGTCGCCGAGCGATGCGGCGCATGGCCGAAAGACTTCCCGCGCTCGATGCGGCCGGGAACGCCGAACCCTTCAGCCGGAGCGCAGGGGCGGCGGCGCACACCGAAATGCAATCCGACAGCCGAAAGGAAGTGCCATGAGCGACAGAACGACTGAGGGCGAGCAGCAGGTCAACGAGGTCTACGAGCCGCCGATGCTGACGTCGGTGGGTGAGTTCTCCGAGGACACGCTGGGGTTCGGCAGCCGGTACACCGACGTCCTCGGCGAGCAGGGCTGGGGCTGATGTAGATGCCCACCGGGTTCTTCGTCCTGCCGGACGTGCGGCGCAGCGCTCTCCCGTTCCAGGCGTCCCGGATCCTGACGCACCGCTCGGGGCTGCCCTGGGTGGCGGGCAATTGGCCGTCCGACGAACTCGTCCAGGCGGACGCGGGCCCGGTGCGGGTGGCGGTGATCGGGTTCTGCCCGGTCACCCCCACCCGGCTGGCACAACTGGCGGAACGCGTACGCACCTTGTCCGACGTGGGCGCCCTGGCTCGGGCTCTGCCCGGCAGCTTCCACCTGGTGGCCCTGGTGCACGGCCGGATACGGGTGCAGGGCAGCGTGACGGGTCTGCGGCAGATCTTCCACACCAGCGTCGACGGCCTGCCGGTCGCAGCGGACCGGGCGAGGCCGCTTGCCGCGCTGGCCGGTGCCGACATCGACGAACAGGCGCTGGCCACCCGCGTCGCCTGCGGCGGCATGTTGCCGCCCCCGCTGAATGAACGCAGCATGTGGTCAGGGGTGTCCGCCGTACCGCCGGACCACTGCCTGATCATGGATGAAGGCACCACCCGAGAGGTCCGCTGGTGGCAACCGCCTTCTCCGGACGTCTCGTTGGAGGCGGGCGCGGCCCACGTACGCGATGCCCTGCATACGGCGACGGCCACCCGACCCGGTACGCGGGGCGGGCTCAGCGCGGATCTGTCCGGAGGGATGGATTCGACCACGCTCTGCTTCCTGGCCGCACGCGACGACCCTGAGCTGATCACCTTCCGCTGGGAGGAGGCCGAGACAGGCAATGACGACGCCGTCTTCGCCCGCCTGGCCGCTCAGTCCTTGCAGAGGGCCAGGCACGTGGTCGTGCCTCAGCGTGAACTCCCCACGGTCTTCGCGGATCCGGACGAGGCAGCCGACACCGAGCAGCCCTATCTGTTCGGCCGAACCCTGGCCCGCATGCGCTTCACGGCCGACACCCTGGCGGCACACGGATCACGCCACCACCTGGCCGGGCACGGAGGTGACGAGCTGTTCTACGGGTTCCCCGGATACCTCCACCGGCTGCTGCGCCGACGCCCGCTCACCGCACTCAGGCACCTGCGCGGTTACAGCGCCCTCCACCGCTGGCCGTTGGCGCCCACCGTGGCCGAACTGGCACGCGACGACAGCATCGCGACCTGGTGGCGAGACCAGGCGGACCACCTCACTGAGCCGTATCCACAGGGCCGCCGCCCGTCCCTCGGCTGGGGAGTGGCACCCCTGCGGGCGCCTGCCTGGGTGACGCCCCACGCCGCGGACACCGCCCGTGAGGCACTTCGGCGGACGGCCCAGGAGATGACCCCCTTGGCAGCGGACCGCGGACAGCACCAGACCCTCCTGGCGCTGCGCACCACCGCCCCCGCGTACCGGCAGTTCTCCCGCCTGTTCACACCGGCCGGGATCCAGCTGCACCAGCCCTTCCTCGATGACCGCGTCGTGGAAGCGGCGTTGGCTGTGCGACCGCACGAACGCACGTCCCCGTGGCGCTACAAGCCACTGCTCGCCGAATCGATGCGCGGTATCGTGCCGGACCCCATCCTGAGCCGTTCCACCAAGGGCGACTTCAGCGCGGACCTCCGCGTCGGCTGGCGGCACAACCTCGGCACGCTGGTGGAGCTGTTCGCCGATTCGGCCCTCGCGGACCTGGGCCTCATCGACCCCGGCCTGCTGCGCGCCCAACTCCTCTCCTCCCAGGCGGGCCTGACCAGGGACATCGCCGTCGAGCACCTGCTCGGCTGCGAGACCTGGCTGCGCACCGCACGGGCCACCCGCACCCCTTCGGGAGAACCATGCGTCTGACCCTGGACCCCGATGTCGCCGTTGCCGAGACCGACGACGGCGCCGTCCTCCTTCACCAGCTCACCGGACGCTACTGGCAGCTCAACCGCACGGGCGCCGATGTACTGCGTCTGTTGCTCGACGGATGTGGGAGCGAGGAGGTGGCCGACCGACTGGCCCTGCGTCACGCCATCGATCCGGGTGATGCCCACCGCGACGTCGTACGCGTGACCGACGAGCTGACCACTGCCCGGCTGTTGAGGACCACATCATGAGCGCCCCCGTCGCACTCGACAAGCGACACCGACTTGTCATGCACCGAAGGCTCGTACCGCTGGTGGCCGTCGCCGTCGCCCGCATCCTCGCCAAGCTGCGACCGGCCCGGCTCAGAGCGGTACTGGAGTTCGTCCGCCGCGGCGCCGCCCCCGCCACTGCCGAGCAGGCGATCGCCGCACGACAGGCCGTGGTGTCGGTGAGCCTGCGCTGCGCCGGACAGGCGTGCCTGCAGCGTTCGATTGCCACCGCTCTGCTCTGCCGCGCACGGGGAACATGGCCGACCTGGTGCACAGGCGTACGCACCAGACCCTTCATGGCCCACGCCTGGGTGGAGGCCGACGGTCAACTCATCGGTGAGCACTTTCCAGTCGGCCACTACCACCCGCTCCTGACGATTCCACCCACGCCACGCAGCGTGAGGCGCTGACCGGCGTCGGCGGGAACGGCCATCAGACTGCGACGGAGAGCAGGTCCACCACGAAGACGAGTGTCGAGTGCGCCGGAATCAACGGCGAGGGTGACTGTTTGCCGTAGCCGAGGCGCGGGGGAACGATGATCTCGCGCCGACCACCGACCTTCATCCCTCTGACCCCGCGGTCCCAGCCCTTGATGACCTTGCCACCGCCCACGGCGAACTTGAACGTCTGGCCCCGGTCCCAGGAGGTGTCGAATTCCTTCCCGGACTCGAAGGTGACCCCGACGTAGTGAACCCGGACAACCCTGCCCGGCTTCGCCTCAAGCCCGTCCCCGACAACAAGGTCGCGGATGGTCAGTTCGATGGGAGCGTCACCCTCCGGAAGGTCGATCTCGGGCTTCGTCAGTTCACTCATCACAGCCTCATTCGCTCGCCGCCGGAAGCCTCATACAGACCAGCCAGGCGCATGGTCACTCTATGCGGTAGATCGAACACCCCGCCCCACCCCGCCCGCAGCCGTACACCAACCTGTACCGGGCCGTGGCAGGGACCGTGGCAGGCTCCCCCCGGGCGGCTCTGGGGGGGGGCGGGGGGGGGGGGAGGGGGGGGGGAGGACGGGGGGGGGGGGGGGGGGGGGGGGGGGGGGGGGGGGGGGGGGGGGGGGGGTGTTCTCTACGGAGCATATGGAGCAGAAGTACGTCGCCGCAGGGATGAC